>DKNF01000169.1 GCA_002470165.1 Betaproteobacteria bacterium UBA7395 | reverse complement strand
TCGCCGTCGTCGGCGAGGACGGCGAAACCGAGGACATCGTGCAGATCGACCACTATGCGGCCAAGGTGCAGAAGGCGCGCGACCTCGCGCAGGCCGACGCCAAGGCGGTAGCAAACATCATCAAGGACTGGATGGGCGCCAATGCCGGGTGACGACGGACTGGAAAAGAGCGCGACACTGCTGATCGCGCTGGGCGAGGACCACGCCGCCGAAGTGCTCAAGCACCTCGGCCCGCGCGAGGTCCAGAAGCTCGGACATGCGATGGCGGCGCTGAAAACCGTGCCGCGGGCGACGGTCGAGACCGTGCTCGACGAATTCCATAAAAACATGGAAGAACACTCGGCGGTGCACGTCGACACCGACAATTACATCCGTTCGGTGCTGACCAAGGCACTGGGCGACGACAAGGCCTCGAACCTCATTTCGCGCATCCTCCAGGGCGGCGAGACTTCGGGGATCGAAGGGCTGAAGTGGATGGATGCCCAGACTGTCGCCGACCTGATCAAGAACGAACACCCGCAGATCATCGCCACCATCCTGGTCCACCTCGAGCACGACCACTCCAGTGAAATCCTCAACCATTTCACCGAGCGTCTGCGCAACGACGTGGTGCTGCGCATCGCCACGCTGGAAGGCATCCAGCCGGCTGCACTGCGCGAACTGAACGAAGCCATGTTGCGAATCCTGTCCGGTTCGACCAGCATCAAACGCACCGCGATGGGCGGCGTGCGGACGGTCGCCGAAATCCTCAATTTCATCGGCACCGCCAACGAAACTTCGGTGGTCGACGCGATCCGCGAATACGACCCGGATCTGGCGCAGAAGATTCTCGACGAAATGTTCGTGTTCGAGAACCTGCTGGAGATCGACGACCGCTCGATCCAGATGATCATGCGCGAAGTCCAGTCCGACTCGCTGGTCCTGGCGCTGAAGGGTGCTTCGCCGGAGTTGCGCGAAAAGATTTTCAAGAACATGTCGCAGCGGGCGGCGGAAATGCTGCGCGAAGACCTGGAGTCCAAGGGGCCAGTCCGCCTCTCCGAGGTCGAAGCCGAACAGAAGGAAATCCTCAAGATCGTCCGCCGCCTTGCCGACGAAGGCCAGATCGTGCTCGGCGGCGCCGGTGGCGAACAGATGATCTGATTCCATGGCCGGCATCATTCCGAAAGAACAACTGGCTGCTTACCAGCGCTGGCAGGCAAATGCCTTCGATGCGCCGGACGATGTCGTCGAGGAACCGGCGGAAACTCCGGTCGAAATTGCCGAGGTTGTGGAGGAGGAACAAGGCGAAGCTGTCGCCGGACCGCTCAACCTGCCGACTGCCGACGACATCGAACAGATCCACGAACAGGCGCGCCAGGAAGGTTATCAGGCCGGCTACGAAGAAGGCCTGCAAGCCGCCGCCGAGGCCATGCAGACCGCCCGCGACGAGGAACTCGCGCGGCTACGCACCCTGGTCGAGAATTTCCGGCAATCGCTGGGCGAGCTCGACCAAGCCGTCGGCGAGCAGACGCTGGACCTGGCGCTCGAAGTCGCCTCGCTGGTCCTCGGCAGCACGCTGACAATCCGCCGCGACCTGTTGCTTCCGATCGTTCGCGAAGCCCTGCAGGCCCTACCCTTGCATCACGGCAACCTGGCCCTGCATGCCCATCCGGACGATCTCGACGCCCTGCGGGCGGGCCTTGTCGAAATCGGCCCACCGGGTAGCATCAATCTGGTTCCCGACAGCACCCTGAGTCCCGGCGGGTGCCTGCTCAAGGCCGGTCACAGCGAAATCGACGCGACGCTGGAAACGCGCTGGCGGCGCGTCCTCGAAGCCATCGGTGTCGAGCCCGAAAAATGGCTGATCCGGTGAATCCGCCCGACCATCGCCGGCGCTGGCAGGATTTCCTCGACGGTTGCCGGCATAGCGCCGGCAATGCCCAGGCAATCTGGCCCAGCGGCCGGCTGACCCGGATCAACGGCCTGGTCATGGAAGCCTCGGGACTGAAACTCCCCTTGGGAAGCACCTGCCGCATCCACCCCACGACCGGCGCGCCCATCGAGGCCGAGGTCGTCGGTTTCGCCGGCGAGAAGCTCTACCTGATGCCCTCCGACGAAGTTTTCGGTCTGGCCCCCGGCGCCCGGGTGGTCCCGTTCGACGCGCCCAGCCCGCCGCCCCAGGTCGATCAGCCCGGCCACCTCAAACGGCGCGCCATCGACCGCGCCAAACAGGTACCGGTCGGTGACGAACTGCTCGGCCGGGTGCTCGACGGCGTTGGCCGGCCGCTGGATGCGAAAGGCGTGCTGCGCGCCAGCCAGGCCCGGCCGCTGCAAAGCCGCCCGATCAATCCGATGAGCCGCGCCGCCATCGAACGTCCGCTCGACGTCGGCATCCGGGCGATCAATTCCCTGCTGACGGTCGGTCGCGGACAGCGCATGGGCCTCTTTGCCGGCTCCGGCGTCGGCAAATCGGTCCTGCTCGGGATGATGGCCCGCTACACCGAAGCCGAGGTGATCGTGGTCGGCCTGATCGGCGAACGCGGCCGCGAAGTCAAGGAATTCATCGAACACATTCTCGGCGAGGAAGGCATGCGCCGGGCCGTCGTCGTCGCCGCCCCGGCCGATACCGGTCCGCTGATGCGCCTGCAGGGTGCGGCCTACGCCACAACCATCGCCGAGTACTTCCGCGACCAGGGCAAACATGTCCTGCTGATCATGGATTCGCTGACCCGCTACGCCATGGCCCAGCGGGAAATCGCCCTGGCCATCGGCGAACCGCCGGCCACCCGCGGTTATCCACCATCCGTCTTCGCCCGCCTTCCGCAACTGGTCGAACGCGCCGGCAACGGCGTCGAAGGCGGCGGCTCGATCACCGCCTTCTACACCGTACTGGCCGAAGGCGACGACCAGCAGGACCCGATTGCCGATTCGGCACGCGCCATTCTCGACGGTCACATCGTGCTCACCCGGACGCTTGCCGACGCCGGCCACTACCCGGCCATCGACATCGAGCAGTCGATCAGCCGGGCCATGGTCAATCTGATCGACGACAACCAGCTCGACCACATCCGCCGCTTCAAGGTCCTGTTCTCCCGCTACCAGCGCTCCCGTGACCTGATCGCCGTCGGCGCCTACGCGCCCGGCTCGGACCCGGTGCTCGATCAGTCGATCGCCATGTACCCGCGCATGGAAGCCTTCCTGCAGCAGAAACTGACCGAAAAATCGGACTTCCTCTCCAGCATCGGCCAGTTGTCCGGCCTGTTCAGCTGACGCGTTAAACCATGGCATCCAATTTCTCCCTGCAGCCGCTGCTGGAACTGATGCAGAACCGTACGGACGAGGCCACGCGCAATCTGGGCAAGCTCATTTCCGCCGAACAGAACGCCAGAAGCCGGCTGGAAATGCTCGAGCAGTACCGTGCCGAGTATGCCGACAAATTGCGGGATGCCACCGCCCAGGGGCTGACCCGGCAAGTCCTGGCCAACTACCAGGATTTCCTCGGCCGAATTGACGAGGCCATCGGCCACCAACGCGAAATCGTCCGCCAGAGCGAAGCCGGCACCCGCCGGGGCCAGGAACACTGGAAACAGCAGAACACCCGACTCCAGGCCATCGGTACGCTGGCAACCCGTCATGAAGCCCGGGAAAAGCAAAAGGAGAACAAGCAGGAGCAGAAATTGCTCGACGAGTTCTCGGCCAGAAAATTCGTCGCCGATACGAAAAACGACCAGAAATAGCCCGGCACGCTGCTTGCTTTTAGTGGGCAGGTACTTTTGATCTGGAACTCACATGAGCATCTCCGTCATTCCGACTGCGGCACTTCCCGGCAATGCAGCCACCGATAACACGTCCTCGGCCTTGCCGGGACTCGACGCCGGCGCAATCGACTTTGCCGCGCTGCTGGCCGGGCAACTCGGCGACTTCAGCCAGATGCTCAACAGCATGAGCAATGGCGCTGCCTTGCCGAACACCCAGGATCGCCAACTGGGCGCCGGCAGCAAGGATCGCGATGCCACACTGCTCGGCGCCGACGGCGACGAGGCCGGCGAAGCTGCGCCGCTGGCTGCGCTCAATATTTTCGAGATGATCGCCCAGCGCCCCGGCAACGACACCGATGTGCGCGGCGACCGCTCCGCCCGTACCGATATCGGGCTTGGCAAGGCATTTGTGCCGACCGACGACAAGGCGGCCGCTGGCAACCCGGCAATGCTCGCCGCCCGGGCGGCGGCAAGTGATGCACTGGCCGCCAGCAGCGAAACGGCAAATCTTGCCGGCAAGACCGAATCCACGAACGCCCCGCTCTTCAATCCGGCGACCGCCGGCGAACGTCTGCAGGGTACCGGCAAGGGAGAAATGCAGCACCACGTTCCGGCACCGGTCCATGATCCCCGCTGGGCACAGCAATTCAGCGAAAGGGTTGTCTGGCTGGCTCGCGGTGACGTTCAGAACGCCCAGATCAACGTGAATCCGGCGCAACTGGGACCGATACAGATCAACATCAGCCTGAATGGCGATCAGATGACCGCGCACTTCGCTGTTGCCAACCAGGAAGTTCGCCAGGCCATCGAAGACGCCATGCCCAGGCTGCGTGACATGCTCTCCGGCGCGGGGATCAACCTGGGACAGTCGAATGTCGGCTCACAGGCGCAGCAACAGCAGCAGGCCCAGCAGGAATCCTCGCAACAGGCCGGCAACGCCCCCCGCTTCGACGGTGAAGAGGCTATACTTTCGCCCGATCAAGCAACGCATTCCGGATCCTCCGGGCTACCTGCCCGCCAAGGCAGGGGAATGGTTGATCTGTTCGCCTGACACCAGAAGATAGAAAGGGAGAAGCATGGCCAAGGATAACAAGCCAGCCGAAGAAGGCGCGGAAGGCGCACCGAAGAAAAGCAAGAAACTCTTGATCATCATCGTGCTGGCGGTGGTCCTGCTGGCAGCAGCCGGTGCCGGCGCCTTCCTGATGATGAGCGGCGGCAGCGACGAAGAACTCGACGAAGACGAAGTCGCCGAGGAAACGGAAAAGAAACCGGCCAAAAAGAAGAAGAAGGCCGAAGCCGGACCGCCCACCTTCGTGAACCTTGATCCCTTCACGGTCAATCTGGTGCCGGAAGTCGGTGATCAGTACCTGCAGGTCGTGCTTTCCGTCGAACTGGACGCAGCCCCGTCGCAGGCAACGCTGGCCATGATGATGCCGCGCATCCGCAACAACGTGACCCTGCTGCTGTCGAGCAAGAAGGCCTCCGAACTGCAGTCCAAGGAAGGCAAGGAGCAACTGGCTGCGGAAATCCAGACCGAGATCAATTCAGCCATCGAGCCGCCGACCAAGAACAAGCGGGGCGAGATCATCCCGCCGGAAGGTCCGGTCGTGTCCGTCCTTTTCACCTCCTTCATCATCCAGTAAGGAGCCATGGCCGGCGACTTTCTCTCCCAGGATGAGGTTGACGCCCTGCTCAAGGGCGTCACCGGGGAAACCGACGAGCCCGAAGAGCACGGCGGCGACGATGCCTCCATTCGCGCCTACAACCTTGGCACGCAGGAACGCATCGTCCGCGGCCGGATGCCGACGCTCGAACTGGTCAACGAGCGTTTTGCCCGCTACCTGCGTATCGGGCTGTTCAACTACATGCACCGCAACGCGGAAATCTCGGTCGGACCGATCCGCGTGCAGAAGTACAGCGAGTTCATCCGCAACCTGGTAGTGCCGACCAACCTGAACCTGGTTGCCGCCAAGCCCTTGCGCGGCACGGCGCTTTTCGTCTTCGACCCGAACCTGGTCTTTCTGGTCGTCGACAACATGTTCGGGGGCGACGGGCGCTTCCATACCCGCGTCGAAGGCCGCGATTTCACGGCCACCGAGCAGCGCATCATCCAGGGCTTGCTCGGGGTCGTGTTCGCCGAGTATTCAAAATCCTGGAAACCGGTCTACGACATCACTTTCGAGTACATCCGCTCGGAGATGAACTCGCAGTTCGCCAACATTGCCACGCCATCGGAAATCGTCGTTTCGACATCGTTCACGCTGGAGTTTGGCGGCGCCACGGCCGACATGCACATCTGTTTCCCGTATTCGATGCTCGAGCCGATCCGGGATCTGCTGTACAGCACCATGCAGAGCGACCAGTTGTCGACCGACAAGCGCTGGATCGTCACCCTGCGCAAGCAACTGCAGGGTGCCGAAGTCGAAATCGTCGCGCAACTGGGCTCGGGTACCGTGTCCTTGCGCGACATACTCAAGCTCAAACCGGGCGATGTGATTCCGATCACGATCCCACCGCGCGTCGAAGCCCTGGTGGATAATGTCCCGCTGATCGAATGCAGTTATGGCCAGCAGAATGGCCAGTATGCCTTGCGCGTCGAAAAGTTCATTGCCACGCCGCCTGAGACGGGTTCGGGAGATGTCGTAGCAGGAGGAAAGAATGTCTGAAGATATGGAAAACATCGAAAACGCTGCCGCCGAAGAACAAATCAGCGAGGACGACTGGGCGGCCGCCATGGCCGAACAGACGACGATCGACGCGACGCCGGCAGCCGCGGCACAACCCGCCGACATCTTCCCTTCCTTTGCGCCGCCAAGCGCCGCCGGCGGCGTCATGAACGAACTGGACATGATCCTGGACATTCCGGTCCAGATCACCGTCGAACTCGGTCGCACCAAGATCACCATCAAGAACCTGCTGCAACTGGCCCATGGCTCGGTCGTCGAACTTGATGCAATGGCCGGCGAACCGATGGATGTGCTGGTCAACGGAACCCTGATCGCCCAGGGCGAAGTCGTCGTCGTCAATGACAAGTTCGGCATCCGCCTGACCGACATCATCACGCCCTCGGAGCGGATGCGCAAAATCAACCGCTGAGCACGCCAACGCTGCGGCGGCGGTATTTGGGTTTAAGATAGCGCATCCCGAAACCCGACGACGATCCTCCCTTGCTGCGCGCCCTTCCTTTATCGCTGATCCTGCCCGCCCCGTTGCTGGCAGCCGAGAGTGCCCCGCCGGTGGTTTCCGCCGGCACCTATCTGCAGGCCACCCTGGCCCTGCTGCTCATCGTCGGCCTGTTGTTCGCCGCCACCTGGGCCGCACGCAAGGTTTCCGGCGGCAAGATGTTCGGCCAGGGCAACATGCGGGTCATCAGCGGCATCGCCCTCGGCCCCAAGGAACGCATCGTCCTGGTCGAGGTCGAGGACAACTGGCTGGTCATCGGCATCGTTCCGGGCCAGATCCGTACCCTGCACACCCTGCCCAAGGGCACCAGCACGACACCAGCCGGCGGCCAGGGACCGGCCTTCGGTGACTGGCTGAAAGCCATCCGGGAGCGTCAGAATGCAGCGCAATAAGCTCGCCCTGCTGCTTCCTCTGGTTCTGCTGGCCACCCCGGCAATTGCCCAGACAACCGGGGGCCTGCCGGCCATCACCAGCACCCCGTCCGGCGCCGGCGGCACGACCTACAGCCTGACCATCCAGACGCTGCTGCTGCTGACCGCGATGAGTTTCATCCCGGCGGCCATGCTGATGATGACCAGTTTCACGCGCATCCTGATCGTGCTCTCGCTGTTGCGGCACGCCATGGGTACCCAGACCGCACCACCGAACCAGATTTTGGTCGGTCTGTCGCTGTTCCTGACCTTTTTCATCATGGCGCCGACCTTTGACCGGGTGTACACCGAGGCCTACGTCCCCCTGTCGGAAAGCCGGATCAACATCATGGAGGCAGGCGAACGTGCGGTCGTACCGATGCGAGCCTTCATGCTAAAACATACGCGTGAAGCCGATATCGCGATGTTCGCCGGGGTCGCCAGGATCGACAACATTGCAACGCCCGACGACATCCCCTTGCGTATCCTGATCCCGTCCTTCGTCATCAGCGAATTGAAGACGGCCTTCCAGATCGGCTTCGTGCTGTTCATTCCCTTCCTGATCATCGACATGGTGGTGGCGAGCATCCTGATGTCGATGGGTATGATGATGATGTCGCCGATCATGGTTGCGCTGCCGTTCAAGCTGATGCTGTTCGTTCTCGTCGACGGCTGGCATCTGGTCATCGGCTCGCTGGTCCAGAGTTTCAACATATGACGCCGGGCATCGTCATGGAGATCGGCCGTCAGGCCATCGAAGCCACGCTGATGATGTCGGCGCCGATGCTGCTGGCTGCCCTCGCCGTCGGCCTGATCGTCAGCATCTTCCAGGCAGCCACCCAGATCAACGAGGCGACCCTGCAATTCGTTCCCAAGCTGGTCGCCATATTTCTCGTAATGATCCTGCTCGGTCCGTGGATGTTGCAGTACATGGTGGACTATATCCAGCGATTGTTCGGCAGCATTCCCCAGATCATCGGCTGACCCATGCTCAGCCTCAGCCTGGCGCAGATCGATGCCTGGATCGCGTTCTACGCTTTCCCGCTGGCCCGCATACTCGGGCTGGTCGCGACTGCGCCGCTGTGGAGTACCGCTGGCATTCCCCGGCGGACCCGCCTGATCCTCGGACTCGGCATCACCATTGCCATCGCCCCGGTGCTGCCACCGATGCCCAATGTCCAGCCGGCATCGCTGGCCGGCCTGTGGATACTTGGCCAGCAGGTGCTGATCGGCATTTCCATGGGTTTCGCCGCCCGCATCGTATTCTCCGCCATCGACATGGCCGGCACTTATATCGGCTTCCAGATGGGTCTGGGCTTCGCCACTTTCTACGATCCGATGGAAGGCGCACAAACGGCCGTTCTGGCCGAATTCATCGGTCTGATCGCCCTGTTGCTGTTCATGGCCTTCGATGGGCACCTGCTCTACATCTCGACCCTGGCGCAGAGTTTCCATGCCATACCGGTTGGTCCGGAGGCCTTGTCTCCGAACAGCTGGCGCAACCTCGCCGAACTGGGCGGGAAGATATTCTCCGCCGGATTGCTGCTCGCGCTCCCCGTGCTGGTGGCATTGATGATCACCAACGTGGCGCTCGGCGTGCTGACCAAGGCGGCACCGCAACTCAACCTCTTTGCGCTGGGCTTTCCGCTAACCCTGATGGGGGGGTTCATGGCGGTGGGTGTCAGCCTGAACTACCTGACCGGTCCGTTACAGGACCTCTACGACTTCGCCATCCGGGCCATGCTCGGTTTCGCCTTGCCGGCGGCTCAGTAGCTGCCGTTCAGTGCGAAGGAATCGGCGTCCTCGCGCTTGACGAAGCGGATCGTTCCTTCGGCCACCCGGCGCGTCATCAGGGTCTGAGAATCGATGCCTTCCGAATAGCCGGCAATCTCGTACCCGACATGCCCCTGTTCCTCCTGCAACTGCCGCGCACGGCGCTTCAGTACCTGGATCGCCTCGCCGGAACCGCCGGTATGGAAACGCTTCATCTTCATCGACAGGCGGTAGCTGTCGTCCGGCAGACGCGTTTCCTCGATTTCCCAGTTGGGAGCCAGCGGATCGTAAATCAGGTAGATCGCCGCGGCGGCACCAAGCACCACATTGGTCGTCAGCGTGGTGTTGGTGGTCAAGGTAAAGGCGCTCGCCCCCGTCGAGGAGCAGGCACTCAGCGAAAGCGCCAAGGCAGACAACCCGACTGCAACGTAAGTTTTCACAGGATATTGAAAAGACTGAGTTGACTGGTTTGCTTGAAGGTCAGTTGCGTGGCTTCGAGTTGGGTTTGATACCGGGTGAATCGGGAAATTGCCTCGGTGAAATCCAGATCCTGCAGCTCCGACAATCGAACTTTATAGAGATAGTCGATGTCACTTGCTGTCGTCGAAAGTCCATCCACGGCATTTAGCCTGGCCCCCAGAGACGCCCGGACATTGGCCACGTGATCAATTGTGCTCTTGATATTTCCTCTAATCTGCTCAAGCTCACTCGCCGAAAAAGTCATGCCACTCGAAGGATCGACAATATCCACCAGATTCTTGACGGAATCGAACATGCTTTGCCCGGTGATGTTGCCCTGGGCATCGCGAACCTGCATGAATAACTGCATGCCGTTTTCGGATACCGCCATGACCTTTGACGCGGTCACCTGCAAGGCAGGAGTGCCCGCATCGCCGGAATAATTCACATAGGTATTGCCCAGGGAATATGCCGGTGCGGTATCTCCGGGCGAGGGTGGCGTCGCAGTGGTATTAATGGCAAACGGCACCGTGGTCGACTTGTAGCCGGCAAAGATATGCAAGCCACTGCCATCCTGAGTATTCGCCAAACCAATCAAGCTTTGAAGCTGCAACTTCATTTCGGCGGCAATCGTACCCCGCTGGGCATTATCAAGCATCGGATTCCCGGCTTCCGCCGCAAGCTCGGAAATCCGGATCAAGGTGTTCCCCACACTGCCCGCAATGGACTCTGCCAAGCTCAACTGGACAGATGCATCCGCTTGATTATTCTTGAACTGCGTATTGACACCTTTCGACTGCGAAATTTCCAGCGCTTCGGCGGCACCAATCGGGTCATCGGCGGGCGTCAGAATCCGACGCCCGGTCGAAAGCTGATTTTGGGTCCGGTACAACTCTGATTGCAGATTCATCATTCCCCGCAAGCCGGAGCCGTAAATCATCGAGGTACTGACACGCATGATATGTCTCCTTACCTGATCGACAACAAGGTTTCGAACATCTTGTTACCGACATCAAGAATTTTTGCGGCGGCCTGATAAGCCTGCTGGAACTTCATCAAATTTGCCGCCTCCTCATCGAGATTGACCGCCGACAATGAGTCCCTGGCATTCTGGGCTTGTGTCAGGACCGCCTCTTGAGCAGCCAGACGCACCTTGGCCTCCCGTGTCCTGATGCCATTCTCGGCAACCAACCGTGAGTAAGTCGATTGATAGGTTGCAGTTCCACCGGCCGTTGTATTTGCCGTTTGCAGCGCAGCAAACTTCAAGGCATTTCGTCCATCCTGCAGACCGTCGCTGTTACGCTCGATGACGAAACGATCGCCAGTATTGGGCGCCCCGGTAATGCTGAACGACATATTGTTCCAGGTAATGCCCGACAGCGTTGCAGTACCACTGGTCAGCGGAATATCTCCAGTACTTGCCGCGGAGACGGTCCCGTCGGAATAGGTGGCGACCCAGGTTCCTGTCAGCCCGGTCAAATCAGTTGCCGTAGCCACCAGAGTCTGCGTTGCCGGGATTGAGTAGCCAACCCCGACGACGCCTTGTGACATGACCATCACGCCGGTATTGGTAATCGCCGGAATCGTACGCACTGGCGCTGCCGCATTCACCAGCCGCGGATCTGCAACAACCCGCGTTTCAAGCGAGATGTTCTTGGCCGCCTCAGCAACCGGCTTGACGACAAAACGGTCACCGGCCATCGCACCGGGAACAGAAATATTCAGGGAAACGCCGTCAAACTGGACGCCGGCCGGGCTGGTTCCGGTGGCAACTGCAACGCCGTCGTTCTGTCGGGTTACCGTATAGTTTCCGCCTGCAGCAAACGTCACCAGATAATCGCTGTTGCTCAGATTGGTATAGAAATTCCCTGCGTAGTCAGGTGCGGACGGTGCCACCGGCGGCAAGAAACTCGCCGTCAATGCGCCTGTGCCTTGGTTTGTTGCACTTGGCACGACCTTCGGCTGCGGAACGGAAAACAGTTCGCCAACGAATCCCGTTTCACCGGCAATCCGCCCGCTCATGTCCATCCCCAAACCATACTGGGCATTGAAAGTCAGCGTAAGCGAGGCAGCAACCCGGCCAAGCTCGTTCACCGCAGCATCGAGGGACTGACTTCTGAAACTGACCAAGCCGCCCAGTTCGCCGCCGACGATCAAGGACTCCGGCAATTCCTGGGTGCCGCCTGCTGTCTTCAGACCAACGGCTATGCGCGTCAAATCAAGGCTGGAGGCAGATGCCGTCATCTCCACCGTCTTGCCGCCAATCACCAGTTGCTGACCGGTTCCGATGAATACATTGAAGCTGCCATCACTGTTGGTACTGGTGTTGACCTTGATCAGCTTGTTCAACTCATTGACCAGTTGATCGCGCTGATCAAGCAAATCATTGGGCGGCTGGGAGTAACCCGATTGTGCGAGCACGATACGCTGATTGAGGTCGGCAATTTCGTTCGCATAGGCGTTGATGTCGGCAACGGCGCTGACGATACGTCCATCGAGCTGCCTGGCAATCTCGGTCAACCGCAGATCGAGGTTATTGAATCGGGTCACCATGGTCTGCGCGGAGGTCAGCATGGATTGCCGCGCCGGCAGTGACGAAGGATTGGACGAAACCTGCTGGACACCGGCGAAGAAATCCTGCATTGCCGGTGACATGCCGGCGTCCGGATCGGCCAGCATCAAGTCGATCTGGGACAGCTGTGTGTACAAGGCATTCAGATTGCTGACCTGGGTCTGAGCAGTGTTGACCTGATTATTCAGGTAAGCATCGTACTGACGCTTGATGGTGACGACCTGAACCCCCTGCCCGATCGAACCGGAACCGGTGGTGATCGCGTTGTTGGTCGCCTGCACGGTGTTTTGCCGGGAATAGCCCGGGGTGTTGGCATTCACGATATTGTGCTCGGTCGCGAGCAGGCCCAGTTGAGCCGCGCGTATGCCGGTGATGCCGATGCTGATAAGTCCAGTACCCATGATTTACCTCTATGAGGTTTAACGGCGCAGGCGCCGGAATGTTTAGGGCGGATTAGCCGATCAATGCCTGGCGCAGCGTCGGTCCGTTGATGATGCCGGACAGCTTCTCTGCGTATTTCGGATCGGTGGCGTATCCCGCCGTCTGCAAACGTCGTGCAAACTCCGTGCCATCCTGGGTCCCGATCACGCCGCCATAGCGGGGATTGTTGCGCAGCAGGTTGGCGTAATCGCGGAATGCGTCGGCGTAGGAATCGTAAGCCCGGAATTTCTCGACCGATTGCTGCGGCACACCGTTGACGTATTCCGTCGTCAGCGTATCCACGGTTTTTCCGGTCCAGCTCTTGCCGGCCTTGATGCCGAACAGGTTGTGCGCGCTGCTGCCATCAGGATGACGGATCTCGCTCTTTCCCCAGCCGCTCTCCAGCGCCGCATGGGCCACCAGGAATTGCGGCGGGATGCCGGTGGAACGGGAAGCCTCAACCGCATTGGGCCAGAGCTGATTGACGAAGTCCCGCGCCGACGTCGGCGCCTCACCCGAACTGCGGGCCGAGTTGGCCGCCAGCGCACTCTGCAGGGCATAGGCGGCCGATGTCGGCAGGCTGCTCGGGACTTCGCGATACTGCAAGGCACCGGCAGCCGGCAGGCCGGCCGGCAAACCCTTGCCGGCAATCATTGCCGAAAGGTCGTCGATGCCATCTTCAAGCTGCGCGCCACCGAGATGCCCCCCCAGTTGCTGCTCAATCAGCCGGGCGAAACCGATTCCGTTCCCTGAACTGGCCATGTTCTGCGCCATCTGCTGATCGAGGAGGCTGTTGTAGAAACGCGTCTGGTCGCTGTGCATCAGACCATCGGTCGGCACCGTATCGCGCATGCTCTTGAGCACCATCTGCAGAAACAGGGTCTCGAACTGCTGCGCGGCGGCTTTCAGACCGCCCTGAGGGTCCTTCTTGAACTGGTTGCGCAGGTCCTGCGAGGCCTGGACGTCAAACGCCGCGCGATTCGGCGCATTCTGGATCTTGGCGACCATGACTCAGATCACTTCGAGTTCGGCACGCAGCGCACCGGCTGCCTTCATTGCCTGAAGGATGGCCAGCAGGTCCATCGGATTGGCCCCCAGGCTGTTGAGTGCCTTGACCACATCGGCCAGACTGGCACCGGCGGCGACCGTCAGACTGCCACCATCCTGATTGACCTGTACATCGGCGCCTCCGCGTCCCGGCTGACCGGCATCGACCACCACCGACAGATTGCCGTGAGCGACGGCGCAGGGCAGCAGAGAAACCCGTTGGTTCATGACGACCGAGCCAGTACGCGGATTGACCACGACCCGTGCCTGAGCAACGGCGGCGCGCACTTCGATATTCTCGACCCGGCCCAGGAAATTGACCCGCGCATCGGCGGAATCCGGCGCCCGCAGGGCGATGCGACGACCGTCGATGGCTTGCGCCGTCCCTTCGCCCATGGCCTTGTTGATCGCCGAAACCATGTTCATTGCCGTTCCGAAATCGGACTCGGCCAATTCGTAGTAGAGATATCCGCCCTGCCCCAGGGCCGTCGGCACGGTCCGTTCGACCGTCGCCCCGCCCGGGATTCTGCCCGCCGCCAGGTGATTGACCGTCACCGCCGCCCCACCGGCGCCGGCACCGGCACCGCCGACCATGACGTTACCCTGAGCGATACCGTACACCTGACCATCCGCGCCCTTGAGCTGGGTCAAGAGCAAAGTACCGCCACGCAGGCTCTTGGCATTGCCGATGGAGGAAACCGTGACATCGAGGGCCTGACCGGGACGGGCAAAAGCGCCGAGATTCGCCGTGACCATGACTGCGGCGACGTTTTTCAACTGCAACTTGGTCGCCTGATCGGCCGTCAGATTGATGCCCATCTGCGACAGCATGTTGCCCATGGCCTGCGTGGTGAACGGCGTCTGGGTGGTCTGGTCGCCCGTACCGTCGAGACCGACGACGATACCGTAACCGATCAACTGGTTGTTGCGCACGCCCTGCAAGGTCGCCAGATCCTTGACCCGTTCGGCCATCGCCGGACTTGCCAACAAGGGCAGCAGGCAACAGCAGAGCAAGGCCTTGCGAACCTTGATCATGAGCGCGTTAGAGGATTTCATGGTGCACCTTCCGGGAATGGCTACTAGAACGGCAAGACACTAAGAAAGAAGCGTGCCAGCCATCCCATCACCTGCCCGTCGGCAACCTGCCCCGAGGACTTGTATTCGATCCGCGCGTCGGCAATCTTGGCCGAGTCGACGGTATTCGAGAAGTCGACGAAGGCCGGATTGACCACGCCGGAAATCCGGATGAATTCCTGTTCGGCCCCGATGGCGATCTGTTTTTCCCCCGACACCAGCAAATTGCCGTTGGGCAGGACATCGATGACCGTCACGGTGATATTGCCGCTGAACACGGCATTGTTTGCCGCATCGCCCTTGCCGGCGAAATTCGTGGCGCTGTTCCCGGCCAGATTGAGCCCGTTCAGACCAGCGACCGGCAAACCGGCGAAAGCCGTGATCGACGCGGTCTGGTTGCCGGTGCGCGTGAGGTTGTTGCTGGCCTTTTTCGAGGCCGAGGTGTTCTCGGTGATCTTGACCGTGATCGTATCGCCGACGAAACGGGCTCGCCGGTCCTCGAACAACGGCCGACTGTTGGCCGCCTGATAGATCGCGCCATTGCCCGTCGCCATCACCGGACGCGGCTCCGGCCGAACCGTCATCGGCTGATGTACATTGGTCGGCGGCACCGTGGTGCAGGCTGCCAGCAGGATGCTGCTTAACAGGATCAGGGTACGCATCTTATTCCCCTTACAACTGGGTCAATCGTCCAAGCATGGTGTCGGAGGTGCTGATCACCTTGGAGTTGAGTTCGTAGGCACGCTGCGTCTGGATCATGGTCACCAGTTCCTCGGCCACATTGACATTCGACGTTTCAACGTAGCCCTGAACGACGATCCCGGCACCGTTGGCCCCCGGCGCATTGGGCGTCGGCGCACCGCTGGCCGCGGTTTCCATGTACAGATTCTGGCCGATGCTGAGCAAGCCGCCGTTATTGACGAAACTGGCCAGCTGGATCGCACCGATTTCCGTAGCGGCAGCCGAACCCGGCTGGGTTACGGTAACGGTGCCATCGGTCCCGATCGAAACAGTCTGGGCATCGGCCGGTACCGTGATGTTCGGCTGCAGCGGGTAGCCATCGGAGGTGACGATCTGCCCCTGGTTGTCCTTGTGGAAGGAGCCGTCGCGGGTGTAACCCGTCGTCCCGTCCGGCAGCAGGACCTGGAAGAAGCCATTGCCGTTGATCGCCACATCGAGCGTGTTATCGGTCTTTTGCAGGTTGCCCTGGGTGAAGATGCGCGCCGTGGCGACCGGCCGCGCCCCGGTTCCCAGTTGCAAACCGGTCGGCACCTGGGTCTGCTGCGAGGTCTGCGCGCCCGGCTGGCGCATGTTCTGGTACAGCAGGTCCTCGAATACCGCCCGCGCCCGCTTGAAACCGTTGGTGCTGACGTTCGCCAGGTTGTTCGAGATGACATCGAGCTGGGTTTGCTGAGCATCCAGGCCGGTCCGGGCGATCCACAGGGAACGTATCATTTTTCTTTCCTATCAACCATTGAGGGACAGCAACTGATCGGCGCGCTGGGCATTCTGATCGGCGGTCTGCATCATCTTGATCTGCAATTCGAACTGCCGGGCCAGGCTGATCAGATTCACCATCGAATCCGTCACATTGACATTGCTGCCTTCAAGCGCCCCGGCAGCCACCCGGACATTGTCATCAACCGGGGCCGGCTGGCCGCTACGCAGACGGAACAGGCCGTCGGCACCGCGCACCAGATCGCCTTCCGGCGGATTCACCAGCTTCAGGCGTCCGACCGGGTTGACATTGTTCGGCGTACCGAAGGCGGGAATGATCGATACCGTGCCATCCGGCGCGATCTCGATGTTGTTGTCCGGCGGAATGGCGATCGGGCCACCATCGCCGAGCACCAGATGCCCGGCCTTGGTTTCCAGTTCGCCGTTGACGTTCACGTCCAGACTGCCGGCACGGGTATAGGCCTCGCTGCCATCCGGCAACTGGACGGCCAGCCAGCCGCGCCCCTGAACGGCGACGTCGAGATTGCGGCCGGTGAACATCAGCGGGCCCTCGTCGAAAACGTCGGCCACCGACGCATCGACGACAAAGGCCCGGGTCGGCATGCCTTCGCCCTGGACCTCGACGGCGCGGAAACGGTGCTCCTGCGCCTTGAACCCGATCGTGCTGGCATTGGCCAGATTGTTGGCCGTACCGGCTTGCTGCATGAACACATGCTTGGCACCGGTCATTGCGGTATAGATCAGGCGGTCCATGTTGCCAGGCCCTCAGGAATCAGCGCAGGTTGACCAAGGTCTGCAACACCTGGTCCTGCGTCTTGATGGACTGGGCATTGGCCTGGTAGTTGCGCTGATTGGTGATCAGGCTGACCAGTTCGGACGTCAGATCGACGTTCGATTCCTCGACCGTCGACGAGGACAGCACACCCAGACTCGAGGTGTTGGGTGCGCCCACCAGCGCCGGCCCCGAAGCCGAGGTCTCGTTCCACTGGTTGTTGCCCAGCGACTGCAAGCCGTTCGGATTGGTGAAGTTGGCCAACACGACCTGCCCCTGAGCAAAGGTCTGACCGTTGCTGTAGCGGCCAAGAATGACGCCATCGTTACCCACTGACAGACCAATCAGGTTGCCGGCGGTATAACCATCCTGTTCCAGGCGATTGGTTCCGAAGGAGCTGCCGAACTGGGTGGTCCCGGTGAAATCGATATCGAAGTTCATCACTGGGTCGGCACCGTTGGTCGTCCCCAGCGCGCCCATGACGTTGTTCAGGTCGATCTGCAGGCTCATTGGATTACCGCTGGCAATCTGCCCCAGGGTATTGAAAGTCAATGCATTCCCGGGGGTGACCGTGATGTAGTTGTTGCTCGTTCCGTCGAGCGTGAAATGGACATTCCATTCGCCCGATGCAGCCGTTTTCTCGAAGAACATCGTCAGCGTATGGGCGTTGCCCAGCGTGTCGAAAATGGACAATGCGGTCGAGTAGCTGTAGGACTGGGGATCCGGCGAATAATTGGCTCCAGCCAAACCGGCCGTACGTGCAGCCGTGGCTTCAAGAACGGTACCGCCGGCACCGATCACAGCATCGTAGGCAGCCTGAGCCGCCTGGGCTTGGGTCTGTGCACCGGCAATTGCGGCATCGTAGGCGGCGAGCGCTGCTGCGGCTTCTGCCGCCGAACCGCCGTTGGCCGTCACGTTGGCGCCGACCGTTGCCCCGGTTGGCGTTGCGGCGTTGGCCCAAGGCACCTCAGGCTCCTTGGCCCGCGAATCTAGCTGCAGATTGGCCTTGACCCCGCGGAAAGTACTGGCGACATTGGTTCCGGTAGCCACCGGTGCCAGATCGGAAGCCGATATCTGCAAGGGCTGCGGCGTCGACGGAACGATGATGCCGGCCTGCGCCGGATAACCGGTCAGCCGCATGTTCTGGTCGTTGATGATGTAGCCGCTGCGATCGAGGTGGAACTGGCCGGAACGGGTAAAGGTCACCGCACCGTTGGTGTCCATGCGGAAGAAGCCGGAACCGTTGATCGAGATATCCAGCGGATTGTTGGTCGCCGTGATGTTGCCCTGGGTGAATTGTTGCTGCACCGCCGCCAGGTTCACACCGATACCGATCTGGCTGGCACCAGCGCCGTTCAACGAGGCGGCATAAACGTCGGCAAAGTGTGCCGACCCGGCCTTGAAGCCGACGGTGCTCGCGTTGGCGATATTGTGGCTGGTGACATCGATTGCCTTGCCGGCCACATTCAGGCCGCTGAGCGCTTGTTGGAATGCCATGATCTACCTCGTCAAAGTATCTGCTGGATGTCCTTGAAGGCCACATTGCCCATGTCGCCCAGATCAAGGAGGAAACCGTTGTTCGTACGAGTAACAGCAGAAACCGTGCCAATCTGTCCGGTCGTCGCTTCGACCTCCTTGCCGTCGGCAAGCGCCTTGACCGAGAAGGTGTATTTGCCGTCCGGCAGGACATCGCCGTTCTCGTTCTTGCCGTCCCAGGCGAAATAGAACATGCCGGCCTGCTGCTCACCGAGTTCGTTGGTCTGTACGACCTTGCCGCTCGCATCCTTGATCGTCACCACGACCGAGTCTGCATTCCCCGTCAAGGCGATACCGGCAAATGCCTTGCTTCCGGAAAGCGGCAAGGCATTGCCGGCAATCATGACATTTTTGCCGATCATTCCTGCCGCCTGCATCGCCTGCGCCTCGGCATAACCGCCGAGCAGCTGGTTCATCGTCAGGTTCAGTTTCTCGATCCCGTTAACCATGTTCAACTGGGCCAACTGGCTGGTCACCTGGGCGTTGTCGAGGGGATTCAGCGGATCCTGGTTCTTGATCTGCGTCATCAACAGGGTCAGGAAACGGCTTTCCAGATCCTGGGCCGTGGTGGTTTCCTTACCCTTTGCCTTGCCGGCAATCGACTCGAATATTTCGGCAGGCGTCTTGGTCGTTGCATTGCTAACGGTAGACATGGTCTATTCCTCCAGAATTTTCATCAGGCCTGCTGGCCGATCTGCAAGGTGCGCAGCATCAGGCTCTTGGCGGTATTCATGACTTCGACATTGGTCTGGTATGCACGAGACGCGGAAATCATGTTGGTCATTTCCTCGACTACATTGACATTCGAAAAAGCGACGTAGCCCTTTTCATCGGCTGCCGGATTCTTCGGGTCGTACACCATCCGCGCCGGGGCAGCACTTTCCACAACCTGACGCACGCGCACGCCTTTGGAAATCTCGCCGCCCCCCATGGGTGTGGCCTCGAACACCACCTGCTTGGCCCGGTAAGGCTGACCGTTTGAAGAAACGATGCTGTCGGCGTTCGCCAGATTGGAAGCGACGGTATTCAGTCGCATCGACTGGGCAGTCATTGCGCTGGACGACACCTTGAAGACATTGAACAGACTCATGAACGCGCTCCTCAGCCCTGCGTGCCGGCCATCGCCGAACGCAAGCCCTTGAACTTGTCGCCGATCAGCTGGGTGAGAATCTGGTACTGGATGGCGTTATCGGCAATCTGGGCGCGCTCGACATCCATATCCACCGTATTGCCGTCGACTGCCGACTGGGTTTCCTTGCGGTATTGAACATGAGCGCTGCCGGTCATGCCCTCACCCGAGAGGTGACCACCGGCGGTCCTGGCCAAGGGCATCGCACCAGAAGCTGCGCGGCCGGCCAGTGCGTTCTGCATGGCGGCGCTGAAATCGAAGTCGCGCGCCTTGTAATTCGGCGTATCGGCGTTGGCAATGTTCGAGGCCAGCAACTGATGGCGCTGTACGCGCAAACCTATCGCTTTGCTGTAAACCTCGACATGACTTTGAATATTTGCCATACAAACTCTCCAGATGTTGCATTTGCATCCAGAAAAGCAATGTACGTGCCAGAAACCAGACTTTCAGCCAAGGACAAGCTGGGGCACAATTCGGTGATGCTTTTTCGTACCCTTGCACTACTTCTCGTCGTCACATCTGCCGCCGCCAGCGAGGGCGATGCGATTCTGGCCGCCGTCGAACAGCACGCCCGCCAGCTTGCCGCCGGACATGCCGGCGAGATTCACATCGAAGCCGGACCCATCGATGACAGCCGGCTGCAAGCCTGTGCCCAACGCGAAGCCTACTCACCGCCAAATACCCGCAACATCGGCCGCACCCATATCGGCATCCGCTGCCTGGCCGGCGCCAACTGGAACATCCTGGTCCCTGTCCGGATCGGGGTAATCTCCACCTATGTCACCACCCGCCGGGCATTGCTGGCCGGCAAAACCATTCAGGCCGACGATCTCTCCACCGTCAGCGGGGACCTCGGGGCCTTGCCAACAGGCACCGTGATCAAGCCGGAACAGGCCGTCGGCAAGACCTTGCGCAACTCGATTGGTGCAGGCCAGGCATTGCGCACCCATCAGTTGCTGGCCCCCCGGGTCATCCGCCAGGGACAGACGGTGCGCGTCGTTTCCCAGGGCACGGGTTTTGCTGTGAGAGCGGAGGGCAAGGCGCTGAATCATGCCGCCGCCGGTGAACTGGCCAGGGTAAAGATGCCATCGGGCAGGACCATCAGCGGCATCGCCCAGGAAGACGGCTCCATTCTTTTGACGAATTAGGCTAAAGTTCTGCCTGCAGCGTCCGTAATAACGTACAACAATCATGGCATTTCGAGTCCCATCATGAAAATCGACACTTCGACCTTCAAGACGCCCCCGCTGCGCACCGCGAATACGCCGCAAAAAACGCCGGAAAATACCGCTCGGGCAAGCGAAGCCGTCAGCATCAGCCAGACGGCAGCACCGCTCATGAGCGGCGAAAAGCCGCCGGTAAACGCGGGCAAGATTCAGGAAATCAAGGATGCGATCGCCCAGGGTCGTTTCCAGATCAACCCGGAAGCCATTGCTGACGGACTGATCGAGACGGCTCGCGATCTGGTCAACAGCCAACGCAAGGCCTGATGTCCCAGCTACACCGCGCATTGCTCGACGAGACGGCGCTGTTGCGTCGCTTCATCGAAGTGCTGCGCGAAGAGCAATCCTTGCTGACCTCCGGTCAAACCGATGCCCTAGCCGAAGTCGGTGCAACAAAACTCGATCTCGTTGAAAAGCTGAATGCTTCGGAGCAGGCCAGGCTTCGCCTGCTTGGACTGACACCGGCACAGTCAAGCCGGCAGGACATGGCTGAGTGGCTACGCCGGAATCCGGCAGAATCTGCCGCCCGGCAATCCTGGGAACAGCTGATTACGCTCGCCCGCGAAGCGCGGGAAATCCACGCCATGAACGGCGAACTGATTGCCATGCACCTGGCCAGGACCAGCGAAGCACTCGACATCCTGACCCAACGGCAGAGCGAAGCGTCGCTTTATGGCAGCGACGGTCAGGCGGCCACCGGCTCGGGCAGCCGCATTGTCGATTCGGCCTGAACCATCGCCCCGACTGATTTCCGCTTTATTGGGATAGCGGCTTGCTGATCAGTTCGGTCGGCTCCTCCGGCCGATTCGAGTCGATCAGGATGCTGACCCGGCGATTCCGTGCCCGTCCTTCGGCGCTGGTATTGGTTTCCACCGGACGCGTCTCCCCGTAACCGATCGCCGTCAGGCGCTCGGCCCCCACCCCCGAATCGTTGAACAGACGCAGCACGGTGGTCGCCCGCATGGCGGACAACTCCCAGTTCGAGGGGAATTGCGGGGTGGCAATCGGTACGTTGTCGGTATGCCCTTCGATCGTGATCGGAAAATCCGAATCGGCGAGCACCGCCGCGACGGCCCTCAGCGCGCTGATCGACTCGGTCTGCAAGCTGGCCTGCCCCAGGGCGAAGAGAATGCTGTCATTGATTTCTATGGTCACGCCGCGGCTGGTTTCGAGCACCCGTACCTTGCCTTGGGCAACCAGCGGCTGCAAGGCCTGCAGGATATCCCCGGCGACGTTGCGCATCTTTTCTCTTTGTACGCCCCTGACTTCATCGGCCTGGCTCGGGGCTTGCCGGTCCGGCTTGGTCACCGGCTTGGGCGGCATGATCGGCGCCCCCTGAATGATCGCCATGGGCTGACCGCCCACTTCGCCCGTCGTGTTCTTGAAGGCGTTGACCAGGGAATTGGAGAGCACCTTGTATTTCCCTTCGTTCACCGAGGAAATCGCGTACATGACGACGAAAAAGGCGAACAGCAGGGTGATGAAATCGGCGTAGGAGACGAGCCAGCGTTCGTGGTTCTCGTGCTCCTCTTCGCGGCGGCGGCGACGGCCCATCAGCGCAGATAGCCCTTCAGCCGGCTTTCGATGATGCGCGGGTTATCACCGACAGCAATCCCGACCAGACCATCGATCATCATCTCGCGCGCGGCCACCATCCGGGAAATGTAATATTTCAGTTTGCCGGCGATCGGCAGATAGATCAGATTGGCCAGGCCGACGCCGTAGATCGTGGCGACGAACGCCACCGCGATGCCGGGCCCGAGCTTGGTCGGATCGGAGAGGTTCTCCATGACATGGATCAGTCCCATCACCGCCCCCAGGATGCCGATGGTCGGCGAATAGCCGCCGGCCGACTCCCACACCTTGGCCGACTGGCGCCATTCCTCCTCGTAAGTGTCGACGTCGACTTCCAGTAGTTCGCGGATACGCTCGGGTTCTGCGCCATCGACCAGTAGCTGCAACCCCTTGCGCGTGAAATCATCCTTGATCCCCGGCAGGTAGTTTTCCAGAACCAGCAAGCCCTCGCGACGCGACAACTGGCTCCATTGAAGAATCTGGTCGATGGTGCGTTTCTGCTCGATGACCGGCGGCACCCATACCCATTTCGCCATTAGCATGCCGCGCTTGAAAACGTGAAAAGGGCATTGCAGCAGCACCGCCCCCATCGTCCCGCCGAGCACGATCAGCAACGCCGTCGGCTGGACCAGCGAGCTGACATGCCCGCCCTCGAGAATCTGGCCGCCGATGATCGCGACCAGCCCCAGTACAAGACCGGCAAAGCTGAGTTTATCCAAGCGCCTTCCCCTTGCGCTGCTTGCTGGCGACATTCTTGACCTCGCCGACCAGCTGCCCGCGCAAACGCGCGATGGCCTGACTGTGTAACTGGCAGACCCGGGACTCGGTGACCCCCATGACTTCACCGATTTCCCGCAGGTTGAGATCCTGTTCGTAGTACAGGGCCATCATCAATTTTTCGCGCTCCGGCAGTCGCCCGATGGCCTTCACCAGGTTTTCGCGAAGATCCTTGTCCTCCAGGATGCTGGCCGGGTTGCTGTCATCGTCGGTGAAGTGCCGGTCGAGGAAATCCGCATCGTCGTCGCCGGCAAAATCCTCGTAATAAACGAGTTGGTGACCGCGCGCATCCTGAAGCACCTTCTGGTATTCGGCCAGCGGCATCCCCAGCGCATCCGCCAGTTCCTGTTCGGACGGCGCCCGACCATGGGCATGTTCGAGCTGATTGATGGTCTGTTCGATACGCCGGAGTTCCTTGCGCATGTTGCGCGGCAACCAGTCGTTGGCGCGCAGGCCGTCGAGCATGGCCCCGCGCACGCGCTGCGTGGCGTAGGTTTCGAACTGGGCGCCAAAGCCTTCCTGGAAGCGATCGATGGCATCGAGCAAGCCGATCATGCCGTTCTGCACCAAGTCTTCGAACTGCACGTTGGCCGGTAGACGGGCCATCAGATGATAGGCGACACGCTTCACCAGCGGCACGAAGCGCTGAACCAACTCATTCCGGTCTGGCTGCCCCGCTGCGGTGTACATCAGGCTCTAAGGATGTTCGGTGTTATGCGTTGGCTCAAGTGTAACAGTTGCTGAAGGAAATGTTGGACCCCCCCCTGCTCGCCCTGTGCCTGTTGCCAGTACTGGATATCGGCGGCGAGGTCGCGGAAGGCGGTTGCCGACGGCGAGTCCGGGGCCTGGAACAACACCGGCCGACACAACTGGCTGGCCAGCTTCAGCGATTCGTCGAGGGGCACGGCACCGGCGTAGTCGAGCACCGCCACACCGCGCTGCGTCGCCACCTGAGCGATATTCTCGTAGATCGAACGGGCGTCGGCCTGACTGCGCACCTTGTTGACCAGAATGCGGAAATGACGGCGCGAGAAGGCCTGGCTGACCTTCTTGATCAAGGCATAGGCTTCGGTAATCGAAGCACTGCTGCCCGACAGCACGACCACGGTTTCCTGCGAGACCAGACCGAACGGCGAGAAGCCCGATGGATGGGCCATGCTGGCGTCGACCAGGATGACGTCGATGGCGCGCTCGAGGCCCGACATCGCATCGACCAGCGTCTGCTGCTGATGCAAGGAGAGGCGTCCCAGCTTGCGTGCCGCCTTGGCTGCCGGCAGGATGGACAGGCCGTTCATTGGCCGCAACAGGACCTGGGTCAGCGGCAACTCGCGCTGTACGACATTGAGCAGATCGTAGGTCGACTGCATGCCGAAGGATGCCGCGATATCGTCGCCGGGGGCATGTTCGTCGATCAGCAAAACTTCCTTGCCCAGCCGCGCCAAAGCCACGCCTAGGTTGGCCACGGTCACGCTGCGGCCGACGCCTTCGCACCCGGCAACAAAAGTGATCACCTGCAGACCGCTGCCGCCGAGCATACGGCGCAAACCGGCTGCCTGATCGACGCGAAAATCAGCCACGACGGCCTCCCATCGCCTGCATGCCGGCATTCGCCATCATCAGGCCCGGTTCGACGCCGCTGTATTTGTGCGGCGAATTCTCCGGCACGTCCTTGAAGGCGCGATGCAGCAGGTAGCCGCGATTGGGCAGATGCAGGTCTTCCGGGACGCGCTGGCCGTTGGAGACGTAGTACAGCGGCAGGCCGTGCCGCATGATCACGTCGAGCGGCGTCGCCAGGCTGGCCGCCTCGTCGATCTTGGTCAGGATGCAGCCGGAGAGGCTGTCGCCGGCATACGCCCGGACCACGTCGTCGAGCGTGTCTCCGCGCGAGGTGGACGACAGCAGCAACAGGCGCTGCACGTCGCAGCCGGCGAGCATGTCGGTCATTTCGGGAACCAGCTTGTCCTTCTGGCTCATCCCCATCGTATCGACCAGCACCATGTGTTTGTGCTGCAGTTCGGCCAGGGTCTGACGCAGCTCCAGAGCATCCTTCACCAGATAGACCGCGACGCCGAGAATGCGCCCGTAGATGCGCAACTGTTCATGGGCGCCGATCCGGTAACCGTCGGTGGTCACCAGGGCCACCTTGCTCGGGCCGTGACGCAGGACACAGCGCGCCGCCAGTTTGGCGGTCGTGGTGGTCTTGCCGACACCGGTCGGGCCG
>DKNF01000165.1 GCA_002470165.1 Betaproteobacteria bacterium UBA7395 | reverse complement strand
TCGGCTTCACCAACGGCATCGCCGTGGTCATCTTCCTGGCCCAGATCAAGGATTTCTTCGGCCTGTCGATTGCCAGCCTGCCGGCCGAATTCTTCGCCCGGATCAAGGTGCTGGCCGCGCACGCGCACACCGTCGATCTGCCGACCGTGGTGCTGTCGGTCAGTTGCTTCATCTTCCTGCTCTCCTATAACCGCCTGGCCCAGCGTTTTGCGCTGCTGCGCCGCGCCCCCGGCCCGCTCCCCGTGCTCGTCGTCGGCACCCTGGTCGCCTTCGCCCTCGACCTGCCGGTGGAAACCATCGGCAGCCGCTTCGGCGGCATCCCACAGGATCTGCCCGGCTTCGGCCTGCCCGACCTGTCGATCCACGATTTCGGCAAGCTGATCTCGCCGGCGATCACCATCGCCCTGCTCGGCGCCATCGAGTCCTTGCTGTCGGCACGCGTCGCCGACAGCCAGATCGACGACCGCCATGACCCCAACCAGGAACTCGTCGCGCAGGGGCTGGCCAACGTCGCCGCCCCGCTGTTCGGCGGGTTTGCCGCCACCGGCGCGATCGCCCGAACCTCGACCAACGTCAAGTCGGGCGGTCGTACCCCGGTCGCCGGCATCATTCACGCGCTCACCCTGCTCGGCATCGTCCTGATCGCCGCGCCGCTGGCCGCCTACGTGCCGCTGGCGACGCTGTCGGCCATCGTCATGGTGGTCGCCATCAACATGGGCGAATGGCACGAGTTCAAGGAACTGCGCCGCTATTCGTGGAATTACCGGATCATCCTGCTGGCCACCTTCTTCGTCACCGTGCTCTTCGACCTGACCATCGCCGTCGAACTGGGCATGGTGCTGGCCTGCCTGTTCTTCATCTACCGCATGTCGGAACTGACCCGCATCGAGCGCCTGCCGCTCGACGAAGCCGCCCAGGACCCCGAACTGCTCTATCCGGACGGCACGCTGCGCGTTGCCGCGTGGCAGATGTTCGGCTCGCTGTTCTTCGGCGCAGTGAACAAGCTAGAGGAATTGCTCGACCCGCGCGCCGGCCACCCGGAAATCGTCATCCTCGACATGACCCGCCTGGTCCAGCTCGACACCACCGGTCTCGAAGGCCTGGAAAACCTGCGCGACAAGCTGGAAAAACGCGGCTGCACGCTGATGCTGTGCGGCCTCAACGCCCAACCCGGATCGCTGCTTCAGCGCTCCGGCTTCATCGATGCGGTCGGCCCGGCCAATGTCGGCGTGGATATCGAACACGCCATGCAGCGCGCCCGCGACCTGCTGCCCAATCTGATGGGCAGCCACGACGAGGATTATTGAGAGAACCATGAGCCAATTGCCCAACTGCCCCCAATGTAACTCCGCCTTCACCTACGAGGACGGCCCGCTCTACATCTGCCCCGAATGCGCCCACGAGTGGAGCAAGGACGCCCCAGCCGCCGAGGTCGAGGAAAGCAAGGTCTGGCGTGACGCCAACGGCAACGAGTTGAAGGACGGCGACAGCGTCACCGTGATCAAGGACCTGAAGATCAAGGGATCGTCGTCGGTGGTCAAGGTCGGCACCAAGGTCCGCAACATCCGCCTGGTCGACGGCGATCACGACATCGACTGCAAGATCGACGGCATCGGCGCCATGCAGCTGAAATCGGAATTCGTCAAGAAAGCCTGATCAGCGCGGCCGCTTCGGCTTGCCCGGTGAAAAATACAGACAAACCTCGCCCGACGACTCGATGACGTCGCGCATCGGTTCGCGCGCGCTCTTGAAACCGAGCTCGCGGCAACCGTAGGGAAAATTCCGGTCAAAGGTGATGTAGTAGTGCCGGCAGTCGCGGCAACGCGGTACGGCGTTCGTATCCTTCATCATCGTCGGGAACTCAGGCAGCGATGGCGGCGGCCCAGGCTTCCGCTGCCGGCCGCACGATGTCCAGCCACGGCGCCGGGTAGATGCCGATACCGACGATCATCGCGACCAAGGCAATCAGCACCAGCCATTCGCGCCATACCAGATCGCCGGCGGCCAGCACCGCCGGCCGGCTGGCCGGCCCGTAGAAGGCCTTGCGATAGAGCGCCAGGAAAGCCCCGGCGGCAATCGCCAGACCGAACAACGCGGCCATGCCGGCACCGGTGTAACGGTCGAGCGCCGCCAGGATGAGCAGGAACTCGCCCGGGAAACTGCTGGTTCCCGGCATACCGACGCCGGCCAGCCCGCAGATCAGGACACCGGCCGCCAGCAGCGGCATGGTTTTGGCGACCCCGCCGAGCGCCTGCACGTCGGTCGAACCGGTCCGCAGGCGCAGGCATTCGATCAGCAACAGCGCACCGCCGGTCGCCACCGAGAAACTGAGCAGCAGCGACACCGCCCCCTGCACGCCCTGCGCCGACAGCGTGGACAAGCCGAGCGTGGCCAGCCCGACATGGCAGATGCTGGCGTAGGCCAGGCCAACCCGCAGATTGCTGTGCGCCAGGATGCCGACCGCACCGTACAGCAGCGTCACCGTCCCCAGCCCGGCCAGCAGCCAGTGCCATTCCTGCGCAGCATCCGGGGCTAGCGGGATGGCCAGGCGAACCAGCGCAAAACCGCCGACCTTCAGACCCAGCAATAGCGCCGTCAGCGTTCCCGGCGCTGCGAGCGCAAACTGCGGCAGCCAGGTATGCAAAGGCACCAGCGGCACCTTGAAGGCAAAGGAAAACAGCAGCAGGACCAGCACCACGCGCTGCGTTTCGATCGCCGGCGGCTGTTCGAGCAGCACGTTCAACTCGAAGCTGCCGGCCTGGCTGCCCAGCATGACGAAAGCCAGCAACAACGGCAAACCGCCGGCCAGCATGATCAGCACGTAGCGGGCGGCTACCTGCGGCGCATCGACGGTCACGCCGCGACGCGCCAGCAGGAAATAGACCGGAACCAGGCTGAGCTCCCAGAAGACGAAGAACAGGATCAGGTCCACCGCACAGAAGATGCCCAAGGTCGCCGACTGCAGCGCCAGCAACAGGCCGTGGAACAGGCGCGGCGCGTCCTCGGCCGATTGCCAGGAAACCGCCAGCACGCCCAGGAACAGCAATGCCGTCGCCGGCAGGAACAGCACCGACAGGCCGTCGACCGCCAGCGACCAGTGAATACCGAGGCCGGGCAGCCACGGCTGACGATCGACAAACTGGAAGCGCGGCCCGCCGGGATCGAAGGAAAACAGCAGCCAGGTGGTCAGCAACAGCACCACCGCCATCGCCAGCAAGGCGACCCGGCGCGCTGCCCGAGCCGGCAACAGGCAAAGCAGTAGCGCCGCCGCCAGCGGCAGGAGCACGATCAGGGTCAGCAGCGGCAGGCTCATCGGACGAAGCTCCCGGCCACGGCCTGGCTTGCCGCATCGGTCAATTGCAGCCAGGGCTCGGTGAAGAAACCGATGGCCAGCAAGGCGGCAACCGCGATGCCACAGACCGCGTACTCGATCGGCCGGGTCCGGTCCACATCGTGGGTACCGCTCTTCTCCTGGGACAGGAAGGCTTTCTGAAAACCCCACAGGAGGAAGCCGGCAGCGGCAACGTTGCCGAGCGCGGTGGCCACCGTCGGCAAGGCGCCAAAGCGGGCAATCGAAGCCTCGAGCACCAGATGGGCGGCGTCGAAACCCGGCGTTCCGGGCATGCCGACGATGGCCAGGCCGAAGATCAGGAAGGCGATAGCCAGGAAGGGTATGCGCTCGAACAGGCCGGACAGCTCGCCCAGTTCGGTTGTCCCCGTGCGGCGGAAGACGAAGCCGACGATGAACCACATGCCGGTCACCGCCAGACCGAAATTGGCCGCCAGCAGCATCGCCCCCTGGATGCCGGCAGCGTGCAGGCTGAACAGCCCGGTGATCAGCAGGCTGGTGTGGCTGACCACGGCAAAGGCCAGCAGCCGGCGCAGATTGGTCTGCAGGAAGGCGAGCGCGGCCGTGAAGAAGACCCCGGCCATGGCAAAGCCGACCACATAGGGCTGCCAGTCGAGCACGGCATCCGGCGTCAGCGGCAAGACGAAACGGGCCATGCCGAAGACCCCGACCTTGACCCCGACCATCAGTGCCGGCGCTACCGCGATCAGGCCGTGCTGGGCCATGTTCGGCAACCAGCCGTGCAGCGGGAACAGCGGCGTGCGCACGGCCAGGCCGTAGAACAGCAGGTAGAAGGCGGCGGTCTGAAACTTGCCGGCCGGCAGCGTGCCGGTCAGGTCGAACAGGTCGAAACTCCAGCGCCCGCCGGAAACCTCGGCATGCCCCCAGCCGAGCACGAAACAGCCGGCGACGAACAACGCCAGGCCGAAGCCCTGGTACTGGACGAAGCGCGCCAGCGCCTGCGTTTCGGCCCGCGACGAGGCCCAGCGACGCAGCAGGTAGACCACCGCCCACAACTCCAGTGCCGAGAAAAAGGCGAACCAGGCAATGTTCAGCGTCAGCAGCATCCCGACCAGGCCGGCCTCGGCCAGCAGCAGCACGGCGAACAGGCGCCCCGGCGAAATCATCCCGCGGCTCATGCCGTACAGGGTCATCAACAGCGTCAGCAAGGCGGTCAGCAGCA
>DKNF01000163.1:2878-3756 GCA_002470165.1 Betaproteobacteria bacterium UBA7395 | reverse complement strand
AGCGGCGGCCGATGATGCGCGAGCGGCGGAAGCAGCGGCGCACTTCTTCCGGCGTGGCATTGGTGGCGACGTCGAAATCCTTGGGGTCGGCGCCGATCAGCAGATCGCGCACGGCGCCGCCGACGACGTAGGCCTTGAAGCCTTCGGCCTGCAGCGTTTCGCAGGTGCGCCGGCTGCCGCTGGACAGGCGGTCGCGGGTGATGCCGTGGCTGGAGACGGGAATCACGGCCGGCTCATGCCGGTTGCCCTTGTTCTTGTTGCCGCGGAAGACGCGGGAAATGAGTTTGCGGATCACGGGTGCCTGAGGGTCAAGCGCATGCTGCGCTGCGAAAAGCGGGAATTTTACCGCAATGTGATGATTTTCCAGCCCATTTCAGTGGCGTGATGACACAGTTTGTCATCCGGGTCGACGGCGACCGGGGTGCGGACGTGCTTCATCAGCGGCAGATCGTTGTGTGAATCGCTGTAGAAATAGCTGTTGTCGAAGCTGCCCCACCACAGGCCGTGCGCTTCCAGCCACTGCTCGACGCGGACGATCTTGCCGCTCTGGAACGACGGTGTCCCGGTCGAGGTGCCGAAGAAAGCGCCGTCCTTGACGTCGACCGCCGGAATCGTGCCGATCAGGTGATGGATGCCGAATTCGCGGGCAATCGGGCCGGTGACGAAGCTGTTGGTGGCGGTGACGATCACGCACAGGTCGCCGGCATCGAGGTGGCTGCGCACCAGCGCCCGCGCCTGGTCGCCGATCAGCGGGCGGATGTGGCGGTCCATGTACTCGCGGTGCCAGGCGTCGAGTTCGGCGCGCGGGTGGCGGGTCAGCGGCGCCAGCTGGAATTCGAGGAAGGCGTCGATGTCGAGCGTGCCGGCCTTGTAGTGCT
>DKNF01000163.1:0-2765 GCA_002470165.1 Betaproteobacteria bacterium UBA7395 | reverse complement strand
AGCGTGCCGGCCTTGTAGTGCTCGTAGAACTCGACGTTCTTGGCTTCCTGGACTTCGCGATCGACGACGCCCTTGGAAATCAGGAACTGCGCCCATTCGAAGTCGGAATCGCCGGCGAGCAGGGTGTTGTCGAGATCAAAAAGGGCGAGGTTCATGCGGTGGCTTCCTGGGTGAGTAGTTCGCGCAGCAACGGCAGGGTGACCGCGCGCTTGTGTTCTAGGGTGTAGCGGTCGAGAGCGACGATCAGCGCCGACAGCGCGCCCATCAGGAATACCGAAATGCCTCGCCCGCCCTGCAGGTGGCCGCTTTCTTCCGATAGCTTGCTTTGCAGCGCGGTTGGCAACTGCAGTTCGTAGAAGCCGAACATCGACAAAGACAGGAGCACGAAGACCAGCGCAAAGGTGCTCAGTACCCAGACGTTCTGCAGCGCCGCGGTGAGCAGGGTGCCGGTCAGGCCGGCGGCGACGCCGACGGCGGCGTAGGTGACGGCCATGCCGAGGACGTAGGCGAGGCTGAGCGCCAGCGCCCTGCCCCGTGTCGCCCGATGGCCCTGACCGGCGATGATGCCGGAAAGGATGGGAATCATCGGGAAGACGCAGGGCGTCAGCGACAGGCCGAGGCCGGCCAGGAAGAAGATGCCGAGGATGGTCCAGAAACCGGCGTCCTTGAGCGTCTGGGCAATCAGGCCGCTTTCGTCGCCGGATGCAGCGGTGCTGGCCATCGGCGCCGCCCTGGGGGTGCTCGCCGGGTCGGGCAGGACGACGGCGACGGTCTGGGTCTGCGGCGGGTAGCAGACGCCGGCTTCGGCGCAGCCCTGCGAGATGACATCGAGGCGCAGCGGCAATTCGCCGGAACTGTTGCGCTCGACCGGCACGCGGAACACCGCCTCCTTGTAGAAAACCTCGACCAGGCCGAAATTCTCGTCGTTCTTTTCTTTCCCCTTGGGCACCTGCAGCGGCCCGAGGACGATGCCGTCGTCGACCGGATGGACGCGGAACTTGTCGCCATAGAGGTAGTAATCCTTGGCGATCTCGTAGCGGATTTCGACCGTTTCCCCGTCGAGCGCCCGGGCGCTCGGCTTGAAGGCAACCAGCGGATCGAGGAATTCCTGGGCATGGACCAGCGAGGCCAGGAAGGCGAAGAGGAGGAAGAGCGTGCGCATGATCATTGGCGTGTCTCGGCGGCCAGCCAGTTCAGGTAGGCCGGCAGGCCGTGGCGAATCGGCAGGGCGATGATTTCCGGCACCGCGTAGGGGTGCAGTTCGGCAATCCGCTGTTCCAGCGCCGGATAAGCGGCAGCCGTGGTCTTGATCAGCAGCGGGATTTCCGACGCCGATTCGACCGTACCCTGCCAGCGATAGACGGACTGGACGCGCGGCAGGATATTGACGCAGGCGGCCAGTTTTTCCTCGACGACCGCCAGCGCGATGGCATTGGCGACGGCTTCGTCGGGGCAGTTGGTGAGGACGAGCAGGTTTTCCATCAGTTGATTTTACTTGAGCAGGCGGCGCCGGGTCAGACGCAAGGCGATGACGAAGGCGATGGCCGTGGTCGCCAGCAGCACGCCGACGTGCAGCGCGATGTCGGTCGGCACCTCGCCGGCGAGCAGCGGCCGTACCAGCGCAACGCCCTGGGCCAGCGGTAGCCAGGCGCCGATCAGCGCAAGCCAGCCGGGCAGTTGGTCAGTGGGGAAGAAAACCCCGGAAATCAGCGTCATCGGCGTGATGAACAAGGTGAAGTAGTACATGAAGAAATCGTAGGACGGCGCCAGCGCGTTCCAGATCAGCCCCAGCGCGGCGAAGGCCAGGCCGGTGAGGACGATGGCCGGCAGGATGAACAGCGCCAGCGGGCCGTTGGTCAGGCCCATGACGGTGACGACGACGAGGATGGCGCAGCCGGAAAAGAAGGACTTGGTTGCCGCCCAGAACAGTTCGCCGGCGACGACATCGGTCAGCCCAAGCGGCGTGTTGAGGATGGCGTCCCAGGTTTTCTGCACGTGCATGCGCGAGAACGACGAATACAAGGCCTCGAAGGTCGCCGCGTTCATCGTCGAGGCGCAGATGGTGCCGGCTGCCAGGAAGGCGATGTAGGGCTGGCCGCCGATTTCCGGCAGCATGGCGCCGAGTCCGTAGCCAAGGCCGAGCATGTAGATCAGCGGGTCGGCCAGGTTGCCGAGGATGGACGGCAGCGCGAGTTTCTTCCAGACGAGGAAGTTGCGCTGCCAGACGGGGAAGAAGCCGGGGCGGTTCATCAGTCTCTCAACTCCCGCCCGGTCAGCTTGATGAACACGTCTTCCAGGTTGGAAGCGCGATGCACGTAGCGCAGGCCGTCGGCGCCGGCCAGCGCGGCCAGCAGCGGTTGCGGGTCGCGGCAGTAGAAGAAGGCGGTTTCGCCGCTCTGCTCGACCCGATCGGCCAGTTGGCGATGCGCGTCGACAAAGGCGGGCAGCGTGCCGGCGGCTTCGTCAAAGATTTCGACGACCTGCGGTTCGATGTGTGCGGCGATCAGTTCGCGCGGGCTGCCTTCGGCGATCTTGCGGCCGTGATCGATGACGATCAGGCGGTCACAGAGGCGCTCGGCCTCGTCCATGAAATGCGTGGTCAGGATCAGGGTCTTGCCGGCCGACTTCAGTTTCTTCAGGCGTTCCCAGATCAGGTGGCGGGCCTGCGGGTCGAGGCCGGTGGTCGGCTCGTCGAGGAAGACGATGTCCGGATCGGCCACCAGCGCACGGGCCAGGGTCAGGCGCCGCTTCATGCCGCCCGACAG
>DKNF01000282.1 GCA_002470165.1 Betaproteobacteria bacterium UBA7395 | reverse complement strand
TCCAGATGCGCGAAGACCGGCACGCGGGCCTCGGTCTGCACGCGCTCGACGAGGCTCCTGCCGCCGCGCGGCACGATGACGTCGACGAACTCGCGCATGGTGATCAACTCGCCCACGGCGGCGCGGTCGGTGGTGTCGACGACCTGGACACAGTCGGCCGGCAGGCCCGCGGTGCGCAGACCTTCCTGGACCAGGGCAGCGATGGCGCGGTTGCAGCGGATCGCTTCCGAGCCACCGCGCAGGATGGCGGCGTTGCCGGATTTCAGGCAGAGGGCGGCGGCGTCGGCGGTGACGTTCGGGCGGGCTTCGTAGATGATGCCGATGACACCGAGCGGCACGCGCATCTTGCCGACCTGGATGCCGGACGGGCGGAACTTGAACTCACCCATCTCGCCGATCGGATCGGGCAGCTTGGCGACCTGTTCGACGCCTTCGGCCATGTTGTCCACGCCCTTGTCGGTCAGCGTCAGGCGGTCGAGCATGGCCGGCTCCAGACCGGCGGCGCGGGCGGCGGCGACATCCTCGGCATTGGCGGCGAGCAGTGCGGCTTTTTCACGGCGGATGGCGTCGGCAATCGCCTGCAGGGCGGCGTTCTTTTCGGCGGTCGTGGCGGTGGCGAGACGGCGCGACGCGGCGCGGGCCTGGCGGCCGATCGTCTGCATGTAGTCCTTGATGTCCATGGGCTTGTCGGTATGAGGCAAAAACACATTATAGCCAGACAAATTACAGGGAACTTCCAGAAGCAGGTAAACTCTTAACCGCAACGACAACAGGGCTTTCCGTCGAGGACAAGATGGCCGAAAAACTGATTTTGCCGACCGAAGTCAAGGTCTGCGCAACCTGCAGCTACTGGGATGGTGACCGCCAGGTGGATGCTGAAATGAAACTGGTCGTGGTTTCCGACGAGTGCCAGGGTGAGTGCCTGGTACAGGAAGCCAGCAAACCCGGGCTGCACGACGTGCGCCGGGAGTGCGACTGCATCTGGGAAGATCTCGATCCGGACGAACCGTCCGCGCCGCCGGCCGCTTAAGCCGGCCGCGAACTCCTGCACAGCGAGATGCCCAGTTGCAGGAATTCATCCCACAGATTGCCGCGACCGATCCCCTTGATCAGTGCGTCGATCCGTCCCGCATGCCTGAGCGCGGCTTCGAGGCGGTTCTGGCTCAGACGCTGCAAGGCCCGTTTGACCTGAACCTGACGCGGCCCCCAGACTTTGGCATCCTTCAACAGCAGATCGAGCGGGCGGCCGCTGTCCAGCCCGCCGCGGATCGCTGCCAGGGCGCGGATTTCCTCGCACATGGCCCACAGTACCAGCGGCGGCGCTTCGCCTTCCTGCATCAATCCGTCGAGCGTGCGCGCCAGGCGAGCAACGTCGCCGACCAGCAGGGCTTCGCGTAGTCCCTCGATATCGTAGCGGGCGACATTGAGCACGGCGTCGCGGATCTGCTCGTGCGACAGCTTGCCGGCTGGGTAAAGCAGGGCCAGTTTCTGGATTTCCTGGTGGGCGGCGAGCAGATTGCCTTCGACGCGTTCGGCGATGAACTTCAGGCTTTCCGGTTCGGCGCTCTGCTGCTGCCGGCGCAGACGGCCGGCGATCCAGCCGGGCAGTTCGGCCAGCGGTGGCGCATTCAGCTTGATGACGACGCCGGCATTGGCCAGCGTGGTGAACCAGGCCGCCTTTTCCTCGCGCCAGTCGAGCTCGGGCAGCGTGACCAGCAGCAGATTGTCGGACGACAGGTTCTGGCACCACTGCTGCAAGGCCGCGCTGCCCTCCTTGCCCGGTTTGCCGCCGGGAATGCGCAGGTCGATCAGCTTGCGGTCGCCGAACAGCGACAGGTTGCCGCCGGCGGCGAGTAACTGCCCCCAGTCGAACTGTGCCAGCACGGTCAGCACTTCGCGTTCGTTGTAGCCGGCGCTACGCGCGCGGGCACGAATCGCATCGGCCGCTTCGAGCACCAGCAACGGCTCGTCGCCGTAGAGCACGTAGAGTGGGCGCAGCTCGCGTTCGAGGTGCGCCGCCAGTTGCTCGGCCTTGAGCAGCATCAGTCCTCTTCCGTTGCCGTCGGATCCTTGGGCTTGATCAGGCTCAGGCGGCGCATGATCTGGTTGACCAGGTCATTGTTCATGTCGCGCCAGAGGATGCCTTCTTCGATGTCCTTGGTCAGCACGCTGGAGTCGTCGAAGCTGATGTCCCGGGTCAGGGCGATCTTGTTGGGGGCGACGAGCTCCCGGCCCTGGCCGTCGACCAGGCGGAAGGTGTAATCCAACTGCAGGCGGTATTCGCGGACGCGGCCCTGGGCGTTGATGCTGAGAATGGTTTTCTGGCGGCTGTCGCCGAGTTGCTGGAAAACGGCGGCGGCCTGCTTGGCGTCGCTGACGATTTCGGTGTCGCCGCTGCTGCGGATGTAGCGTTCCAGCCAGATGCGTACTTCGGCCGTTTCCGGTAGGGCGATGTACATGGTCCGGTAGGGCAGGGCGCTGCCGCCCGCGCCGCGCAGATGGAAGCCGCAGCCGGCGACCAGAAGGGCGAGCAGCAGGGCGAACAGGGAGCGGAGCGGGTAGCGCATGCGAGTTTCCTCAGACGACGATATTGACCAGGCGGCCCGGAACGACGATGACCTTCTTCGCCGGCTTGCCTTCCATGAATTTCTGGGCGTCGGGATTGGCCAGCGCGGCGGCTTCGATGCTCGCCTTGTCGGCTTCGGCGGCGACGCGGATGGCACCGCGCAGCTTGCCGTTGACCTGGACGACCAGCTCGATTTCATCCTGCTTCAGCGCGGCCGCGTCGGCCTTCGGGAAGGTGGCGAGGCCGGCGTCGGCACCTGGCTTCAGTTCGCTGTAGAGCGCCTGGCCGATGTGCGGGACGATGGGGAAGAGCAGGAGCACGGCGCTTTCCAGGACTTCCTGGGCCAGCGCGCGGCCGGCGGCATCGGCCAGATCGCACTTGTCGTAGGCGTTGAGCAGCTCCATGACGGCAGCGATGGCGGTGTTGAACTGCTTGCGCCGGCCGTAGTCGTCGGCGACCTTGCCCATGGTCTGGTGCAGCTTGCGGCGCAGGTCGGCCTGGGCCGAACTCAACCCGTCGTTGCTCGTGCAGGCGGCGACCAGGCCACCCTGAACGTGGTCGTAAGTCGTCTTCCACAGGCGGCGCAGGAAACGGAAAGCGCCTTCGACGCCGGCATCCGACCATTCCAGCGACTGGTCCGGCGGCGAGGCGAACATGATGAACAGGCGGGCGGTGTCGGCACCGTACTGGTCGATCAGCGCCTGCGGGTCGACGCCGTTGTTCTTCGACTTCGACATCTTCTCGGTGCCGCCGATGACCACCGGCAGACCGTCGGCGCGCAAGGTGGCGCCAGTCGGCCGGCCGCGCTCGTCGGTGACGACGTCCACATCGGCCGGGTTGATCCACTGCTTCTTGCCGCCGTCGAGTTCGCGGTAGAAGGTCGGGGCAACGACCATGCCCTGGGTCAGCAGGTTGGCGAAGGGTTCGCCGAGGTCGCCGATCAGGCCGACGTCGCGCATCAGCTTGGTGAAGAAGCGCGAGTACAGCAGGTGCAGAATGGCGTGCTCGATGCCGCCGATGTACTGGTCGATGCCGCCTTTACACCAGTAGGCGACGCGCTCGTCGACCATGGCCGTGGTGTTGTCCGGGCAGGCGTAGCGCAGGAAGTACCAGGACGACTCGAAGAAAGTGTCCATGGTGTCGGTTTCACGCTTGGCGTGACCACCGCACTTCGGACAAGTGGTTTCGTAAAACTCGGGCATCTTCGCCAGCGGCGAACCGGCGCCGGTGATCTCGACGTTCTCCGGCAGCACGACCGGCAGTTGCTCGTCGGGCACGGGCACGTCGCCGCAGCTCGGGCAGTGGATGATCGGGATCGGGCAGCCCCAGTAGCGCTGGCG
>DKNF01000089.1 GCA_002470165.1 Betaproteobacteria bacterium UBA7395 | reverse complement strand
GCGCTGAGGGGGTTTTTGCGTTGCAGGACGCGCAAAGTGTTCGCTCGGCGGACTTGAAATTCGCGCTCCGGCCCCCATCTCCAGGGAACCTTACTGATTTCACTGGAGTTTCATCTATGTCCGAATCCGCAACCGCCAGTCGTGAAACGCTGGGCTTTCAGGCCGAAGTCAAACAACTGCTGCAGTTGATGATCCATTCCTTGTACAGCAACAAGGAAATTTTCCTGCGCGAACTGGTTTCCAATGCTTCCGATGCCTGCGACAAGCTGCGCTTCGAAGCGCTGAACAACGGCGCCCTGTACGGCGACGACAGCGAACTTAAGATCCGCATCGCTTTTGACAAGGCAGCACGCACGATCACCATTTCCGATAACGGCATCGGTCTGTCGCGCGAGGAAGCCGTGCAGCATCTGGGGACCATTGCCAAATCCGGGACCCGCGAATTCTTCTCGGCGCTGACCGGCGACCAGGCCAAGGATGCCAATCTGATCGGCCAGTTTGGCGTCGGTTTCTATTCGTCGTTCATCATTGCAAACAAGGTCACGGTGATTTCCCGACGCGCAGGTTTGCCTGCCGATCAGGCGGTCTGCTGGGAGTCGACGGGCGAAGGCGATTACACCGTCGAGATGGTCGACAAGGCCTCCCGCGGCACCGACGTCATCCTGCATCTGCGTGAGGGCGAGGATGAGTTCCTTTCCGGCTGGAAGCTGAAATCGATCATCCGCAAGTACTCCGACCACATCACCCTGCCGATCCTGATGAAGAAGGAAGAGTGGAAGGACGGCGAGCAGGTGACGACCGACGAAGACGAGACGGTCAACCAGGCCAATGCGCTGTGGGCGCGTGCCAAGTCGGAGATCGACGACGAGCAGTACAAGGAGTTCTACAAGCACGTCGCCCACGATTTCGAGGATCCGCTGTGCTGGACCCACGCCAAGGTCGAGGGCAAGCAGGAGTACACGCAACTGCTGTACATCCCGGCGCGCGCGCCTTTCGACCTGTGGGACCGCAACGCCCGCCACGGCATCAAGCTGTATGTGCGCCGTGTCTTCATCATGGACGACGCCGAGAAGCTGATGCCGCTCTACCTGCGTTTCGTGCGCGGTGTCGTCGATTCGGCCGATCTGCCGCTCAACGTCTCGCGCGAAATCCTGCAGGAATCGAAGGATATCGACAACATCCGCTCCGGTTGCACGCGCAAGGTGCTGTCCATGCTCGAAGGCCTGGCCAACAGTGAGGACGCGGCCGACAAGGAGAAGTACGCCAAATTCTGGGAAGCCTTCGGTGCCGTCCTCAAGGAAGGTGTCGGCGAGGACTTTGCCAACAAGGAACGGATCGCCGGCCTGCTGCGTTTCGCCTCGACGCATGGCGACGGCGACCAGCAGGTAGTGTCGCTGGCCGATTACATCGCCCGGATGAAGGAAGGCCAGGAGAAGATCTACTATGTCACCGCGGATACATTCAACGCCGCGAAGAACAGTCCGCATCTGGAAATCTTCAAGAAGAAGGGCATCGAAGTCCTGCTGTTGTCCGATCGCGTCGACGAATGGGTGGTCGGTCACCTGACCGAGTTCGAAGGCAAGGCGCTGCAATCGGTGGCGAAGGGCGGCCTCGATCTGGGCAAGCTGGAAGACGAAGCCGAGAAGAAGGAAGCCGAGAAGGCCGCCGACGAGTACAAGGAACTGCTGGAGAAGGTCAAGGCCGCGCTCGGCGACAAGGTCAAGGATGTCCGCGTCACCTATCGTCTGACCGATTCGCCGTCCTGCCTGGTTTCCGACGAGCACGATCCGTCCGGCAACCTGGCCCGCCTGCTCAAGGCCGCCGGCCAGAAGGCGCCCGACGTCAAGCCCATCCTCGAAATCAACCCGCAGCACCCGGCAGTGATGCGATTGAAGTACGAGGAAACCCGCTTCGACGATTGGGCGGCCCTGCTGTTCGAACAGGCAACGCTGGCCGAAGGCGGCCAGCTCGACGATCCGGCAGGTTTCGTCAAACGCATCAACGACCTGATGATGGCCTTGTCGGCCAAGTAATCGAAACGGGGCTGCGGCCCCGTTTTTTGTTTGGGCTTGCCCGGGCAGCGGCTTTTTCGGCTATATTCATTCGTCGTTTCGCGCCCGGGGTTCCCGTCAAGATGCTTTCCACGTCAGCCAATCCGCCTGAAGAACACCGTCTCACGCTGAACGAGGTTCTCGAGATGGCGATCGCCGACGGTCTGATCGATGCCGCCCAGGCCGCGGCCCTCAAGGCCGAGCGACGCCTGCACGGCGACACCAAGCAGCACCCGCTGGCGGTGATTGCCGATCAACGCTGGCGCAGCCTGCAGCCCCCACAGAAGCTGCTGACGCTGGATGCCCTGACCGAGTGGCTGGCGGCACGTTGCGGTCTCGACTACCTGCACATCGATCCGCTCAAGATCGATTTCACCGGCATCGCCGAGGTGATGTCCAGTGCCTATGCGGCGCGTTTTGCCATCCTCCCGGTTCAGGTAACGACCCGCGAGATCGTGATTGCCACGGCCGAGCCCTTCGTGCGCGAGTGGGAGGGCGAGTTGCGCCAGATCCTGCGCACCGGCATCCGCCGGGTCATGGCCAATCCGGAAGATATCAGCCGCTATCTGGTCGAGTTCTTCAACCTCGCCAAGTCGATCAAGAAGGCGGCAGCCAAGGGTGAAACGGCATCGGCGCTGTCGAGTTTCGAGCAACTGGTCGAACTCGGCAAAGCCAATCGGCAGTTCGATGCCAACGACCAGCACATCGTCCATATCGTCGACTGGCTCTGGCAGTACGCCTTCGACCAGCGCGCTTCCGACATCCACATCGAGCCGCGCCGCGATGTCGGCATTGTGCGCTTCCGCATCGACGGCGTCCTGCATCAGGTCTACCAGATTCCGATGGCGGTGATGACGGCGATGACCAGTCGCATCAAGCTGCTCGGGCGCATGGATGTGATTGAAAAGCGGCGTCCCCAGGATGGTCGCATCAAGACGCGGACGCCGGGGGGCCAGGAGGTCGAACTGCGTTTGTCCACGCTGCCGACGGCGTTCGGCGAAAAGCTGGTGATGCGCATCTTCGACCCGGAAGTCCTGGTCCGTGATTTCCGCTCGCTGGGTTTTTCCCAGGAAGACGGGACGCGCTGGCAGCAGATGACCTCCGCGCCCAACGGCATCATCCTGGTCACCGGGCCGACCGGTTCCGGCAAGACGACGACGTTGTACACAACGCTGAAGCAACTGGCGACGCCGGAAGTCAATGTATGCACCATCGAGGACCCGATCGAAATGGTCGAGCCGGCGTTCAACCAGATGCAGGTGCATCATGCCATCGATCTGAATTTCGCCGACGGCGTCCGGGCGCTGATGCGGCAGGACCCGGACATCATCATG
>DKNF01000086.1 GCA_002470165.1 Betaproteobacteria bacterium UBA7395 | reverse complement strand
GACGTGCCGATGAGCACCTTCTACAACCTGCCCTCGGTCGGCGAAAAGGTGACGCTGCTGACCCATTTCGCGGTGCGCGAGGACGGGCATTTCCTCTACGGTTTCCTCGGCGAGGCCGAGCGCTTTGCCTTCCGTCAGTTGCTCAAGGTCTCCGGGATTGGCGCCCGCACGGCGCTGTCGGTGCTGTCCGGGCTGTCGGTCAATGATCTGGCGGCAGCCGTGGCGCAGCAGGAACTGGGGCGCTTGATCAAGGTGCCCGGGATCGGCAAGAAGACCGCTGAGCGCCTGTTGCTTGAACTCAAGGGCAAGCTGGCCGATGCCACCGGGGTGACGCTGAACATCGCCGTCGACGACGCCCGTGCCGACATTTCCAACGCGCTGCTGGCGCTCGGCTACAACGAGAAGGAAGCCGCCGCCGCGATGAAACAGTTGCCGGCCGACGTTGGCACCTCCGACGGCATCCGCCAGGCGCTCAAGCTGTTGTCCAAGGCCTGATGCTGAACGACAGCGATACCCGGCGACTGGCGCAGATCGCGCTGGTGGTGCTGCTGATTGTCGGCTGCATCGCCGTGCTGCTGCCTTTCGTCGGCGCGCTGCTGTTCGCGCTGATCATCTGGGTGTGCAGTTGGGAGAGTTACCGCGATCACCTGCTGCCGCGCCTGGGTGGGCGCGATTCGCTGGGCGCTTCGCTGATGGTCGTGCTGCTGATCGTCGTCCTGCTGGTGCCGACGATCTTCCTGGCCGGTGCGCTGGTCAGTGGCGCTGATCGCGTGATCGAGCTGGTCCGTCCGTATTTCGAGGAAGGCCTGCCGGCCGAGCCGCCGGCCTGGTTTGCCGGCATTCCGCTGTTTGCCGACGAGATCATCGATTTCTGGCACGAGGTGGCGAGCAGCCGCGAAGCGCTCAACGCCCTGCTCGTCCAGGGCATCGCGCCGGCCCGGGAACTCCTGCTGGCCGCCGGGGCGGTTGCCGCCAACGGCATGCTGCAACTGGCGCTGGTGCTGTTCGTGGTGTTCTTCCTCTACCGTGACGGCGAGGTCGTCGCCAAGGCGCTGTACGGCGGTGCCCGCAAGCTCGGCGGCGAACTCGGCGAAGGCCTGGTCGACAAGGCGCGCGGCACGGTTTTCGGGGTCATGCTCGGCATCGTCGGCACGGCGGCGGCACAAGGCTCGGTGGCGATGATCGGTTTCTTCATCGCCGGGGCGCCGGCGCCGGTCTTGCTCGGCTTTGCCACCTTCTTCCTGTCGATGATCCCGGTCGGCCCGCCGCTGGTCTGGGGCGGCGCGGCGCTGTGGCTGTACGGCGACGGCCAGACCGGCTGGGCCATTTTCATGGCGCTTTACGGTCTGTTCATCATCAGCAGCATCGACAACGTCGTCAAACCGCTGCTCATGGCGCGCGGCGCCGGGCTGTCGGTGCTCATCGTCGCCCTGGGGGTGTTCGGCGGCGTGCTGGTGTTCGGCTTCATCGGCATCTTTCTCGGGCCGGTGCTGCTGGCGCTCGGCCACATGCTCCTGACCCGCTGGTTGCGCGAGGAATCTCCATCATGATCGAAACCGACAAGCTTGCGCCGCTGGAGCGCATCATCGCGCCGCAGAGCAAATCGGCGCAGGAAGAAGCGCTGGAACGCGCGCTGCGCCCGAAGCGGCTGGCCGATTACACCGGTCAGCAGAAAATTCGCGAGCAACTGGAAATCTTCATCCAGGCCGCCCGCAACCGCAGCGAATCGCTCGACCATGTGCTGCTGTTCGGCCCGCCCGGCCTGGGCAAGACGACGCTGGCGCACATCGTTGCCGCCGAAATGGGCGTCAACCTGCGCCAGACTTCCGGCCCGGTGCTCGAACGCGCCGGCGATCTGGCGGCGATCCTGACCAATCTCGAACCGCACGACGTGCTGTTCATCGACGAAATCCACCGCCTGTCACCCGTCGTCGAGGAAATCCTCTACCCGGCGCTGGAGGATTTCCAGATCGACATCATGATCGGCGAAGGCCCGGCGGCGCGTTCGGTCAAGCTCGACCTGCCGCCGTTCACGCTGGTCGGCGCGACCACCCGCGCCGGCATGCTGACCAATCCGCTGCGCGACCGCTTCGGCATCGTTGCCCGCCTGGAGTTCTACAACGCCGAGGAATTGCAGAGCATCGTCACCCGTTCGGCGACGCTCCTGAACGCGCCGATCGATCCGGCCGGTGCGCTGGAAATCGCCAGGCGCTCGCGCGGCACGCCGCGTATCGCCAACCGCCTGTTGCGCCGGGTGCGCGACTACGCCGAAGTGAAGGGCGACGGCAGTATCGGCCGCGACATTGCCGACCGGGCGCTGCACATGCTCGACGTCGATCCGGCCGGTCTCGACCTGATGGACCGCAAGCTGCTGCACGCCGTCATCGACAAGTTCGGTGGTGGTCCGGTCGGTGTGGACAATCTGGCGGCGGCCATCGGCGAGGCGCGCGATACGATCGAGGATGTGCTCGAACCCTACCTGATTCAGCAGGGTTACCTGCAACGGACCTTGCGCGGGCGGATTGCCACGCCGGCCATCTACCGCCATCTCGGCCTGGCCGAACCGCCTGGCGCGGCGGCGCGCGACCTGCTCTCCGACGTCTGATCAGCCCAGCGGCGGGGCCGCCGAGACCTGGTTGCGGCCGGCCCGCTTGGCCGCATAAAGCGCATCGTCGGCCCGGCTGATGGCGTGGTCGGCGGTTTCGTTGTCGTCGAGTTCGCTGACGCCCAGGCTCAGGGTGATGCGGATGGTTGGTTCGCCCGGCGCCAGCTGGGTGCTGGCAATGGCGTGACGCAGCTTCTCGGCGACGGCGAGCGCTTCGTTGAGCGGGCAGCCCGGCAGGACCATCAGGAACTCTTCCCCACCCCAGCGGACGGCGAAATCGGCCTCGCGCAGCGTTGCGCTGAGGCGTTGGGCGATGTTGCTCAGCACCTCGTCGCCGATGCGGTGGCCGTGGCGGTCGTTGATGTCCTTGAAATGATCGATGTCGGCGAGCAGGAAGCTGATCGGACGCGGCGCCCGGCGATTGTTGGCCAGCAGCTTGTCGATCAGGATGCCGAAGGCGTGGCGGTTGAGCAGGCCGGT
>DKNF01000124.1 GCA_002470165.1 Betaproteobacteria bacterium UBA7395 | reverse complement strand
GGGCCACGCCGCCTCAGGCCGGGCTGCCGCTCAAGGACAGACATGGCAACGTGCGTGGCGCCTTCGCTTGTGGCAGCGACCTGAGCGGCTGCCGCATCCTGCTGGTGGACGACGTCCTGACCAGCGGCGCCACCGCCGACGAGTGCGCCCGCGTCCTCGCCCTGCATGGCGCGACCAGCATCCACGTCGCCGTCGTCGGGCGTGCGCTGAAGGGCTGAATCCGTGCTTTAATCGCCAGCTTCGTCCAAACCGTCAACACCGTGTTCGCCGTCGTCCTCTACCAGCCCGAAATTCCGCCCAACACCGGCAACATCATCCGCATGTGCGCCAACACCGGGGCCGAACTCCATCTCGTCGAACCCCTCGGTTTCGACCTCAGCGACAAGCATCTGCGTCGTGCCGGGCTGGATTATCACGAGTACGCGCGCATCGTCCGCCACACCGACTGGCAGGCTTGTCAGACGGCACTGGCGCCGCGCCGCATGTTTGCGATGACCACCCGGGGCAGTCGCAATCTCTATTCCGTTGATTTCCGCGACGACGACGTCTTCGTTTTCGGTCAGGAAACGGCCGGACTGCCGCCCGACATCCGCGATGCCTTTCCAGCCGATTGCCGGCTGCGGCTACCGATGCGGGCCGGCCAGCGCAGCCTCAACCTGTCGAATGCGGCGGCGGTGACGATTTTCGAGGCCTGGCGGCAGATCGGTTTCCCCGACGCCGTCTAGGCCGGAAGATCAGGCCAGCTCTTCCTTGGGATCGCGGGCCATCAGTTGTTCGACGGCTGCTGCTGCCGTCAGGCGACCATCGAGGACCGCCGCGACCGCCGCGCTGATCGGCATGTCGATATCGAGTTCGCGAGCCAGGCGGTCGGTTTCACGCGCCGTATACACCCCCTCGGCAACATGCCCGAGGGCCGCCAGCACTTCGGCAAGCGTCTGCCCACGGGCCAGCCCCAAACCGACGCGACGATTGCGCGACAAGTCGCCGGTGCAGGTCAGGATCAGGTCGCCCATGCCGGCCAGCCCCATGAAGGTTTCACGCTGCCCGCCGAGCGCCACGCCGAGTCGGGCGATTTCGGCCAGACCGCGGGTGATCAGTGCGGCACGCGAATTGAGTCCGAGGCCCAGACCATCGCAGACACCGGTCGCGATGGCCAGCACGTTCTTCACCGCACCACCGACCTCGACGCCGATCAGGTCATCGTTGGCGTAGATGCGCAGACGGTTGCTGTGGAGCGCCCGTGCCGTTTCGCGGGCGAAGCGCGGATCGTTGGCCGCCAGCGCCACCGCGGTCGGCTGGGCGGCAGCCACTTCCTCGGCAAAACTCGGACCGGACAGGGCGCCGCAAACCGCATCGGCGCCCAGCACTTCGGCAACGACCTGATGCGGCAGCTTGCCGGTTTCTGCCTCGAAGCCCTTGCACACCCACAGCAGCGGCGTCCGGCAGGAGAGCGCCTTGAGCCGTTCGAGCGTCGGTCGCAGACCGGCAATCGGCGTGGCAATGATGAGCAGTTCGGCCTGGGCGACCGCCGCCGCAAAATCGGTAGACACCACAATGCTGTCGGGCAGTCGATAGCCCGGCAGGAAGCGACGATTCTCGCGGGTCGCCTCGATTTCCTCGGCGACGTCGGTTTCGCGCGACCACAGAGTCACCGCATGGCTGTCGGCAAAGGCAATCGACAGCGCGCTACCCCAGGCCCCGGCACCAATCAGCGTCAGCTTCATGCGCCCCAGACCTGTGTACTGCGGATGAAACCGGTGGCACCGTCGCGGTGGCGCACCTTCACCCAACCCGGCGAGGCCGGCGCCAGGTAATCGACGACCAGCCATTTATCCAGACTGGCGACCACCGGCGCATCGTCGCGATCCGCCTGGCGCAGTTCGCCACGCGCAGCAATGACCATCACCGTGCGCCGCTCGGCCAGTTGCGCGGCTTCGATCCAGGCCAGCGTGCCTTCGGCATCGCGCACCTTGAACCAGCCCTCCAGGCGGACAACAACCTCGACCGGCGTCTGCGCACGGATGAGGTAGAGCTTTTTCGCCATTTGCGACGGCGCGTCGTAAAGAATGGCCGCCGGCCCCACGACCGAACGGTAATCGCTGGCCATTGCCGGCAAGGCAAACAGCAGCGCACACAGAGCGGGGAACAGGCGGCGCATGGTCAGGCCTTACTGCAGCGGGGTGTCGGGCGCCGGCTGCTGCTCCTGCAGGCGCTGCATGTACATCGCCTCGAAATTCACCGGCTGCAGGACGATGGGCTGGAAACCGGCGCGCGTCACGGCGTCGGAAACCGCTTCGCGGGCATACGGGAACAGCACGTTCGGGCAGGCGATGGAAACCAGCGGCTCCAGTTGTTCTTCCGGCACGTTGAGGATGCGGAAGATGCCGGCCTGGCCGACTTCGACCAGGAACACGGTCTTTTCACCGATGGCGGCGGTCACCGTCACGGTCAGGACGACTTCGAAGGTCCCTTCGCCGACGCTGCGGCCGGTCGAATTCAGCTGAACCGTCACCTGCGGCGCTTCCTGCTCAAGGAAAATTTCCGGTGCATTCGGCACTTCGACTGACAAATCCTTGATGTAAAGCTTCTCGATGCCGAAAACCGGCTGTTCGTTGTTCTGTTCCATGTTTCTCTTTCTGGTGATTGATCAGGTCAGGCTTCGCCGGCCAGCAAGGGCAACAGCCTGCCGGCGGCATCGAGCGCATGGAGGTCGTCGCAACCGCCGACATGCGTCTCGCCAATGAAGATTTGCGGCACGGTGCGCCGCCCGGTTTTCTGCATCATCTCGTCCCGACGCTCCGGATCGAGATCAACCCGGATTTCCTCGATCTCGCTGACCCCGCGCGCACTCAGCAGACGCTTGGCGCGTACGCAGTAAGGACAGACTTCGGTGGTGTACATCCGGACCGGCTGGTTCATTTCTTCTTGCTTCCCTTGTGCAGCGGGTAGCTGGCGGCATTCCAGGCGTCGACGCCGCCACTGAGGTTGTAGAGCTTCTCGAAACCCTTCTGCTTGAGCTCGCGACAGGCCTTGTTCGAGCGCATGCCGGCGGCACAGCAGACGATCAGCGGCTTGTCCTTGAACTTCTCGATTTCGTGCAGCCGATCCAGCAGCTTGCCCCCCGGAATGTTGATCGCATCCGGAATATGTCCGCCGGCGAACTCGCTGCTCTCGCGCACGTCGAGCACCCGGGCATCCTCGCGGTTGATCAGCAGGGTTGCCTCGCCCGGATTGACGGCGGTGCCGACCGGACGGAAGAACATCGGCCACAGCAGACCAAGGCCGCTGATGATGACGATAGAAACGAGCAGGATGTTCTGGTTGATGAAATCCATCGGCATTACTTAACTCTCCACACCACAAAAAACTTCGCGCATCATGCCGACGAGCTGCAGGGTGCGCTGATCGCCCACCCGATAGAAAACACGATTGGCGTCCTTGCGCGTCAGCAGCACGCCCTTTTCGCGCAGGATGGCCAGATGCTGGGAAATATTGCTCTGCGAGGTGCCTACCTGCTCGACAATGTCCTGCACGCACGCCTCCTGGTCGCCGACCACACACAGTATCTTCAGGCGCAACGGGTGGGCGATCGCCTTCAGCGCGCGCGCAGCCATTTCGATGTGTTCCTGCTTGTCGATCAGATTGAAGGAAGGAGCGTCCAAGATAAAACCCCAGATTGGTTGAACGGTTGATTATAGAATAAGCCCTGCCTTTCATAGAACCGATTCCAGAATTTCCCTGATGCCCCACCTTCCAGTCGGCATGGCTGCCGATTCGGCCGCTTCCCTCCCGCGACTGCTGCTCGCTTGCGTGCTTCTGCTGGCCTGCGCCGTCGGCGACGTGCATGCCCAACGCGCGGCCAGCGCTCCCGAAGTCGCAGAAAAACGCGCCGATCTCGACGAACTGCGCAACCGGATCGAATCCCTGCGCAAGGAACTGTCTTCCAGCGAGGGCAGCCGGGCCGACGCCGCCGACCGCCTGCGCGAATCGGAGCGCCAGATTTCCCGCCTGCAACGCAAGCTGCATGAACTTGGTCAGCAACGCGGACAACTGCAAAACCAGCTGCAGGCGCTCGAAGCGCAGTCGGCGGCGCTCGGCGCAACGCTCAACCAGCAGCAGCAGCAACTGGAAAAGCTGCTCTACCGCCAATACCTGCGCGGCAACCCGGACTCGCTGCAATTGCTGCTCAACGGCGACGACCCGAATCAGCTGGCGCGCGACCTCCATTACCTTTCCGCCATCGCTACCGCCCGCGCCGAGATGATGGGCGAGATCCGCAACACCATCCGGCAGAAGGAACGCCTGGCAGCCAGCACGCGCGAGCGAACGACAGAATTGGCAGCGGTCGAAAACGAACAGAAGCAGAATCACGCCGAACTGGAAAAACAACGCCAGGAGCGCAAGGCACTGCACGCCGAGATATCCGACAAGGTCCGCGCCCAGCGCCGTGAGATCGGTGCCCTGCAGCGCGACGAGAAACGCATGACCCAACTGGTCGAACGCCTGTCGCGCATTCTCGCCCAACAAGCCGCCAAGGCCGCGGAAGATGAGCGTCGGCGCCGCCAGGCGGCGGCCGAAGCCGCCCGCCGCCC
>DKNF01000021.1 GCA_002470165.1 Betaproteobacteria bacterium UBA7395 | reverse complement strand
GCGCGAAGATGCAGGTGAACATCTCGGTCGGAATACCGATCGCCTTCTGGACGATGCCGGAGTAGAAGTCGACGTTCGGGTAGAGCTTCTTCTCGACGAAGTACGGATCTTCCAGCGCGATCTTTTCCAGTTCCATGGCCAGCTTGAACAGGCGGTCGTTTTCCAGGCCCAGTTCGGTCAGCACTTCGTTGCACACCTTGCGCATCAGCTTGGCGCGCGGGTCGAAGTTCTTGTAGACGCGGTGGCCGAAGCCCATCAGCTTGAACGAGTCGTTCTTGTCCTTGGCGCGCTTGATGTACTCGCCGACGCGCGACACGTCGCCGATTTCTTCCAGCATCTGCAGGCAGGCTTCGTTCGCGCCGCCGTGTGCCGGGCCCCACAGGCAGGCGATACCGGCCGAGATGCAGGCGAACGGGTTGGCGCCCGACGAACCGGCCAGACGGACGGTCGAGGTCGAGGCATTCTGTTCGTGGTCGGCGTGCAGCGTGAAGATGACGTCGAGGGCGCGGACCAGCACCGGGTTCGGCACGTACTTCTCGCACGGGTTGCCGAACATCATGCGCATGAAGTTGGCGGTGTAGTCCAGATCGTTGTCCGGGTACATGAACGGCGCGCCGGTGTTGTACTTGTAGGCCATGGCGACGATGGTCGGCAACTTGGCAACGATGCGGTTGAAGCTGATGTTGCGGTGCTCGGCGTCCGAGTAGTCCATGGCTTCGTGGTAGAAGGCGGACAGGGCGCCGACGACGCCGACCATGACGGCCATCGGATGGGCATCACGACGGAAACCGTTGTAGAAGCGGGTCAGCTGGTCATGCACCATCGTGTGCTTCTTGATGGTGGTTTCGAAATTGACCTTCTGGGAGGCGTTCGGCAGTTCGCCGTTCTTCAGCAGATAGGCAACTTCGAGGAAGTTGCAGTTCTCGGCCAGTTGCTCGATCGGGTAACCGCGGTACAGCAGTTCGCCCTTGTCGCCGTCGATGAAGGTGATCTTGGACTTGCAGCTGGCGGTGGACAGGAAACCGGAGTCGTAGGTGAACAGGCCGGTCTTGCCGCCCAGGGTACGGATGTCGACACAGTCGTTGCCGTGCGTCGGGGACATGATCGGGAAATCGACAGGTGCTTGTCCGTCGATACTCAGAGTTGCCTTGCGTTCGGTCGTCATGGTTTTTTCCCTTTACAGGTGTTGGTTATCACTGCGCTGCCAAAATACGGTCAACGTTACAAAATTAGCCCGCTAACCTTACTGAACACTTACGTAATTTTTCGACGACGGGCACGAAACGCGCCTCGTCCTCGTTACATTCTTCCTTGCCGCTGATCAGGTACCAGAGGTCGTGGTCCTCCAGCGCGACCAGATCCACGAACGCCGCCTGCTCTTCCTCGGTCAACTGATCGAATCCGTCGTCGAGAAAACGCGTCAGCGTGATGTCGAGTTCGAGCAGTGCGCGGCGGATGCAACGCCAGCGCAGGCGTTCGTAGTCCTGGCGTTCCATCAGACGGCGCGGGCGACCATCATGTCCTTGATCTTGCCGATGGCCTTGGTCGGGTTCAGACCCTTCGGGCACACGTCAACACAGTTCATGATGGTATGGCAACGGAACAGACGGTACGGGTCCTCGAGGTTGTCGAGGCGCTCGTTGGTCGCCTGGTCGCGCGTATCGGCGATGAAACGGTAGGCAGCCAGCAGGCCGGCCGGGCCGACGAACTTGTCCGGGTTCCACCAGAACGACGGACAGGAGGTCGAGCAGCAGGCGCACAGGATGCACTCGTAGAGGCCGTTCAGCTCTTCACGATCTTCCGGCGACTGGAGACGCTCGCGCTCCGGCGCCGGATCGTTGTTGATCAGGTACGGCTTGATCGAGTGGTACTGCTTGAAGAACTGGGTCATGTCGACGATCAGGTCGCGGATGACCGGCAGGCCGGGCAGCGGACGCAGCACGATCGGCTGCTTCAGTTCGTCGATGTCGGTCAGACAGGCCAGGCCGTTCTTGCCGTTGATGTTCATCGCATCGGAACCGCAGACGCCTTCGCGGCAGGAACGACGGTACGACAGCGTGTCGTCCTTCGCCTTCAGCTTGGTCAGGGCATCGAGCAGCTTGCGGTCGGTCGGCTCGAGCTCGACCGAGATGTCCTGCATGTAGGGCGCGTCGTCCTTGTCCGGATCGTAGCGGTAGATGCTGAATTGAACCGTACGTTTGCTCATGTATCTCTCCGATTAGTACGAGCGCGTCTTCAGCGCGATGGGTTCGACGGTCAGCGGCTGCATGTTGACCGGCTTGTACGAGATGCTGTTGTCGACCGGATTGAACAGCGTGTGCTTGAGCCACTCGGCGTCGTTGCGACCGTTCGGGAATTCCGGGGTATCCGGCGCATCGTCACGCACGTGGGCGCCGCGCGATTCCTTGCGGGCCTCGGCGGAGAGCATCGTCGCCTTGGCGACCTCGATCAGGTTTTCCATTTCGAGGGCTTCGGTACGGGCCGTGTTCCAGGCCATCGACTTGTCCTTGATCTCGAGCTCGCGGGCTGCCTTCTCGACTTCGAGGATCTTCTCGACGCCGGACTTGAGCAGGTCGCCGAAGCGGAACACGCCGGCGTGGTTCTGCATGGTGCGCTGCATGGCCAGACGGGTTTCGTGCACGTTGGCACCGCCCTTGCGATTGTCGATGGCGGAGATGCGGGACAGCGACTTCTCGGCAGCGTCCTTCGGCAGTTCGCGATGCGCCTTGCCGGCCTTGAGGTCTTCCACGGCGGAGTCGCCGGCCGACTTGCCGAAGACCAGCAGGTCGAGCAGCGAGTTGGTACCCAGGCGGTTGGCGCCATGCACCGAGGCACAGGCACATTCGCCGGCGGCGTAGAAGCCGGGGACGACGGTGTTGTAGTCGCCGTTCTGCGGGGTCACGACACGACCGGAGTAATGCGTCGGGATGCCGCCCATCTGGTAGTGACAGGTCGGGACGACCGGCAGCGGTTCCTTGATGCAATCGACACCGGCGAACTGCAGGCCGATTTCGCGGATACCCGGCAGACGCTTCATGATGGTGTTCGGATCGAGGTGGGTGATGTCGAGCAGGACGTAGTCCTTGTTGACGCCACAGCCGCGGCCTTCGTTGATTTCGGTGGTCATGGCGCGGGAAACCACGTCGCGCGACGCCAGATCCTTGGCGTTCGGCGCGTAGCGCTCCATGAAGCGTTCCTTGTTGGCGTTGCGCAGGATACCGCCTTCGCCACGGACGCCTTCGGTAATCAGCACGCCTGCACCGGCGACGCCGGTCGGGTGGAATTGCCAGAATTCCATGTCTTCGAGCGGGATGCCGGCACGTGCCGCCATGCCCAGGCCGTCACCGGTGTTGATGAAGGCGTTGGTCGAGGAGTAGAAGATACGGCCGGCACCGCCGGTCGCGAAGATGGTGGCGCGGGTGTGGAAGATGACGACCTGGCCGGTCTCCATTTCCATCGCCGTGACACCGACGACATGACCTTCGGCATCGCGGATCAGGTCCAGGGCCATCCATTCGACGAAGAACTGGGTGTTGGCCTTGACGTTGCGCTGATACATCGCGTGCAGCATGGCGTGACCGGTACGGTCGGCAGCGGCACAGGAACGGCGCACCGGCTTTTCGCCAAAATTCGACATGTGGCCGCCGAACGGGCGCTGGTAAATCTTGCCGTCGTCGGTACGGTCGAACGGCATGCCGTAATGTTCGAGCTCGACCACGCACTCGTTGGCCTTGCGCACCATGAATTCGATCGCGTCCTGGTCGCCGAGCCAGTCGGAACCCTTGACGGTGTCGTACATGTGCCAGTGCCAGTGATCTTCCTCGGAGTTGCCGAGCGAGGCGGCAACACCACCCTGGGCGGCAACGGTATGCGAACGGGTCGGGAAGACCTTGGACAGGACGGCCGTCTTCAGGCCGGCTTCGGACAACTGGATTGCGGAACGCAGACCGGCGCCACCGGCACCGACGATGACCGCATCAAACTTCAGAACAGGAATACTCACGCTTACAGCCTCCAGAGAATCGCGGCAACCCAGGCGGTGTAACCCACCAGCAGGGTAACGGTCAGCACATGCAGCGACAGGCGCAGGCCGGTCGGCTTGATGTAATCCATCCACAGGTCACGCATGCCGATCCAGGCATGGTAGAAGAGGCTGACGAAGAACAGGAAGGTCAGGAACTTGATCACGCCGATGGCGAAAATCGCCTTCCAGGCCTCGAAGCCCGAAGGCTGGGCGATGAGCAGAACAGCCGCCATCACCACCGTATACACAGCCATGATGACAGCGGTGGCGCGCTGGGCAATCCAGTCCTTGAGACCGTAATGGGCGCCAACAACGATACGATTGATCACAGCAGAACCCCCCACAGGATCAGGGTCAGCGGAATGCTGACAGCGAACACGACCGCCGCCGACTTGCGGGCGGCCTCCTTCTCGATGCCGACATGCAGATCCAGCAGCAGGAAGCGGATACCAGCGCAGAAGTGATGCACGAAGGCCCAGATCAGACCGGCAATGATCACCTTGACCAGCAACATTCCAGTGACTGCCGAAAAGGCCTCGGGCGACTCAAAGCTGGCGCCGAACAGCCAGATGATTACCGGAAGGCACAGGAACAAGCCGGCACCGCTGACACGATGCAGAATTGAAACCTTGCCAGGCAACGGCAACCTGATGGTCGTCAAGTCCAAGTTTTTTGGACGTTTTTTCTTGATGGACATCTCTGCCATGAACACCATCCCTCGCGTAAGAGTGCGGATTATCCGCTTGTACGTGGTTTGAAAAGAGCCGTAATTATACAGCTAAAAAACGCCCGCAAAGCGCGTCATGCTGTGCTTTTGCGGCATGCATAAACCCCGGATCAACCAAGGTCATTCCGATAATAGTGATGTGCCGTGCAATACAGGCCGCGACGCCACTCGACCGGCTTGTTGCCATAGGTGTAAGCGGTACGCTCGACCAGCAACAAAGGGGCGCCGACATCCACCCCCAGATGGCCTGCACTTTCCGCGTCCGCGGCAACCGCACGCAGACGCTCTTCGGCGTTGATCATGCGCACACCGAAATCGCTTTCGAAAAGACTGTAGAGCGAACGCTCGCCGGCGCGCAGCGCCTCCAGCGTCAGGTCGCTGAACAGGTCGCCCACCAGATAGAGCTGATCGAAGACGACGGTCTGCCCGGCAAAACTCAGCAGCCGCTTGACATGAATGACCGGGTCGCCGACCTGCAAGCCGAGCTCGCGCGCGACTTCCTGGGAAGCCGGTATCTTTTCGCAGAAAAAGGGCTTGCTGACCGACGGGACCGCCACACCGTCGTCGGGCAACAGGCGCAGGAAACGGTAGAAGGATCGCGGATCGCTATGCGTGGAAACAAAGGTTCCCTTGCCCTGACGACGGACCAGCATGTTCTCGGCCGCCATCTCGTCGATGGCCTTGCGCACGGTGCCCTGGCTGACGTTGAAACGCTGCGCCAGTTCGCCTTCGCTGGGAATTGCATCACCCGGCCCCCACTCGCCGCGCTCCAGGCTGGCAATCAGGAAATCCTTGATCTGCCGGTAGAGCGGACTAAACGTAGGCGCCGTCGAGCGCATTGCGGAACGGTTTGCATCACGGGTCATGGCCCGGGATTTCAGCATAATTCGGCGGCAGCGTCCACGAAAAGTTGTCTTATATAAGACACATGATGAATTGACAGCGCTACGCCGAACTTCTAACATCCGCGCTTCCATTGCCGATAGAACGCAAGGTCAGAAACCCCCGGCAACAGGATGCACAAACAATTCAACCAAGCTACTCAAGACCAGGAGCGACTCATGTCCAAAGCCCCCATGCGCGTTGCCGTCACCGGCGCCGCCGGCCAGATCGGTTATAGCCTGCTGTTCCGTATTGCCTCGGGCGAAATGCTCGGCAAGGATCAGCCGGTCATCCTGCAACTGCTCGACCTGCCGCAAGCCCAGAAGGCCGTGCAGGGCGTGATGATGGAACTCGACGACTGCGCCTTCCCGCTGCTCGCCGGCATGGTCGCCACCGACGACCCGAACGTCGCCTTCAAGGACGCCGACGTCTGCCTGCTGGTCGGTGCCCGTCCGCGCGGCCCCGGCATGGAACGTGCCGACCTGCTGACTGCCAACGGCGCCATCTTCACGGTTCAGGGCAAGGCCATCGCCGAAAACGCCAAGGAAGACGTCAAGGTCCTGGTCGTCGGCAACCCCTGCAACACCAACGCCTACATCGCCCGCTCCGCCGCGATCAAGGTTGGCCGCACCAACCCGAACAACTACCACGGCATGCTGCGCCTCGACCACAACCGTGCGCTGACCCAACTGGCCCAGAAGTCCGGCCGTCCGGTCTCCTCGCTCAAGCAACTGGTCGTCTGGGGCAACCACTCGCCGTCGATGTACGCCGACTACCGTTTCGTCACCTCCAACGGCGACAGCGTCAAGAACATCATCAATGACGCCGCCTGGAACAACGACGTCTTCCTGCCGACCGTCGGCAAGCGCGGCGCCGCCATCATCGACGCCCGCGGCCTGTCGTCCGCCGCTTCGGCCGCCAACGCCGCCATCGACCACAT
>DKNF01000055.1 GCA_002470165.1 Betaproteobacteria bacterium UBA7395 | reverse complement strand
CGCAACTGGAAGTTGCCGAAGCCGGACAGCTTGACGCCGTCGCCGGTTTCCAGGGCATTGCGGATTTCTTCGAAGAAGGCCTCGACCATGTCTTTGGCCTCGCGTTTGTTGAGACCGACTTTCTCGAAAAGCAGGTCGGCGAGTTCGGCTTTGGTGAGCGTCATCGTTATCTTATCTTTCCTCAGGCTCGCAGTTGGGCGCCGAAGGTCTTCTCCAGACAGGCGATCAGTTGCTGCATCGCCGCATCAACTTCCGAATCTTGCAAAGTGCGTTGAGTATCTTGCATAACTACCCGTAACGCAAGACTTTTCTTGTTTTCAGGAACGCCCTTTCCGGCGTACACATCAAACAACTGAAGATCGGTGACAAGAGCCGGAAGTGCGCTTCTCAGACCATCGAACATGGCCTGCAAGGCAAGATCGCGATCAACGACCACAGCCAGGTCGCGAATCACCGCCGGGAACTTCGAAACCTCGGCATAGGCCGGCACGACGACCGCCTTCAGTGCATCGAATTCGAGCTCGAACAACACGGGCGCGGCAGTCAGTTCGTATTTCTGCACCCATTCCGGATGCAGTTCGCCGATACAGCCGATATCGACCCCATCAAGCAGGATGCGCGCGGCGCGACCGGGATGCAGCGCCGGATGGGCGAGCTTCTCGAACCGCAGGACGGCCGGGGCCAGCAAGGCCTCGATATCGCCCTTGACGTCGAAGAAATCGACCTTGCGGCCACCGCTGGCCCAGCCGTCGGGCAAGGCACCGCCGAAGGCAAGACCGCCAAGGCGCCAGGGCTGGCGATAACCGGCCACCGGCACGGCGGCGGCATCGCGATGGAAAGTGCGGCCGACTTCGAACAGACGGACGCGGGTCTGCTTGCGCTTGAGATTGGTCACCAGGTTGGCGATCAGGCCGCCGAACAGGTTCGAGCGCATGACCGCCATCTGGCTGGCGATCGGGTTGGCCAGGCGGATCAGGTCGGTTTCGGCGGTCTTGCCGGAGAAATCGGCTTCCCATTCGGTTTCGACGAAGGCGAAATTGACCACTTCCTGGTAGCCGCGGTCAGCCAGCATCTGGCGGATGCGGAATGCCGGCCGCTGCGCTTCCGGTTGGCGCAGCATCGCCATCCGCGCGCGCGGCGCCGGCGACGGAATGTTGTCGTAGCCGTAGAGACGTGCGATTTCCTCGATCAGGTCTTCCTCGATCTCCATGTCGAAACGCCACGACGGCGGCGTCACCAGGAAATCGTCACCCTGCTGCTCGAAGGACAGGGCCAGGCCCTTGAACAGGCCAGCAATGCGCTCGGCGCCGAGCGGCAGGCCGAGCACCTTTTCGGCACGCGCGGTGCGCAGGCGCACCGGCTGACGGACCGGCAATGCGGCCTTGGCTTCAACCACCGGACCGGCCTGGCCGCCGCAGATTTCAAGGATCAGTTGCGTGGCGCGCTCAATGGCGCGGCGCGTGCCGCCGAAATCGACGCCGCGCTCGAAGCGATGCGAAGCGTCCGAGCCAAAACCGTAGCGACGGGCGCGACCGGCGATGGCCTTCGGCGCGAAGAAAGCCGACTCAAGGAACAATTCGCCGGTTTCCAGCGTGATGCCGCTCTCCTCGCCGCCCATGATGCCGGCCATGGCCAACGGCTTGACGTCGTCGGCAATCATCAGCACATCGGCGTCGACAGCGATCGTCTGCTCGTTGAGCAACAGCAGTTTTTCTTCGGGCTTGGCCAGGCGTGCATGGACCGCGCCTTCCAGTTTGGTGTTGTCGAAGGCATGCAAGGGCTGGCCGAGTTCGAGCATCACGTAATTGGTGATATCGACCAAGGCCGAAATGGCGCGGATGCCGCTGCGTTCCAGGCGGCGCTTCATCCATTCCGGCGTCTGCGCCTTGGCATCGACGCCCTTGATGACGCGCCCGCAGTACAGCGGGCAGGCCTGCGGCGCGTCGAGCACGACGGCGCGCGTATCGGCGATGCTCGCCGGCACTTCCGCGACAACCGGCAGGCAGGTCGCGGCACCGGTGATGGCACCGACTTCGCGGGCGATGCCGAGCAGCGACAGGCAGTCGGCACGGTTCGGCGTCAGCTTGAGTTCGAATTGATGATCGTCGAGGTCGAGATACTGGCGAATCGACTGGCCGACCGGCGCGTCGGCCGGCAGGATCAACAGGCCCGACGCATCCTCGGCAATGCCGAGCTCCTTGGCGGAACACAGCATGCCGGAAGACTCGACACCACGTACCTTGGCGATCTTGATCTTGAAATCGCCGGGCAGTTCGGCGCCGGGCAGCGCGCACGGCACTTTCAGGCCGGCGGCGACATTGGGCGCGCCGCAGACGATCTGCTGTGGCGTACCGCTGCCGATATCGACCTGGCAGACGTTCAGTCGGTCGGCGTCGGGATGCTTGACGACCTCGAGCACCTGGGCGACGACAACACTGGTGAAGGCGGGCGCGACCGGCTCGAGTTCCTCGACTTCAAGCCCGGCCATGGTCAGCAGATGGGAGAGCTCCTCGCTCGACAGCTTGGGATCGACGAGGGTACGCAACCAGGATTCGGAGAATTTCATGGGGATGTCCCGAAAGATGAATCAGGCGAACTGACGCAGGAAGCGCAGGTCACCTTCGAAGAACAGACGCAGGTCATTGACGCCGTAACGCAGCATGGTCAGGCGGTCGGGGCCAAAGCCGAAAGCGAAGCCGGTGTATTTTTCCGGATCGATGCCGGCGATCTTCAGCACATTCGGATGGACCATGCCGCAACCGGCGATTTCCAGCCAGCGCCCCTTCAGCGCGCCGCTCATGAAAGCGACGTCGATCTCGGCAGAGGGTTCGGTGAACGGGAAGAAGGACGGGCGGAAACGCACGGTCAGATCGTCGGTCTCGAAGAAACTCTTGAGGAAATCGGCGATGACGCCCTTGAGGTCGGCAAAGGAGACGTTCTCGCCAACCCACAGGCCTTCGACCTGATGGAACATCGGCGAGTGCGTCGCGTCGGAATCGACGCGATAGACCCGGCCCGGCGCAATGATGCGAATCTCGGGCATGGTTTCCAATTGACCGTACTTGGCCACATGCGCCTGCATGTAGCGCGCCTGGATCGGGCTGGTGTGGGTGCGCAGCAGCACCTTGTCGGCCAGCGAGCCGTCCGGGTTCTGCAGATAGAAAGTGTCGTGCATCGAACGCGCCGGGTGATCCTCGGGCGTGTTCAGCGCAGTGAAATTGTGGAAATCCTCTTCGATTTCCGGGCCGTCGGCGACTTCGAAGCCGATGGAAGCAAACAGGGATTCGATGCGCTCCAGCGTGCGCGTCACCGGATGCAGGCCACCGCGCGCTTCGGCGCGACCGGGCAAGGTGACATCCAGGGCTTCTTCGGCCAGGCGCGCATTGAGCGCGGCCTTGCGCAAGGCTTCACGCCGATCGTTCAGCGCTTCCTCGATCGCATTCTTGGCCAGGTTGATCGCCGCACCGGCGGTCTTCTTCTCTTCGGGCGGAAGTTTGCCCAAGCCCTTCAGAAGCTCGGTAATCTGCCCCGTTTTTCCCAGATAACGGGCCTTGACCTGCTCCAGCACATCCGGATCCGAGGTGGCAATAAAAGCCGCTTTGGCTTCGTTAACGATCTGATCAAGATTGTCCATGGACTTCTACCAACGTGACTGCACGATATTCAAACAAAAAAGGAGGCTTGCGCCTCCTTTTTTTCTTCAAGCTTCTGCTCAGGCGTCGAGCTTGGCCTTGGCTTGTGCGGCCAGGGCGGCAAAAGCCGGCTGATCGAAGACGGCCAGGTCGGCCAGGACCTTGCGGTCGACTTCGATGTTGGCCTTCTTCAGACCGTTCATGAAGGTGCTGTACTTCATGCCCAACTCACGAGCGGCGGCATTGATACGGGCGATCCACAGGGAACGGAACTGGCGCTTGCGCTGACGACGGTCACGGTACTGGTATTGACCAGCCTTCATCCCCGCCTGCTTGGCGATGCGATAGACATT
>DKNF01000120.1 GCA_002470165.1 Betaproteobacteria bacterium UBA7395 | reverse complement strand
ACCTGCGACATCAAGGACCCGACCCAGAACATCGTGTGGACGGTACCGGAAGGTGGTGGCGGGCCGAATTACCCGAACATGTGACGTTTACTCTGCGCAAGAGACCAGGGAGAACAGCAATCGACCGAGTCTCTTTCCTTTTACGGGGCCACGGGCCCCGTTTTTATTGTATGATGTCGGACCATTTTCCCAAAAAAACAAGTTCATGCGCATGTTGACCAACGCCAATCAGTTCCGGGTGCCGGGTTTGCTCGGCAAGCTGGGCATGATGACTTCGATCCGCGATACCGAGTTGCTCGAGCAAAGTCTGCTGCGCACGCTCGGTCCGCTGCTCGGTGTACTCGATACCTCGCTCTACCGGCTCGACGATGGCCAGTTGCTGGCACGGGTGATTCACTACCATCGTTCCAAGGTGGTCGAGGCCGACGGCGTGGCCCGCATGGTCGAGCGCATTGAGGAAATCGTCCAGGTTTCCGAAGTGCCGTCAGAAGTCATTGCCTTGACCGAGAATGTTCGTCTGCTTGGCAAACCCTGTACGCGGGCACTTGAGGGCGAGATGCTGATTGCCTATCCCTTGCTCGGTGGTGACGAAGTGCGTGGTTACTTCGTCTTCAAGCGCGACCGCGAAGCGTCGCCCAACGAGGATGCGACCATACGCGGCGTTCTCGAAGTGTTCTCGAATTATTACGCACTACTCGACGTCAGCCAGCGTGACCGCCTGACCGGCCTGCTCAACCGCCAGGCGCTGGAAAACAATTTCGAGCGCATCTGGTCGGCGATGGCTCGACCGGACAGTTTCCAGGAACGTAGCGATGGACGGCGCAGCCAGTTGTCCGGCAAGTTCTGGCTGGCGGTCATCGACGTTGATCACTTCAAGCGCATCAACGACACCTTCGGCCACATGGTCGGCGACGAAATCCTGTTGCTGGCGGCGCGGCTGATGCAGTCCACCTTCCGCTCCTCGGACCTGCTCTATCGCTACGGCGGCGAGGAATTCGTCGCCATCATCTCGGCCGAGAACGAGGCCATTGCCCGCAACGTCTTCGAACGCGTCCGCCTGGCGATCGAAGCCCATGTCTTCCCGCGTATCGAATCGATGACGGTCAGCATCGGCTACGCCGAAGTCGATCCCGAAGTCCTGCCGGTGGAAGTGCTCAGCCGGGCCGACCGCAGCCTCTACCAGGCCAAGCAGGACGGCCGTAACCGTATCTACGACTTCCGCGAACTGGTCGAACGCGGCACCTTCGCCAGCCCCAGCTACGGCGAGACCGAACTGTTCTAGGTTTCTGCCGACTGGACGATCGGTAGCCAGATGCGGAAGGTCGTGCCTTTGCCCGTTTCACTGTGCACATCCAGGCGTCCATGGTGGCGCTTGACGATGATGTCGTAGGAAATCGACAGGCCGAGGCCGGTGCCTTTACCGACCGGTTTGGTCGTGAAGAAGGGCTCGAAGATGCGTTGCCGGGTTTCTGCCGACATGCCGCAACCCGTGTCCTCGATCTCGAACCAGACGTGATCGCGCTCGACGCCTGAACGCACGAAAATTTTGCCGCGCTCGGGGATGGCCTGGGCGGCATTGACCAGCAGGTTCATGAATACCTGGTTCAGTTGCGCCGGCACGCAGTCGATTTCCGGGATATCGCCGAGCTCGACGATGACGTCGGCCTTGTACTTGAGTTCGTTGCGGACCACGTTCAGCGTGCTGTTCATCGCTGCATTGAGGTCGGCCCGCTGGTGTTCGGCCTGGTCCACGCGGGAGAAGTCCTTGAGATCCTGAACGATGCGGGTGACCCGGTCGAGGCCTTCCTGCGACTCGGCCAGCAGGGATGGCAGGTCTTCGCGCAGGAATTCCAGATCGGCCGCCTGGCGGGCGGCAGCAATGGCCTGAGGCTCTCCGCTTTCGTAGGCGTCGATCAAGCGCAGCAGGTTGCCGGTATAGCTTTTCAGCGAGCCGAGGTTGGAATTGACGAAGCCGACCGGGTTGTTGATTTCGTGGGCGACACCCGCCGCCAGCTGGCCGATGGCGGCCATTTTTTCCGACTGCAGCAACTGCTGCTGGGTTTCGTCGATCTTGCCGAGCAGGGTGGTCAATTCTGCGTGTTCGCGTTCCAGTTGGCGGTTGGTGTTGGCCAGCTCCCGGGTTCGAGCTTCGACCTGGGCTTCCAGCTGTTCCTGATATTTCAGCAGTTCATCCTCGGCCAGGTGGCGGTCAGTGACATCCTGCAGGGTCTCGATGGCACCGATGATGCGGCCTTCGCCGTCACGGATCGGGGCGGCGGTGAAGAACAGCCAGCGCCCGTTCTCGCCGAGGTTGGGGAAGAAGCTTTCTGCCTCGAAGGCATCCTCAATGGTTTTCGAGCGACGGAAGAGGTTGTGATAATAAGTGTTGAACCGTTCCTCGAGGCTGCCATCGACGATCAGGTCGGCCATGATCGGTCGTGCGGCAGGATAGAACGCCATCCATTGATCCCAGGTGCCGACCATGCGTTCCGCCGGCAGGCCGCTGATGTTGGCGCAGGCCTTGTTCCAATGGGTGATGCGGTGCGAGGCGTCGATCACCAGGGTCGGTACCGGATCGCCGTCGATGATCTGCGACAGGAACAGTTCCAGATTGCGCCGGGTTTCGGTCGAGCGCCGGTGTTCGGATTCGAGCAGGCGCCGGTTGCTCTCCTTGAGGGCTTCGGTGCGTTCGGCGACTTTGGCTTCGAGGCCGCGGTTGAGTTCGCTCAAAGCGTCGTTGCGGGCGCTGATGATGCGGTAGAGCGAGGCCATCGCATCGAGCATGCTCGACGTCGCCGGGTCGGTGGTGATTTTCGCCGCCGCGTCGTAGGCCGCCTGCGGGCTGTTGCCGCCACGGATCAACTCGATCTGGCGAACCATGGCCTTGTCCATGCCGAGGATGTGCTGGGCCAGCCAGCTGGTCAGGAAGTTGAGCAGGTATTCGAGGTCGCCGCCATCGGCGGACGAGTCGCGCAGGCGCACGACCTGTTCGGCGAAGCTGCGATGGACGGCGACGTGGCGCTCGACGAAGCGCGGATCGCAGTGGCTTTCGGCCATCAGGGCTTCTTCGTGGGCGAAGTGCACGACTGCATAATTCACCAGCTGGTCGAGTACCTGCGCGACCGCTTCGGGTGAGGCGTATCTTGACTGCAGGTCGATCAGCGCATTGATGATGCGCACCAGTTCCTGATGTTCGCCGTCGACCTGCGCTTCGCCGGTCATGTAGCGTTGGTCCCAGACAAAGGCATCCATGTTCAATCCTCTCCGGCCTGCGGGCCGAGTACGCGCAGGACTTCTTCAAAGGTGGTGGCGCCGGCGGCAATGCGTTCGGCTGCGTGGTGGGCGATGTTGCGTTGTCCCTTCTGGCGGACCAGACGACGGATTTCATGGATGCTCGCGCTGCCGGCAATGCGGTCGCGCAGATGGTCGTCGAGGGTCAGTACCTCGTAGATGCCGATCCGCCCCTTGTAGCCGCTGCCGTGGCAATGGTTGCAGCCGGTGCCCTGGCTGGTTTGCTTGATTGTCGAAAAGGCCGCGCCAAGACGGGCGCGCAGTGCCGGGTCAGCCTCCCGGATGGTGGCGCATTCCGGGCAGACGCGGCGGACCAGTCGCTGGGCGATGATGCCTTCGAGTGCGGTGGCGATGACGTAGGGCTTGAGGCCAAGGTCGAACAGGCGGGCAATGGTGGCGATGGCCGAGTTGGTGTGCAGCGTCGAGTAGACCATGTGTCCGGTCAGGGCAGCGTGAAAGGCCACTTCGGCCGTCTCGAAGTCGCGTATCTCGCCGAGCAGGATGACGTCCGGGTCCTGGCGCAGCAGTGCGCGCAGCACGCTCGGGAAGGTCAGACCGATCTTTTCCCGGATCAGCACCTGGCCGGCCATGTCGAGGTAATACTCGACCGGGTCCTCGATGGTGACGTAATTCTTGTCCGGCGTCGCATCGTGCTGGAGCAGCGAGTACAGCGTCGTGGTCTTGCCGCTGCCGGTCGGTCCGGTGGCGAGGATGATGCCCTGCGGCCGGGCGACCATGTCGCTGACACGGCGCAGGTCGTCGCTGGCGAAACCGAGCCCGTCGAGCGAGTGCACCGCCCCGTTGCGGTCGAGGATGCGCATGACGATCTTCTCGCCGTTGATCGTCGGCAGCGTCGAGATGCGCAGATCGACCATGCGCATCGGCGTCTTCACCGTGATGCGGCCATCCTGCGGTCGGCGGCGTTCGGAGATGTCGAGCTCGGCCATGATCTTCAGGCGCGACACCAGCGATTGGTGGAGCTGGTGCGGTATCTGGATCTTGTCCGTGAGCACACCGTCGATGCGGTAACGTACGACGACGCTCTTGGTCCGGGGCTGGATGTGAATGTCGGAGGCGCCCAGGCGGATGGCTTCGAGAATGATCGCGTTGGCCAGCCGGATCGCCGGCGGCGCCTCGGTGTCGCGCAGCAGGTCCTCGAGGCGGGCATCGTCGCTGTCCTCGATGACGATTTCGATGCCTTCGTAAGGATCGGGGGAGCCAACCAGGGTTTCCAGTTCCTTGAAATCGACCTCGTCGTCCTTGCCGTAGATTTCGTCGATCTTGCGCCGGATGTCGGCGATGTCGGCGGTGACCGTGTCGATGTCGAGGCCGGCGGTGAAACGGATTTCCTCGATCAGCCCTTCGTCGAGGGGGTCGGCCATGGCCAGCAGCAGACGCCGGCCCTGCAGTTTCAGCGGCACCACCAGCTGCCGGCTGCAGAAACTGTGCGGAATCAGCTCGGTCAGGGCCTTGTCGACCTGGAACTCGGGGAGTTGCACCTCGTCGATCAGCATCTCGCTTTTCAGCAATTGGCGGATACGGCGTTCCGGGACCCAGTCCTTTTCCAGCAACAGGACGATCAGCGCTTCTTTCCGGCGTTCCTGGAGTTGGCTGAGTTCCTGCAGCTGCGCGGTGGACAGCAGGTTCTGCTTGTGCAGCATGATGCCCAGGCGGCTGCGGTTGGAGGCGGCGAGGCGCGACAGGGCCCAGATTTCCTTGCTCTTCTTTTCGTTCTCGGCCTTCAGCGCCCGGTTGCGGCTGATCAGGTCGTACTGTTCGAGGGCCAGGGCGACGGTCACGCGCAGGTCGTCGTCGTTCCAGGGTTTGAGAATGAACTTGTAGACCGCGCCCTCGTTGATCGCCCCCATCACGGCATCGGTGTTGGCGTGGCCGGTGAGCATGATGCGGATGGTGTCCGGCGAGCGCTGCTTGACCTCGCGCAGGAAGCGGGCGCCGTCCATGCCGGGCATCATGAAGTCGCTGATGACCAGGTGAAAGCTGCCTTCGGCCATGCGTTGCAGGCCTTCCTCGCCGCTGCCGGCCGTCACTACCTCGTAATTCTCCTGGCGGAAGACGCGGTTCAGGGCACGCACGATGCCCGGCTCGTCATCGACGATCAGCAGCCGGTAGCGCGGCGGCGTCAGATGGCTGGCCGGCGCCTGGGCGGCCGGGGTCTTGCCGGTAAACAGGTTGGAGTAGTCGGTCATGGCGGGGCGGGAAAGTCGATGGTGACGGTGGTGCCGGCATCCGGCCGACTGCTCAGGGAAATGGTCCCGCTATGCGCGAGGACGATGCTGCGCGCGGTGGACAGGCCCAGACCGGCACCGCGGCCGACGCCGCGGGTCGTGTAGAAAGGTTCGAAAGCGTGTTCGAGCTGATCCGCACGCATGCCGACGCCGGTATCCTGGATGCGGATGGACAGGGTGTCCGCGGTGGCCTGCGAGCTGACCTTGATGGTGCCGGGTTTGCCGCTGTCGCTGACGGCCTGGACGGCATTGCGCAGGATGTTGAACAGGGCCTGCTTGAGATGGCCGGGCAGGCAGACCATCGACGGCATGGGCAGCAGGTCGAGTTGCAGGCCGATGCCGGGTGGCAGTTGCGCTTCGATGACGGCCGCCGCCTGGCGGATGCATTCGTTGATGTCGGTGAATGCCTCGCTGGCGCGGTCAACATTGGAAAAGGCCTTGAGGTCGCCGACGATGCGGGCAATGCGCTCGAGTCCCTGGTCGCTTTCGTGCAGCAGTTCGCGGCCGTCTTCGATGAGGAAATCGAGGTCCAGGGCCTGCCAGGCCGGCAGGTCTTTGGTCAGGCGTTCGCGCAGGCTGGAAAACTGCGTCAGGTAGCGCTGGAAGCTGCTCAGGTTGCTGCGCACGAAGCCCAGCGGATTGTTGATCTCGTGGGCCATGCCGGCAGCCAGTTGACCGACTGAGGCCAGTTTTTCGGCTTCGTAGAGCATTTGCTGGCGCTCCTCGAGTTGCGCGACCTGGGCCTTGACGCGGGCGTCAAGCTCGGCCGCGAGCTGGCGGTAACGTGCTTCCGACGCCTGCAGGTGGGCATGCTTGCGCTTCAGGGATTCGAAATCCTCGGCCACGGCTTCCAGGTGGAGTGCCGAGGCCATGTGATAACGCACCTGGGTGCGCAGGATGCCATGCAGCAGTTCGCCGGCGGCGGCCAGTTGTCGGTCGTCGGCGCTGGCGCTGTGGACAACGGCCACCGGCTCGAGCTCCAGGGCAACCGCCCGGTGCCGGGCGCCGGGCGCGATCCGCCCGAAGCGGGCATTGCCGTTGCCGTCGGCAATGGCACAATCGCCACCGAGCAAGGTGGTCAATGCGCCGCCGACACGCGCCAGCTGGGCCGGATCGAGCAGGTCGCCGAGTTGCCATTCGCGGTCGAAATTGGCGTCGCTCATGGCTGTCCCAGCAGGCCTGCGACAAAGGCCGCTTCGCTCAGTCCGTGTTGTTCGGCCAGGCCGCAGGCCGCGTTCTGGCGGTGGTAGAGCAGGCTGAGCAGGGTGGCGAAGGTTTCGCGTACGCCGCGGCCGTGCAGGGCCGAAGCGAAATGCACCGGCCACGGCGTGTTGCCCCAGCGGCCGAGGATTTCGGCTTCGGGGACGGCGCTGGGCAGGTCGCACTTGTTGAACTGGACAAGCAGCGGCAGGCGTTCGAAATCGATGCCGACGCGGGCGCAGTTCTCGGTCAGGCTGCGGAAGGATTCGGCATTGTTGGTTTCCTGGTCGCGCTGGTTGTCGGCGATGAAGGCGACGCCGTCGGCGCGCGACAATACGGCCTTGCGCGTTCCGTCATGGGCGACCTGGCCGGGCACGGTGAACAGGCGACACTTGATTAGCAGGCCGGACGGCGCCCGAAAGCCGAGCGGCAGCAGGTCGAAGAACAAGGTGCGGTCGTCCTGCGTTTCCATGGTCATCACCTCACCCTTCAATTCCGGCGCCAGCAGGTCGTGCAGACGCAGGAGATTGGTCGTCTTGCCGCTTTGCGCCGGTCCGTAATAGACCAGTTTGAAACTCAGGCGCTTGTCGTCCAGTTCGGGCATGCGTCAATCCGGGGTGTCGTCGAGCACCACCGAGCCGTCGGGGCCCCAGTTCACCTTGGTGATGCCGGGTTCCATCCGCTCCAGGCGTTCGGCTTCGACCTGTTCGGCGGTCTTGTCGCCCATTTCCACGCGCACCAGATCGGCCAGCTGGCGGTTTTCCAGCAGCAGTTCGCGGTGGGCCAGGGCCTGGGCAATGGCCGACATCAATTCGTAATCGTTCCACGGCTTGCCGACGAAGCGCTCGATGCCGACTTCGTTGACCGCACGAACCAGAGCGTTCAGGTCGGCATAGCCGGACAGGATCAGGCGCGCGGCATCGGGCTGGATGGCCCGGGCCTGCTTGAGGAACTCGATGCCGTCCATTTCCGGCATCCGGTAGTCGCTGATGAACAGGTCGAATTCTTCCTGTCGCGCACGCTTCAGCGCGTCGCTGGGCAACTCGCAGGCCACGACTTCGAGCGCGAACTGCTTGTTGCCATAGACGCAGGGGGCGGCCCGCAGCAGGCGTTGCAGGGCTTTCAGGATGGAGGTTTCGTCGTCGACGATCAGGATGCGGCTCATTTTTCTTCCTGGCGAATGTAAACCGTGAGGTTGTATTGTTCGACCTGTTCCATGCGCTCCAGCTGGGCGATGATTTCGGCCTTGAGGACGCTGCCGGTGGCGAGCAGCAGGTAGCCGTCGCGGTGCATCAGGTCGCGGCTGACGACCATGCCCGGCTTCAGGTGCATGGTGCGCAGCGGGATCTCCACCGGTCCGGTCTTCAGCGTCTCGGCGATCATCGGCACGAAGGCATCGACGGCTGCCGGGTCATAGCGCTTGCCCCGGTTCTCGACCAGGAAATCCAGCGCTTCCGTGGGCTTCAGCGGGCGTTGCACCAGCGTGCCGACCTGCAGCGAGTCGTAGTCGTTGGCTACCGCTAGCAGCCGCGCGCCCTGGGGGATGGCGATGCCGGCCAGGCGGTCCGGGTAGCCGCTGCCGTCGTAGCATTCGTGATGGTGACGGACGATCAGCGCGGCATCGCGGAAACGTTCGATGCCGAGCAGGATGTTCTGGCCGATCACCGGATGTTTCATCACCTGGGTCCGCTGTTCGGCGCCGAGCAGGTTGTAGGGTTTGCCGAGCAGGTCGTCGGGCAGACCGAGCTTGCCGATGTCGTGCAGCAGGCCGGCGAGCATGATGTTCTGAACCTCGGCCTCGCCCAGGGCGAGGCGCTTGGCCAGCTTGCGGGCATTTTCGGCAACGCGCCGGCCGTGGCCGGCCAGTTGCTTGCCGGCCGGGCCGCTGCGCAGCTCGATCAGGCCGGCGAAGACCTGGACGCTGGTCATGAAGGATTTCTTCAGTTCGCCATGTGCCTGTTCGACGAAGGCCAGGGCCTGGCGCAACTCGGCCGTGCGGTCGGCAACCTTCTGTTCCAGGCCGGCATTGAGGGCTTTCAATTCCTCGTTCTGTGCCTGCGTCAGCGCGGTCAGCCGCCGGTTCTCGGATTCCAGGCGTTGCCGCTCCAGTGCCTCGCGGACGACGGTCTGGATCTCGTTGTCGTCCCAAGGCTTGGCGATGTAGCGGTAGATTTCGCCTTCGTTGATCGCGGCCACGGTCGAACTGATGTCGGCGTAACCGGTGAGCAGGATGCGCATGATCTGTGGCCAGCGCTGTCTGACCTGCTTGAGGAAGGTGGCGCCGTCCATTTCCGGCATGCGCATGTCGGAAATGATCAGGTCGACCGTTTCGCGTTCGAGGATTTCCAGCCCGGCGGTGCCGCTTTCGGCCGTCAGGATGCGATAACCCTGCGGACGGAACAGCCGGCGCAGGGCGGACAGGATGCTGGCTTCGTCGTCGACGAGCAGCAGGGTGGGCGCGTCGCTGGGCTCGCTCATTGTTTTCTCTCCTGGGCGGCGCTGGTGTCGGGGTGGATGGGCAGGGTGATGCGGAAGGTCGTGCCGCGGCCGGGTTCGCTGTCTACGCTGAGTTGGCCCTGATGGCGCTGGACGATGTTGTAGGACACCGACAGGCCGAGGCCGGTGCCCTGGCCGACCGGCTTGGTGGTGAAGAAGGGCTCGAAGATGCGGCGCAGGTTTTCCGGCGGAATGCCCTTGCCGGTGTCGGCAATCTCGATGCACACCTTGTCGTCATCCAGACGGCGGGTGCGGATGGTGATCGTTCCCTTCTGCTCGATCGCGTGCCCGGCATTGACCAGCAGGTTCATGAACACCTGGTTGAGTTGCGAGATCAGGCAGAACACCGGCGGAATCTCGTCGTATTCCTTGACCACCTGGCATTTGTACTTGAGTTCGTTCCAGACGATGTTCAGCGTCGAATCCAGCCCCTGATGCAGGTCGGCCTCCTGCCATTCCTGCTCGCCGACGCGGGCGAAGGTCTTCAGGTCCTGGACGATCTTGCGCACCCGGCCCAGGCCGTCCTTCGATTCGGCGAGCAGCTTGAAGATGTCGTCGCGGACGAAATCGAAGTCGCGTTCTTCACGCAGTTGCTCGATGGATCTCAGGTTGGGGCAGTTTTCTCCCTGGTGCGCAGCCGCATCGGCGTAGGCGTCGAGGATGGTCATCAGGTCGTTGAGGTAGCCGGTCAGTGTGCCCAGATTGGAATGGACGAAGCCGATCGGATTGTTCAGCTCGTGGGCAATGCCGGCCGCCAACTGGCCGATGGAAGCCATTTTTTCCGATTGCAGCAACTGGTTGTTGGCGTCTTCCAGGCGTTTGTTCAATTGCTGCTGACGGGCCAGGTTGTCGGCGATCAGCAGCTGCTGTTCCTTGCGTTCGGTGATGTCGGTCAGCACCCCGTCGTAGAAAACCGGCAGTCCGTGCGCATCGCGAGTCACCTTGGTCCGGTCGACGACCCAGATCACCCGATTGTCGGCGGTGATCAGTCGGTATTCCTGCTCGTAGCCGGTGGCGCCGGCCGCCGTATGGCGCGTGACCTCGTCGCCGACCCGGACCAGGTCGTCGGGGTGCACGATGCTGGCGAAGTCGGGCTGGCCGGATTGCAGCTGCTCCGGTGTGTAGCCCCACTGGCTGACGTTTTCCGAAACGAACACCACCGGCCAGCCGTTGCTGGCGGCCCAGCGGAAACAGACCACCGGGCTGGCGTTGACTACCTGCATGGCCAGCCGCAGGGCGCGGTCAGCTCGCTGGCGGCGGACGATGCGCCAGGTTTCGTTGGCCAGCAACTGGACGGTTTCGACATCGTAATTGTCGTAATCCTCGCGGCTGTTGCCGACGCTGAAGATCATCCGCACTTGCCGGTCTTCGCAGACCGGGACGCTGATCAGGCGGTGCAGCAAGGGCATGGCTTCATTACTGATGTTGTTCAGGCGTAGGGCGCTGGCGCTGTGAGCCACCTCATGCCAGGGCGCGCTGCGGTCGTTACCCAGCGTCTCCGGCGTCTTGCGCGAACAGATCTGCAATTCGATCGGCTGGTCCTCGGCGGCGACGATGTGGAGCAGGGCGAACTGACTGCCGGTCAGCGATTCCGCCCGTTCCAGTGCCTGTTGCATGAATTCCCGTTCGTCGAGGCCCTCGGCCTGCTGCGGTAGTTCGATCAAGGCTAACGAGCGGCTGACCTGGTTGGCGAATTGCCTTTCGGCCAGTTGGCGCTGGGTGATGTCCTCGATGACCACGGTGAAATAATCGACCTGGCCGTTATCCAGCCGGATGGCCCGGGCCGCCAAGCTGACGAAAACGATGCTGCCGTCGGGGCGGAGAAAACGTTTTTCCAGATTGAAACCGTCACGCTCGCCGGCCAGCACGCTGTTGAATAACTGGATGTTGAGTTCCCGGTCGTCGGGGTGCGTCAGGGTGATCCAGTCGCAATGCGTCAGGAAGTCCTCGCTGTAGCCGAGCATCCGGCATAGGGCGGGATTGACCTCGACCCAGTGGCGGTCGATGGTCGAGCGCGCCATGCCGACCGTGGCATGGTCGAAGAAGGCGCGGAACTGCTGCTTCTCGCGCTGCAGGCGGTTCAGCAGCAGGCGCGGCAAGACCAGGGCTAGCAGACCGAGCAGGGCAACCAGCGGCCAGGCCAGGGTCGACAAGTTGCCGGGGTCATTCGGGGTCATGATGTCTCCCGATCATGATTGTCCTGCTGCTTGTCCTTGGCCAGGCGGAAAGCTTCGCGGATTTCCTCGCGCAACTGGTCATCGTCCCAGGGCTTGGTCAGGAATTTGTAGATGGCACCCCGGTTGATGGCGCCGGTGACCGAGTCGAGGTCGGTGTAGCCAGTGAGCACGATGCGGATGGTTTCCGGGTAAAGCTGGCGTACCCGGGCAAAGAACTCGGTGCCGGACATGTCGGGCATGCGCTGGTCGGAGAGGATGACGTGTACCGGCTGCTTGGCCAGGTGCTCGAAAGCGTCGAGCGGCGAGGTCGCGGTCAGGATCTGGAAGCCTTCGCGGCGCAACAGGCGCGACAGGGCGTTGAGGATGTTCGGTTCGTCGTCGACGATGAGCAGAGTCTGCTTGCCGCTCGACGGGATGTCGGCGATCGGCAGGCTGGTCCGCCCGGCCAGCAGTTGTTCGAATTCGGCGGCCGGCAGGGCCGGGCTGAACAGGAAACCCTGGATCGCATCGCACCGGCGGCCGCGCAGGAATCGCGCCTGGGCTTCGGTTTCGACACCCTCGGCGAGGATGGCCAGGTTCAGGCTGCGGGCCATGACGATGGCGGCCGTGGCAATGGCGGCGTTGACCGGGTTCTCGATGATGTCTTCGACAAAACTCTGGTCGATCTTGATCTTGTCGAAAGGAAAGCGCGAGACATAGGAGAGCGAGGAGTAGCCGGTGCCGAAGTCGTC
>DKNF01000220.1 GCA_002470165.1 Betaproteobacteria bacterium UBA7395 | reverse complement strand
GGCCGGCGGTGGTGCCGTGCATCGCTGCCTACTGGCAGGGCGTGCGCCGCAAGGTCCTGCCCGAACATGCGGGCGGCCGGCTCAAGCAATGGCTGGCGCTGGTCCGCCGCAACTACCCGGAAGCCGGCCTGTTGCACGACCGGTTGCGGCCGGTCAAGGCAGCCGAGGAAATCGATGCGCTGCTGCTCGCCGAAGGCATCCTGTGCGAAAGGCCGCTGATCGCATGAGCGGGAACTCGCGCTTCATCAGCAGCGCCCAGGACGGGCCGCACCCGGATCTGCCCGATCTGCTGCGCCGGCACCTGGCGCACCCTTTCCGCAAGCCGCTGGCCGATTACAACCGCGAAGCCTTTGCCGCGGCGCTGGCGGCGCGCGATGCCTGGAATCCGCAGGCGCCGCTGATCGTCGATGCCGGTTGCGGCGTCGGCTGGAGCACGCTGCGCATCGCTGCCGAGTTTCCCGACCATTTCGTTTTCGGCGTCGATCAATCGATCGACCGCATCAATCGTGGCAAGCCTTTGCCGTTGCCGGCCAATGCGGTGCTGGTGCGAGCCGATCTGGTCGATTTCTGGCGTCTGCTGGCGGCCGAAGGCATCCGGCTGGCGCGGCACTACAACCTCTATCCCAACCCATGGCCGAAGATCGGCCATCTGGCGCGGCGCTGGCACGGGCACGCGGTTTTTCCGGTGTGGCGCGAACTGGGCGGCACGGTCGAATGTCGCAGCAACTGGGCCATCTACATCGAGGAAATGGCCCAGGCGCTGAGTCTGTTGAGCGGCCAGACGGTCGTTGCCGAGCCTTATGCGACCGACGACCCGATGACGCCGTTCGAAAAGAAGTATCTCGCTTCCGGGCATGGTCTGTGGCGTTGCCGGGTGGATCTGGGATGAGCAGCATCTGCCAGTCCTGCGGTGCCTGCTGCGCCAGTTTTCGCGTCGATTTCCACCCGGCCGAACTGGCCGGCGGCGCCTTCGCCTGGGGGCAGGGCGTGCCGGCGGCGATGACGGTGCCGGTGACGCCGGCCATCGTGCGCATGTGCGGCACCGATGACGCCGCGCCGCGCTGCGTGGCGCTGGCCGGGGAAATCGGAGGGCAGGTCAGGTGTACGATCTACGACGAAAGACCGTCGCCGTGTCGTGAATTCGACGTCGAGCACGATGCTTGTCTACAGGCTCGCAGACGGCATGGATTGGTACTTTGATACCGCTCTATTACTTTCGTTATATTTATCGAAACGCAACAAGCAGCTAATCTCCACGGCAATCCCCGGAGATGCGCTAAATGAAATCCGTCCCAGAAGAACAACAACTGCAGTCCATGCTCAGCGGCGTGGACATTCCGCCTTGCCCGTCGATCCTGGTCGAACTTGACCGGGAACTGAAGAAGGATGAGCCGGATCATCGCGAACTGGTGCGCCTGATGTCCAGCGACGTCGCCCTCTCGGGGCACGTCATGCAGATTGCCAATTCACCGGCATTCTCGACTGGCCACAAGTTGTCGTCGATCAACCAGGCGATCAACGTTCTGGGAACGCGGCAGGTATTCAACCTGGTGGTCTCGCAACTGCTCAAGGTCGCCTTGGCGGGCAAGGATTCGGCCAGTCTCGAACGTTTCTGGGAAAGTTCGGCGCTGACCGCGCGTCTGTCCGGCGAGATTGCCCGCCGCCTGCGCTGCATTCGGCCGGATGTGGCCTACACCTTCGGCTTGTTCCACGATTGCGGCATTCCGCTGCTGATGCGGCGTTTCCCCGAGACGCGCTCGGTACTCGGCGAGGCCAACGACGCCGAGGACATGATGTTTACCGAGGTCGAGGACAAGTACCTGGGGACGAACCATGCGGTGGTCGGCTACTTCCTGGCGCGCCGCTGGCGACTGCCCGACGAGGTGGCCGAAGCCATCCTGCGCCACCACGACTACAGCGTCCTGCAGCGGCGCAGCGAATTTTCATCCGTTGTCCTGGCGCAGATCGCCATCAATGTGCTCGCCGAACACATCATCCGCCTGCATGCCGGTGGCGTCGATCACGAGTGGGCCAAGGCCGCGCCGCTGGTCTGCGATTTCTTCGGCCTGTCGCTCGGCGGTGTCGACGACCTGATCGAGGATTTGCGCGACTGGCTCGGTTGAGCCAGCCGCACTGACGATCAGCGGACCAGGTCGAGCAGTTTGGCGAAGGCTTCGTCGAACTGCTTGAGGCCGGCCGTCTGCAGTTCTTCGCCGATCACGTCGAGATCGTGACCCAGCGCGGCGATTGCCGCCAGTTGATGGGCCGTGCCCTCGCGGTCGTCAGCCAGCGTGGCGAGCGCTTCGCCATGGTCGCGGAAGGCCGCCAGCGTGGCATCGGGAACGGTATTCACGGTGCCGGCGCCGATCAGTTGCTCCACGTAAAGCACGTCGCGGTAATTGGGATTCTTGCTCGATGTCGAGGCCCACAGCAGCATCTGCTGGCGCGCCTGGCCGGGCAGGGCCGGCAGTTCCTGCCAGTCGGCGTAAGCCTGGCGAGCCATGGCAATCGCTGTCCGGCCTTGTAGTTCGGCCGGCAATTTCGGATCGATCAGGCTGTCCAGCCGGCTGATGAAGACGCTGGCGACCGAGGCGATGCGGTCCACCGGCAGGCCGGCGGCGAAACGCTGCTCAATGCCGGCGCGATAGGCGTGCTGCACGTCGGCGAGTTGCCCCGGCGAAAAGATCAGCGTGACATTGACGTTGATGCCGTCGGCGATGGCGGCGGTGATCGCGCCCAGGCCGGCCGGCGTTGCCGGAATCTTGATCATCGCGTTCGGACGGCCGATCTCCGCCCACAGGCGCCGGGCGGCAGCCAGGGTGCCGGCGGTGTCGGCGGCCAGGGTCGGCGACACCTCGAAGCTGACGAAACCGGCGTTGCCGCCGCTTTGCTCGTAGACGGGCAGGAGCAGGTCGCAGGCACCCTGGACGTCGGGGAGCGCCAGTGCTTCGAAGCGCAGTTCGGCATCCAGTTGGCTGTTCTTGAGCTTGCTCACGGCTTCGGCGTAAGCCGCATCGGTGCGGATCGCGTTGTAGAAGATGGCCGGGTTCGAGGTGACGCCGGCAATCGCATCGTCGGCGATCCAGCGGGCGAGTTCGCCGGATTCGAGCAGTTGGCGGGACAGGTTGTCGAGCCAGACTTGCTGGCCGAGGCGGGAGATGGCGGCAATGCGGGACATGTCGTTGGGTCGCTGGGCAAAAGGGGCAAGTCTATCAGCCTGTGTGCATAAAAGGCATTTATCCCCGTTTGGGTCGGACAAGCCTGTGGATAAGCTCTGGATGCCTGCTGCAATCCATTGAGCGACAAGGGCTTTGTGGTTGGTGCCTGAAAAATGGGCAATCGTGGTCCGGTCCGGGCTTCGAAGATGTGGCGCACGGGTGAACTAACATATAAAATATATAAGACCTGCGGGTGCCGGCCAGGGGCGTTGTCATGCGAACCATCCAGCCGCCGCCGTTGTCGTAAAATATTCGTTTCCCCTAGAGCAACCCTTTACGAAAGGAAGTCGCCGTGCTTGAAGCCTATCGCGCCCACGTAGCAGAGCGTGCAGCCCTCGGTATCCCGCCGCTGCCCCTGTCCAAGCAACAGACCACCGAACTGGTGGCCCTGCTGAAGAACCCGCCGAAGGGCGAAGAAGCCGCCCTGGTCGAACTGATCACCTACCGCGTGCCGGCTGGCGTCGATGATGCCGCCAAGGTCAAGGCCGAGTTCCTGGCCAAGGTCGCCAAGGGCGAAGAAGCCTGTGCGCTGATTTCCCGCGAGAAGGCCGCCGAACTGCTCGGCACCATGCTCGGTGGCTACAACGTCAAGCCGCTGATCGACCTGCTCGCCTGCCCGACCTGCGGCGCCGTCGCCGCCGAAGGCCTGAAGAAGACCCTGCTGGTGTTCGACTTCTTCCACGATGTCGCCGAACTGGCCAAGGGCGGCAACGCCAACGCCAAGGCCGTCATGCAGTCCTGGGCCGACGGCGAGTGGTTCACCTCGCGTCCGGAAGTCCCGGCTTCGCAGAAGCTGACCGTGTTCAAGGTCACCGGCGAAACCAATACCGACGACCTGTCGCCGGCCCCGGATGCCTGGTCGCGTCCCGACATCCCGCTGCACGCCCTGGCCATGCTGAAGAACCCGCGTCCGGGTATCGAAGCTGACGAGCCGGGCTCGCGCGGCCCGATCAAGCAACTGGAAAAGCTCGCCGCCAAGGGCAACCTGATCGCCTACGTCGGTGACGTGGTCGGTACCGGTTCTTCCCGCAAGTCCGCCACCAACTCCGTGCTGTGGTTCACCGGCGAAGACATCCCGTTCGTGCCGAACAAGCGCTTCGGCGGCGTCTGCCTGGGTTCCAAGATCGCCCCGATCTTCTTCAACACGATGGAAGATGCCGGCGCCCTGCCGATCGAAATCGACGCCGGTCAGATGGACATGGGCGACGAGATCGAGCTCAAGGTCGATCAACAGACCGGCAAGGTCACCGCGCTGAAGAACGGCGCCGTGATCGCCGAATCGCAACTGAAGACCCTGGTCATCCTCGACGAAGTCCGTGCCGGCGGCCGCATTCCGCTGATCATCGGCCGCGGCCTGACGACCAAGGCCCGTGAATTCCTCGGCCTGCCGCAATCGACGCTGTTCCGCCTGCCGCAGAACCCGGCCGACAACGGCAAGGGTTTCTCGCTGGCCCAGAAGATGGTCGGCAAGGCCTGCGGCGTCACCGGCATCCGTCCGGGCACCTACTGCGAGCCGAAGATGACCACCGTCGGTTCCCAGGACACCACCGGCCCGATGACCCGCGACGAACTGAAGGATCTGGCCTGCCTCGGCTTCTCCGCCGACCTCGTCATGCAGTCCTTCTGCCACACCGCCGCCTACCCGAAGCTGGTCGACGTCAAGATGCACCGCGAACTGCCGTCCTTCATCTCGACCCGTGGCGGCGTCTCGCTGCGTCCGGGCGACGGCGTCATCCACTCCTGGCTGAACCGCCTGCTGCTGCCGGACACCGTCGGCACCGGCGGCGACTCGCACACCCGTTTCCCGATCGGCATCTCCTTCCCGGCCGGTTCCGGCCTGGTCGCCTTCGCTGCAGCCACCGGCGTCATGCCGCTGGACATGCCGGAATCGGTGCTGGTCCGCTTCAAGGGCAAGATGCAGGACGGCATCACCCTGCGCGACCTGGTCAACGCGATCCCGTACTACGCCATCAAGCAGGGCCTGCTGACCGTCGAAAAGAAAGGCAAGAAGAACGTCTTCTCCGGCCGCATCCTGGAAATCGAAGGCCTGCCGGATCTCAAGGTTGAACAAGCCTTCGAACTCTCCGACGCCGCCGCCGAGCGTTCCGCTGCCGCTTGCGCGATCGCCCTGAACAAGGAGCCGATCGTCGAGTACATGCGTTCGAACATCACCCTGATGAAGTGGATGATCGCCGAAGGCTATCAGGATGCCCGCACGCTGAAGCGCCGCATCGCCGCCATGGAAGAGTGGATCGCCAACGGCACGCTGCTCAAGGCTGACGCCGACGCCGAGTACGCCGCCGTCATCGAAATCGACCTGGCCGAAGTCACCGAGCCGATCCTGGCCTGCCCGAACGATCCGGACGACGTCAAGCTGCTGTCCGAAGTCGCCGGCGACAAGATTGACGAAGTCTTCATCGGTTCGTGCATGACCAACATCGGCCACTTCCGCGCCGCCGGCAAGGTCCTCGAAGGCAAGTCGGACATCCCGACCCGCCTGTGGATCGCCCCGCCGACCAAGATGGACGCGCTGATCCTGACCGAGGAAGGCTACTACGGCGTGCTCGGCAAGTCCGGCGCCCG
>DKNF01000208.1 GCA_002470165.1 Betaproteobacteria bacterium UBA7395 | reverse complement strand
GAGCTGCGGCGGGGCGACCGGGGCGTTCTCGACCGGCGCCGTGCTGGCGGTGGTTTCGAGGGCCGGCGTTGGCGCTTTGGGTTGAGGCAGGGGTTTGCGCACCACGGGTTCGGGCTTGGCCATCGGCAGGGGCTTGGCCTCGGGCGGGGCTTCGATTTGCGGTGCCGGCAGCAGGTCGACGATCAGTGGCATTTCCATGATCTGCGGCGCCACGGTCTTGGCGGCCAGGGCCAGCAACAGGGCGCCGGCGTGGAGGCCGATGACGACGCCCAGCAGGCTGCTGCGGCGACTGGTCGATGGGGGGGATAAGGCGTAACTCATGGCGTTTGTTCGGTTGGTTCCGCGCCCGCCAGGAAAAAACCCTTGGCTTGCTGGCCGGGAGGCGCGCTGGCTACGGGAAAGGTCTTACAACGGAGAGAAAAGCTATTTGGTCAGGATCAGCTTGTTTTCGCGGGTGACGCGCAACAGATAACGCTGGCCTGCGTGTTCGATTTCGACGGTGTTGGCACCTTGCAGAATCTGCCCGCTATCCACGCGTGGCAGGGAGGTGTTGCTTGCTGGCGGGGTGCTGGAATCCGGGGCGGGTTTCGGCGGGGTGTTCATGTGTTTTGTATGTAACTTGAATGTCTCCAATTGTAACTAAACGAGAACGATTGTCAATAATATTCGCATTGGTGTTCGTTAGGCGGTGGTGGCCTGGCTGATCACTCGGCCAAAGCTGGAAATGCCGCTGCTACGGACGAACAGGCAGGGCTTGCCGGTGCGTCGGCATTGTTCCTTGACACGCCAGTAGGCGTTGTGGCTGATGCAGCCTGCCTGACAGATCACCAGATCGGCAGCGGACAGCACGCTGTCGATGCGGTGCAGGCTCTCTTCGAGGCCGCCGTCGTGGTGCATGAAACGCCCGCCGGATTGCTCGACGACCTGCCGGTAGGCGTCGATGGCGCCGGTGCGGCCGCCAACGCACAACACACATTTGCCGGAGAGCTTGTCCGGCGTGCTGGTGGCGGCGAGATTCAATGCCTCGTCGTCTTCGCTGAGCAACTGGTTGATCGTTTCCTCGGCATGACGCAGCCGCTGACGCAGGTGCCAGACCTCGGTTTCGCGCGCCTCGGCCTCGGCGGTCAGGGCGGTGCATCGGGCTTCGGCATCGCTGGCCCGGCGCAGCAGGCTCTGCCGGTCCTTGAGGTCGGGCAGGCTGCCGCGCAGCTGATCGAGTTGTCCGGCCTGGTTGGCGATCAGTGCTTCACGCCCGGCCAGTTCGGCGCGCAGGTCGATGACGCGCTGGCCCAGTGCCTGGGTCTCGATCGATTTTTCCTGGCGCAGCGATTCGTTTTCCTGGCGGGCTTTTTCCAGTTGCTGCTTGAGTTGCCGGTTTTCGGCCTGCAGCGACTTCAAGGTCTTCAGATCGGCTCGGGTGCCGGTGCCGACCTGATGCTGGATCATGTGGATGTCGCCATAGACCTCGTGCTCCAGCGTCGAGTCGCAGGCCGGGTGAGTCCAGGTGGCCCACAGGGCGGCCGGAATTTCGCTGCCGATGGCGGTGGCTTCGCGCCACAGCTTGCGCAGCGCGTCGCTGTCCTTGGCGCCGGCAAAGCGACGAATGGTGGCGTGATAGCGCTTTTCCAGTTGCTTGTGCAGCACTTCGGCGAGTTTGCTGCGGATCTCGCAATTGCCAACGGCCGTGGTGTGCAGGACGAAATCGGTGGTATCCGCGGGGAAATGCATCACCTTTTTCATCAGGCTGCGCAATTCGGCGACATCGAAACAGGTGCCGATCACCGGGCAGTGAAACTTGTGGGCGATTTCCCAGAGCTTGCGGCGTCGGGAGCTGGTCGGGGCGTCTTGCGGCAACTGCGGTGCAGCGTTGATCATTGACTCGAACAAGGCCAGCGGGCGGCGGCTCGGTGTAAAGCTGCCGCCGGCGACATGATAGGGAAAATCAGGCATGCGCAAATTCCTTGGCAAGTAGCGGGTTCAGGCGTGATGGCTGGCGCGCTGGCACAAGCGGAAGGCGAGGTCGTCGCGTTCGCGGGCCAGGCGCTCGCACTCGCGGTGCGCGGCGCAGATGGTCTTGTCCATGTGCCAGACGCGCTGGGCGGCGACGATCAATTGTTCGTTGGCTTCCCGCAGTTCCATCAGTTGCCGGCCCAGTTCGATGATGGCCTGGCCGGATTCGAGCTGGGCGATGCGCGCGCGCAGATTGCTGGTTTGTGTTTCGAGCACCGCGATGCGATTGGCCTGTTCGATGCTGCGGGCGGCATTGAGCGTGATCATCCGCTTCTGGCTGCTGCGGGCTTTCTGCAAGGCGCGGCGCAGGGCGGCGTTTTCTCTTTCCAGCGCGCTGTGCGGCTCGGCAGGTTCCTTTTCGAGGATGGCGCGGTTTTCAAGCGGGGCAAGCATGGTGTAACTCCTGGCGCTGACCCAGGCGTTGGCTGGCGCGTTCGCACAATTCACGGGTTTCATGATCGATGTCCTGGTCGCACAGGTGCTCAAGCAGTCGTGCCGCGTGCAGCGCGGATTGACGACACCCAGTCTCTTCGTGGATCAGGACCAGGCTGAGGGTGGCGGCCCAGATGTCGCTTTTCGGCATGGCTTTCTCCTCAGAAACCGGCGCCGGCCAGCATCAGCCAGAGCAGGGTGGCGGCGATACCGGTATGGATCAACAGACTGTTCATGTGGCACCTCGCATGAGTGAGAATGGTTCTTAATATACGTGAATGGCAAATTAAGTCAAACAAGAATTATTTCGTTTTGTGACAATGTTATTTCCGGGTGGAGGGCGCCGGCGTGTGATCGGCGCCCTCAGGAGGAGCAGGCGGGGTCAGCGACCTGCTCCGGCTTGCTCGGTGGGGCTTACTTGGTCAGGATCAGCTTGCCTTGGCGGGTGATGCGCAGGCGGTACTCGCTGCCACTGTGGCGGATGCAGATTTCGTTGCATTCGCCAAACAGGGCTTTGCTGGCGATGCACTGGATCGCGCAGCTTGCGGTCCGGGCGGCGGCTTGTTCGGGCTTGAGACGCAAGGTCGGGCGCGGACCGTTGGCATGCAGGAACGGAATGCGCAGAGTCTGTTTGCTCGGTTCCATGATGGGCTCCTCGAGGGATTACATCCGGGTGGCGTAGTACTCGACCACACGCTGCAGGTCGAGTGGGAAGGGCGCCGCGTCGCCATCGGGCAGGTGGGTCAGGCGGGCGCAGGTCGTCGCGTCATCGAAGGCGATCCATTGCGGACGCTCCAGCGCCGGCTCTTCGAGCGTGGCGCGCACCAGATCGATCTTGCGTCCGGCCTCGCTCGGGCCGAAGGCGTCGCCGATGCGCAGGCGGATCGAGGGAATGGTCACGCGCTTGCCGTTGAGCTGGAAATGACCGTGGCTGACCAGTTGGCGGGCGGCCGGAATGGTCGGCGCGAAACCCGCGCGGAAGACCATGTTGTCGAGGCGGCGTTCGAGCAGTTCGACCAGCTTGTTGCCGGTGGCGCCGCGATCCTTCTTGGCATCGGCGACGGCGCGGCGTAGCTGGCGTTCGCTCAGACCGTAGTTGTAGCGCAGCTTCTGTTTTTCCATCAGTTGCAGGCCGAATTCGGACTTGCGCGAGGTGACTTTGCGGGCGCCGTGCTGGCCGGGCGGCTGGTTGCGGTCCTGCATCGATTTGCGCGACAGCCCCGGCAGATCGACGCCGAGGGCGCGCAGGACTTTGAGGCGGGGGCCGGTATAACGGGACATGATTACTCTCTCTTGTACTGTGATTGATGTCAGTGGGTCTGGCAGCCGGGGTGGGCCAGCGGGTCGCAATCGACCGGAACCGAAGCGGGGTGGCAGTGCACCGCCTCCCAGCCGCCGAGGACTTCCTGCAGCGTGCTCTTCAGGTAGGGATTGAGGTCGGCGCTGTCGGCCACGCTGCGCAGATGAGTGCGCAAGGCTTCGGTCTTGTGGAAGGTGGCGCCGCGCAGGGCTGACGAGGACAACAGGTGGATGACGGCAGCCAGCCTGAGTTCGAGGGGCATGTCGGCGTGTTCCATAAGGGCGCTCCAGTCGGTTCGGGGAAACTGGCTGGCTGGCCGGAAACGCGGCTTGCTGGCTACTGAATGAGAATTATTGTTAATAATTCATTTGGCGTCAAGCGTCTTTTTCGCAGGCTGTGCTAACATCCACCCGTTGGTGCTCGCGCTTGCCTCGGCCGGCGCGGTTAAACGGGAAGCTGGGAGATTGGCCGTCAGGCAGCTCCAACCAGCGCTGCCCCCGCAACGGTAAGTGGATGGACGTCCGCGTCCAGTTTTCACCCTGCAGCCACTGGCGATGCAACGCATCCCGGGAAGGCGGTGAAGGCAAGATCCACCAGCCCGGATACCGGCCAACAGGGTGGTCCGCGCATGCGCCGGGCCGTAATGCCTGATGTCGACGGGGAGGTCGGCAGGGCGTCATTTTGGAACTTCTTCCCATGTCAAAAATCCCCACGCGTGTGGCGGCGTGCGCCGTGTTCACGGCGGCTGCCTGTTTTTCCCCGCTTTCCCTGGCCCACGGCAACCACACCCACGGTCACGGCAATGTCCAGGTCAGTGTTGATGGTGCGGCGCTGACGGTGCGCCTCGATGTGCCGCTCGAAGCCTATCTTGGCTACGACTACCCGCCCCGCAATGAAAAACAGCAGCAGGTCTGGCAGGCCTTCGTCGAACGTGTTGCCGACCCGTTGCGCTTCGTCGAGCCGCCGGCAGAAGCCCAGTGCAAGCTGAGTGGCAGTCGCACCGAACCGGCGCTGGGCGAGGTCGTCGATCCCAAGGTCGATATTGCCAACCTGGTGCACGAAATCCGCTTCGAGTGCGCGCAGCCCGAAGCGCTCAAGTCGCTGAGCTTCAGCGCCTTCCGTGACCACCCGGGGCTCAAGCAGTTGCGGGTCCGCCTGGAGCGGGCCGGCGCGAAAAAGACCCAGACCATCCGTCCGCGTTTCCCGGCGCTGGTGTTCTGATGCTGGAGGCCGGCTTTACCCAACTCACCCAGTTGCTGCTGACGCCGATTCTCTGGCTGCTGGCGGCGGCGCTGGTCTACGCCCTGTGGATGAGCGGCGCCGTGCTGGTCGAGGCCTGGCAACGGCGTTCGCCGGCCTTCCGCAGTCTGCCCGACGCACCGGAACTGGCGTTCGACGAGATCGAGTTGATCGTCCTGCGCCGGCTTGAGCCGCTGCGCCTGCTCAGCCGGGTGACGCCGATGCTCGGTCTGATCGCCACCATGATCCCGCTCGGCCCGGCGCTGCATGGGGTTGCCAGCGGCAACGGCAGTGCTGCGCTGGCGGTGTTCAGCGACGCCTTTGCCGGCGTCGTGCTGGCGCTGACGGCGGCGGCCATCGGCCTGGTCCTGTATTCCCTACGCCGTCGCTGGCTGCTCGGCGAACTGCTGGCCATCCGCAAGCGCCGGGAGGGCCTGGCGTGAGCCTCAAGCATTTCAACATCCTGGAAGAGGATGACGACGACCCGATGCTCTCGTCGATCAACCTGGTCGATGTCTTTCTCGTTCTGGTCGTCGCCCTGCTGGCGGCGGTCAACCTGTCGTCGGCTGGCGATCCGGGGGCGCCGGTGGAACTGGCGATTCCGGAAAACGGCCAGGAAATCCGCTACCAGGGCACCGGCGACAGCGGCGAAGGAGAGGGCGTGCGGGCCGGCGTTGCCTACCGCTTGCGCGACGGCAGCATCATCTACGTTCCGGAAGACGGCCCGGCCGCCAAGCCATGATGCGCTGGCTGGGATGGCTGCTGCTCGCCTGTCTGGCGGGTGCTGCGCAGGCGCGCGAACTGTTGTGGGTGACCGCCGACATCACGCCCAAGGCCCGCACTGCCCTGGTCGAACGGCTGGCGCAGGCGAATGGCTGGCGTTTCCGCCATTTCGATACGCCGCTGACCCTGCCGGAGAGCGAACGCCCGGCGCAGCGCCGGCGCCTGCTGGCAGCGGCCGGCAGTGCCGACATGCTGTGGGTCGATGCGCCACATGCGATGCCGCAGGCACTGCTGGCCGACTTGCTGCCGGCTGGCGCGGTCAAGGCGCCGGTGATCTGGATCGGCCCGGAGTCGGTTGCCGCGTCTGATCGGCTGGCCGATTACCTGCGCCATGGTGGCGAAGGCAACATCCACGCCGCGCTGACCCTGGCCGCTCGCCGTCTCGCCGGCATGAGCGAGGCGCAAGCTGCGGCTGATCTGCCGG
>DKNF01000106.1 GCA_002470165.1 Betaproteobacteria bacterium UBA7395 | reverse complement strand
TCTGGTGTTCGGCTCCAACTCGATCCTGCGCGCCTACGCCGAGGTGTATGCCCAGGACGACAACAAGGAGAAGTTCGTCCGTGACTTCGTCGCCGCCTGGACCAAGGTCATGAACGCCGACCGCTTCGATCTGGCCTGATCCGCCACATCCGCCCGAGCAGCCACGCCGGAAACACTTCCGGCGTGGCTTTTTTGCGGGCGCATCCGGTTTAACATAAGCGCTTTTGTCATTCCGGATGCAGCATGCTTTACCTGCACAAACTCCTGCCCCTGCTGCTTTCGCCCATCGTCGTGGTCATCCTGCTGGCCGCCTGGGGCGCCCTGCGCAAGCGTCGCGGGCCGGTCCTGCTGGCGTTGATGCTGCTCTACCTGGGCAGCATGCCGCTGCTCGCCAAGTATCTGGTCAGCCTGTCGGAAGCGGGCGCCGTTCGCCTGTCCGCCAAAAGCCAGCCGCCGGCCGACGCCATCGTCGTGCTCAGCGGCATGCTGGCGACGGTTGCCGCCAGCGACGGTGTGGCCACCGAATGGGGCGATTTCGACCGTTTTCTCGGCGGTATCGAACTTTACGAAGCCGGCCGCGCGCCGCGCCTGATCTTCACCGCCGGGGCGGTTCCCTGGCGACCGGAAGCCACCCCGGAAGGTCTTTACCTGAAACAGTTCGCCGAACGCCTGGGGGTTCCCGCCCGTGACATCCTGGTCAGCGACCTGGCCGGCAACACCGAACAGGAAGCCCAGGCCATCCGCCGCCTGCTGCCCGACGCCCAGCCGAGCATCCTGCTGGTCACCTCGGCCTATCACATGCCCCGCGCCGCCCAACTCTTCCGCCAGGCCGGCTTTACCGTGCATCCCTATCCCGTCGATTTCCTGACCAGCGTCGAACAGACGACCCCGATGGATTTCCTCCCCAGCGCCCAACATCTGAGGCTGACCGATATCGTGGTGCGGGAGTGGATCGGCAGGTTGTACTACCGGGTCAGGACTGCGTTCTGAATCGCCCCGGCTCGGTCATGGGGCGGCACGCCAAATGTGGGTGTGCCCCATACTTCGGCGAAGTTGCAGGCTGTTGATCACCGAACAAGGCAGGCATCAACTTCTGCTTCCACCTAACGATGTGACACAAAGCAGCGTCAGGTCGCAAATTGGTTAGCCATTTGCATTCTTCTCGAGCAATTGGAGCAAGCCGTGAACATCGCCAAGCACCCACAAGTCAGCGACCTTTTCACCATCGAACGAAAAGAGTGCAGTACCCTGCCACTCAACGGGTTTTCCAGTAGGTTGATAACCAAAGAACTCGCCCCGGTGGATGCCAGAAAAGCGCATGCGTGCGAATGCCTTCGAACCCTCGATAACGAGGTCAAGTATGTCGCAGCGATAACTTGCCAAGGCGGAGTGCACAAAATCGACATATGACCCAAACCCCTCGTGGCCGACCTTCGTTTGACCGAGCGAACCACGAAAAGTGAAGCCGTCACAAAGCAAAACAGGAATCTTCGACTTGTCGTGTCGGTTCCAGATGTCGCTGTAAAAGCTTTCTACAACTGAACGAATATGTGATGGCGTCATCGGAATGTCTAAACAGTTGCCGGTTAGAGTGGGGGCATCATACCGTGCCCTCGTAATATGGGCCGATGTGACTGCTATATGGCGTGGAAACGAAGGTCCGCTAATCACCAGTTGCTGTCACAGCCAGCCAGGCTGCCCCGCCCCCTTGCTGTCGACGAAAAATGCCCACCTGGGAAAGGTGGGCATTTGAGCTTCCATGGTTTCAACCTATGGGTGGCGCTACCACCCGTGCCGACTCAGCCGCAGGTACCGACCGCGCCGCAGGCCGTACAGAAGTCGCAGCCGTCCTTGCGGATCATGGTGTGGTTGCCGCATTCGCTGCACAGCTTGCCCTGGGTCGGCAGCACCTTGTTGCTGGTGGTGTCTTCCGGGGCTTCGAGAATGCCCATCTGCTGCAGCGGGAAGCCTTCCTCGTCGAGAATGCCGAGCATGGCGTAGCGGTGGATGATCAACTGGGCGATGTAGGCGACCGTCGACGGGTAGGTCTGCTGCTTGCGCGAACCCGGGACGAAGGCCATGAAGTCGCCGAAGGGCTCGGAGTAGTCGAGCAGCTTGCGCAGCTTCATGCCGATCCAGGCCGGGTCCATGACGCGCATGTCGAGCGACAGCAGCTTGCACAGGCCGTCGAGGGCGCGCGGGTAGTTGCCGGCCAGCCACATCGAGTAGGGGCGGGTGACGCCGTCGGGCAGGGTGATTTCCTTGAGGCCGAGGACGAAGTCTTCGCCGGTCGAGGCGTTGTTGATGTCGACCGTCCAGGACAGCGTGCCGTCGGTGCCGGTCTTCGGCTCCTTGGTGCTGAACAGGGCGTCCTTGACCGGGGTCGCACCGTCATGGGTGAGGGCGCCGAGCTGTTCGACGCGCCAGCGGATGACCTGGGCCATCGCCGAGACGACGGACGGCATGCGCTTCTTCTCGCCATGCGGCGGCATGTGCATCTCGAAGGAGTCGCCCGGGGTCTTGGCCAGGGCTTCCAGCTTCATTTCCAGCCAGCCGTGGTCGTTGGCGCGCATGTCCATCGACAGGGTCTTGGCAACGGCGCCGAGGCCGCGCGGTTCGGCCGGGCCGTTGGCCCAGACTTCGAACGGCCAGGCGTGGCCTTCCTGCTCGACATGGCCGACGAACAGGGCGAACTTGCCGATCGGCGAGTCGACCATGTAGGTCCAGCACAGGTTGCCTTCCGGCAGGTTCGGGCGGCCTGGCCAGCGCAGGCTGGACAGCACCGGGGCCGGCAGGTTCTTGATCGACAGGCGGCGGTTGGCGTCGGTGACGAAATCCTGCGGCGACTTGGCGTCGTCGGCGGTTTCCTTGGCCGGTTCGCTGCTGACCGACAGCACCGAGCCGAGCACGCTGTTCGGACGGTAGGTGGCCAGGCCCTTGAGGCCGGCCTTCCAGGCCTGCATGTAGAGATCCTGGAAGTCTTCGTACGGATAGTCGGCGGGGACGTTGACCGTCTTCGAGATCGAGGTGTCGATGTACGGCGCGACGGCGGCAACCATGTCGGCGTGGGCCTTGGCCGAGATTTCCAGGGCGGTCACGAAGTAATCCGGCAGCTTGCTGACATCGCCGCCCTGGTGCTTGTACAGGCGCCAGGCGTAATCCTCGACCGAGTATTCCTTGATCGTGCCGTCCTGCATCCGCTTTTTACGGTTGTAGGTCCAGGAGAAGGGCGGTTCGATGCCGTTCGAGGCGTTGTCGGCGAAGGCCAGCGAGATGGTGCCGGTCGGGGCGATCGACAGCAGGTGCGAGTTGCGCAGGCCGTGCTTGCGGATTTCGGCCTTGATGTCGTTCGGCAGGCGCGAGGCGAAGTTGCCGCCGGACAGGTAGAGCTCGGCGTTGAACAGCGGGAAGGCGCCGCGTTCCTTGGCCAGCTCGACCGAGTACAGGTAGGCGGAGTCGCGCATGAATTCGCTGATGCGGGCGGCCATGGCGCGGGCTTCGGGCTTGTCGTAGCGCAGGCGGAGCATGGCCAGGGTGTCGCCGAGGCCGGTGAAGCCGAGGCCGACGCGGCGCTTGTTGGCGGCTTCCTGCTGCTGACGCTCAAGCGGCCAGTGGGTGGCGTCGAGCACGTTGTCGAGCATGCGGGTGGACACGCGGCAGACTTCGGCGAAGGCGTCGAAATCGAAGCTGGCCTTGTCGGAGAAGGCGTCGCGCACGAACAGGGTGAGGTTGATCGAACCCAGGCAGCAGCAGCCGTACGGCGGCAGCGGCTGTTCGGCACAGGGATTGGTGGCCTCGATGACTTCGCAGTAATTGAGGTTGTTGTCCTTGTTCATCCGGTCGAGGAACAGGATGCCCGGCTCGGCGTGATCGTAGGTGGATTTCATCACCTGATCCCACAGGTCGCGGGCCCGCACCTTGCGGTAAACCCAGATGCCGTCGTCGCGCTGGTAGGCGCCGGCTTCGCGCATTTCGCTGTTCGGCTCGGCGCGGTGGGTCAGTTCGAAATCGCCGTCGGCATCGACTACTTCCATGAAGGCGTCGGTCACGCCGATCGAGATGTTGAAGTTGGTCAGGTCGCCCTTGTCCTTGGCGTGGATGAATTCCTCGATGTCCGGATGGTCGCAGCGCAGCACGCCCATCTGGGCGCCGCGGCGGGCGCCGGCGGATTCGACGGTTTCGCA
>DKNF01000033.1 GCA_002470165.1 Betaproteobacteria bacterium UBA7395 | reverse complement strand
GGCCATGGGCTGGTGGCTGCTACGCCCGGTGCGTCAGCTCGACCGGGCGATCCGCCGGCTCGGTGCCCGCCGCTTCGACGATCCGGTGATGGTCGGCGGGCCGGTCGACTTGCGTCGCCTGGGGCGGCGCCTCGACTGGCTGCGCCAGCACCTGGCCGAACTCGAATCCGACCGTCAGCAGACCCTGCGCCATGTGTCGCACGAACTGAAAACCCCGCTGACCGCCCTCAAGGAAGGGGTGGCGCTGCTCGACGAGGAAGTGCCGGGGCCCTTGTCGCCCGGCCAGCGGGAAGTGGTCGGCATCCTGACCCAGAACGTCCGCGGTCTGCAGGGGCGGATCGAGAGCCTGCTCGGCCTCAATGCGGCGGCTTTCGACGCACGCCAGCTCAACCTGGCCCCGGTCGAGCCGTCGCTTCTGCTGGCTGAGGCCGCGCAGCGACACGCGCTGGCGGCCCAGGCCCGGACCCTGGAAATCGCTTGCCGGGCCGACCCCGGGCTGGCCCGGCTCGATGCCGACAAGATGGCACTGATCCTCGACAACCTGCTGGCCAACGCCATCGACTTCAGCCCGCAGGGTGGAAAGATCGAACTGCATGCAGCACGCCTCCAGCATGCCTGGTGTTTCGATTGCATCGACCAGGGCTGCGGTGTGGCCGAAGAAGACGCCGAACGGATTTTCGAACCCTTTGTCCAGGGGCGCCTGCGCGCTCCCGTCGAGCGCCGCGGCAGCGGCGTCGGCCTTTCTATTGTCCGCGAACTCGCCGGTGCGATGAGCGGTAGCGTCCGTCTGCTGAACCGCGGACAGGGCGCGCATTTTCGCGTGGAGATTCCCGATGAGCAGTAAGTTGAGCATGGCCGTCAGCCTGACGGCGATACTGGCAGCCGGTTGCGCCGGATTGTCCGACAAGGCGCCGGTCGCGCCAGCGACATCGGCGGCAGTGCCGGTGGTGCCGGGGCCCTTGGTGCCCCAGGCCCATGAGGACGCACAGGCGGCAGCACTGGCGTACCGACTGTCGGTGCTGCAGTTGCCGATGCCACAGAACGTCAACGAGCGTAATCGCCTGGTGAGCGTCAGCGGCGATCCTGGCGCCCAACTCCGCCTGGCCTTGCTGCTGGCGCAACCCCGGACCGGCAACGGCGATCTGGCGAGAGCCCTGGCCCTGGCCGACGGCATCGTCAAGTCGACCGACCCGGCGGCGCAGGCCTTGCGTCCGCTGGCTGCCCTGCTGGCCGAGCAATTGCTCGAACGCCAGCGTCTGGAACAGCAGGTCGAGCGGCAAGCCACACAGTTACGGGATAGCCAGCGCCGGGTTGGCGAGCTTCAGGAAAAGCTCGAACGGCTCGCCAACATCGAACGCAGCCTGCCCGGTCGCCCGTTGCCCTCCGGGAGAACGCCATGACTGCCCAGGCTGCAAGCGGCGCGCACATCCTGGTCATCGACGATGACGAAGATATCCTGCGCCTGTTGACCATGCGCCTCCAGGCGCGTGGCTTTCGCGTCACCGCGGCGAGTTCTGCGGAAGAGGGGCTGACCAAGATCGCCATCGATCCCCCGCGTGTCGTTGTCAGCGACATCCGCCTACCGGGTCGCGACGGGCTTTCGCTGTTCGAGGAACTGCGCGTGACCCGCCCCAGCCTGCCGGTCATCCTGCTGACCGCGCACGGCACCATACCCGATGCCGTCGATGCCACGTCGCGCGGCGTCTTCGGTTACCTGACCAAGCCTTTCGACAGCCAGACCCTGCTCGGCAAGATCGACCAGGCCCTGGCCCTGTCGGCGGCGGCTACCGGCCAGGCGGCGGCCGCCGGTGACGAGAAGTGGGCGGAAGGGGTCGTCTATCGCAGCTCCAAAATGGCCGAACTGATGGCCGATGCCCGGATGATCGCGGCGTCCGACGCGAGCGTGCTCATTCGCGGCGAAAGCGGCACCGGCAAGGAAGTCCTGGCGCGAGCCATTCACCGGGCCAGCCCGCGGGCCCAGAAACCCTTCATCGCCATCAACTGCGGTGCCATTCCCGAGCCGCTGCTCGAATCCGAGTTGTTCGGCCACGTTCGCGGTGCCTTCACCGGCGCGGCCACGGCCCGCCGCGGCCTGGTCCAGGCCGCCGATGGCGGTACGCTGTTCCTCGATGAAATCGGCGACATGCCACTGGCGCTGCAGGTGAAGTTGTTGCGCGTGCTGCAGGAGCGGGCGGTCAGGCCGGTTGGCGCGACGCAGGCGGAGGCGGTCGATGTGCGCCTGATCTCGGCCACGCATCGCGATCTGGAGGCGGCGATGGCGCAGGGCCTGTTCCGCGAGGACCTCTACTATCGCCTCGATGTCGTTTCCCTGACCCTGCCGCGTCTCGATGACCGGCGCGAGGACATTCCGCTGCTTGCGGCGCATTTCCTGCGCCTGCTGGCCAAGAAATACGGCAAGCCGATCAACGGATTCGCCCCGGATGCGATCGAGGCGCTGGCCACGGCCAGCTGGCCGGGCAATGTGCGTCAGTTGTTCAATGTGGTCGAGCAATGCTGCGCGCTGACCTCGACGCAGCTGATTCCTGCCTCCCTGGTGCAACGCGCCTTGCGGGCACCGACCATGGAGGCGCTGAGCTATGCGGAGGCCAAGCAGCGCTTTGAACGCGATTACCTGGTCCGCCTGCTCAAGCTGACCGACGGCAACGTTGCCGACGCGGCACGGATCGCCGACCGCAACCGTACCGAGCTGTACCGTCTGCTGCAGAAGTACGACCTGACACCGGCGATGTTCCGCAGCGGGGAGGAGGGCGAAAGCTGAGATCCGGGAGGCGGAAAACAAAAAAGCACCCGATGGGTGCTTTTTTTGTCGACTGGCGCGCCCGGAGCGATTCGAACGCCCGACCCTCTGGTTCGTAGCCAGATACTCTATCCAACTGAGCTACGGGCGCGCTGTCTGAACAAATGCGGAATATCCCAAAGGATGTTCCAGTTTCTGAATGGCGCGCCCGGAGCGATTCGAACGCCCGACCCTCTGGTTCGTAGCCAGATACTCTATCCAACTGAGCTACGGGCGCGCTGTCAGAGCCGCGCATTATACGGGCCTTGCCAGAGATTGCAAGGGGTTTCGGGAAAATAGCGGAAATAAAAAACCCCGCCGGAGCGGGGTTTTGGAATTTGGTGGGTGCTGACGGGGTCGAACCGCCGACATTCGCCTTGTAAGGGCGACGCTCTACCAACTGAGCTAAGCACCCATCTGCGGCCAGCGCAGAAGGAGCGGCATTATATCAGTTAACGGCGTCCTTGAGGCCCTTGCCGGCGCGGAATTTCGGAGACTTGGCAGCCTTGATTTCCAGGGTCTTGCCGGTGCGCGGGTTGCGACCGGTGCGGGCAGCGCGCTCGCCGACGTAGAAGGTGCCGAAACCGATCAGGTTAACGCTGTCACCGGCCTTGAGGGCGCCCTTGATGGCTTCAACGGCGGCGTCCAGCGCGCGGCCGGCAGCAGCCTTGGAGATGTCGGCCGAGGTGGCGATCTGATCGATCAGTTCAGTCTTGTTCATGTAAGTCCCCTGAGATAGGTTTGGAGTGGTGAAAAATCCTGTGAGGGGCGATTTATAGCGTCCCCGAAATCCTTGTGTCAAGCGGATTTTGAGCCGATTCGGGCGGCCCTGCAGGCTGCTTGCGGATGCCGTTGGCAAGACAACAGCATCCGCGCCTTTGAAATCAATGGGTAAGCAGCGTGTTTTTCACCGATTCCTCGTTTTGCGTCGCCAGTTCAGGCGTGCCAGAAACAAGCTCCGGCAGGGGTTCCGGCATGCTTTCCAGCGCCCGTTCGAGGACCTGGTCGATCCATTTCACCGGCACGATCTCGATGCGATTCTTGAGATTTTCCGGCATTTCGGTCAGATCCTTGACGTTCTCTTCCGGGATCAGCGCCGTCTTCAGACCGCCGCGCACGGCAGCCAGCAACTTCTCCTTGAGCCCGCCGATGGCCAGCACCTCACCGCGCAGGGTGATCTCGCCGGTCATGCACACGTCGCAACGCACAGGAATGCCCGTGTAGGACGAAACCAGGGCGGTGGTCATGGCAATGCCTGCCGACGGGCCGTCCTTGGGCGTGGCGCCCTCGGGAACGTGGATGTGGATGTCGGTCTTCTCGAACACCTCGTCCTTGATGCCCAGGCGGCGGGCACGGGCGCGCACGACCGAGCGGGCGGCTTCGACCGATTCCTTCATCACGTCGCCGAGCGAGCCGGTGCGGATGATGTTGCCCTTGCCCGGCATGTTGGCGCATTCGATGGTCAGCAGCTCGCCGCCGACCTCGGTCCACGCCAGACCGGTGACCTGGCCGACCTGGTTTTCCTTCTCCGCCATGCCGAAGCTGTAGCGGCGCACGCCCAGGTACTTGTCGAGGTTGCGCGAATTGACCGTGATCTTGCTGTCGCGGGCCTTGAGCACCAGCGTCTTGACCACCTTGCGGCAGATCTTCGAGATTTCGCGCTCCAGCGCCCGCACACCGGCTTCCCGGGTGTAGTAACGGACGATGTCGCGGATCGCGCTCTCGGCGACGACCAGTTCGGTCTTCTTGACGCCGTTGTTCTTCATCTGCTTCGGCAGCAGGTAGCGCATCGCGATGTTGACCTTCTCGTCCTCGGTGTAGCCGGACAGGCGGATGACTTCCATCCGGTCGAGCAGCGGGGCAGGGATGTTCAGCGTATTCGCGGTGGCCACGAACATCACGTCGGAAAGATCGAAATCGACTTCGACGTAATGGTCCTGGAAGGTGTTGTTCTGTTCCGGATCGAGCACTTCGAGCAGGGCCGACGACGGATCGCCGCGGAAGTCCTGGCCGAGCTTGTCCACTTCGTCGAGCAGGAACAGCGGATTGCGCACGCCGACCTTGGTCAGGCTGGTCAGGATCTTGCCCGGCATCGAGCCGATGTAGGTACGGCGATGGCCGCGGATCTCGGCTTCGTCGCGGACGCCGCCGAGCGCCATGCGCACGAACTTGCGGTTGGTCGCCTTGGCGATCGACTGGCCGAGCGAGGTCTTGCCGACGCCCGGGGGGCCGACCAGACACAGGATCGGCGCCTTGACCTTGTCCACGCGCTGTTGCACGGCAAGGTATTCGACGATGCGTTCCTTGACCTTTTCCAGGCCGAAATGATCGGTATCGAGAATCTTCTCGGCGGCGCGCAGGTCCTTGCTGATGCGCGTCTTCTTGCGCCACGGCAGGCCGATCAGCGTTTCGATGAAATTGCGCACGACGGTGGCTTCGGCCGACATCGGCGACATCAGGCGCAACTTCTTCAGCTCGCCCTGCGCCTTGGCCAGGCCTTCCTTGCTCATGCCGGCGGCGGCGATCTTCTTGTCCAGCTCTTCCAGATCGGCGCCTTCTTCGCCTTCGCCGAGTTCCTTCTGGATCGCCTT
>DKNF01000063.1 GCA_002470165.1 Betaproteobacteria bacterium UBA7395 | reverse complement strand
GGCCAGGCCCAGCCCGGCGCCCGGCGTCGTCGATTCACCGTTGCCGCGCACGAACATGTCGAACAGGTCGCCACTCAGCGGTTCGGGAAAACCCGGCCCCTGGTCGCTGACCGAGAGTTCGACGAAATCGCCGGCGACCTGCGCCGAAACACGGATTTCACCGTCGGCCGGCGAGTATTTGGCGGCATTTTCCAGCAGATTGCACAGCACCCGCTCGATCAGCACCGCGTCGAAACGCAGCAAGGGCAGATCGCGCGGCAGTTCGACGCGCAACCGATGGCGCCCGAGCGCATCGCCGACCAGCTTGAGACTGCTGCCGACGACTTCCTCCAGCGACTGCCATTCCTGGCGCAGGGTCACCGAACCGGCGTTCAGGCGGGCCATTTCCAGCAGGTTGCCGACCAGGCCGGCCAGCCGCCGGGTCTGCTCGCGCAACTCGTCGAGCTTTTCCTGGGCGATTGCCGGAAGTTCCGGGGCGGCCAGGGAAATCGAATCGGCCAGCCCGATCAGGACCGTCAGCGGCGTGCGCAGGTCGTGCGACAGGGCCGACAGGATGGAACTGCGCAAACGCTCGGTCGCCATGTCGACCTCGCTGCGCTGCGCCACCTCGACGTAATGCAAGCGTTCGACGGCAATCGCCACCAGCGACGCCAGGGCTTCGACAAAGGCCAGATCGGCTTCAGGCAAACGGTCGGGCGTCTGCACGAGCAAGACCCCGCGTACCCGCATCGGCGCCTTCAACGGCAGATAGAGGGCATGCCTGGCAGCGTGGTCGACACGGCGCAGGCCCGAGGCCATGACCTGGCCGGCGAGGACCGGCGAAAATCCCTCGACCGCACCGGCGCCGGAATGATTGCGTTCGGCCAGCCACAGTGCGCACCGGCCCGAGAGTTCGGCGGTCACGAAGGGGGCGACAATCTCCCTGACCTGCGCTTCGTTGAGTGCCCCGGCCAGCTTGCTGGCGATTTCGTACAGGGCATGCGTCCGCCGCTCCCGCCGCTCGGCTTCCGCCGCCTGCTCCTTCAGCGTGGCCGTCAGGTGCCCGGTGATCAGCGCGGTGGCCAGCATGACGGCGAAGGTGATCAGGTACTGCAGGTTGCTGACCGCCAGCGAGAAATGCGGCGGCACGAAAAACACATCGAACAGCAGCACGCCGAGCACCGACGCCAGGATGGCCGGATTGCGGCCCAGGCTGACGGCGACGACCAGTACCGTGAGCAGGAACAGCATGACCATGTTGGCCAGGTCGAGCACCTCGCGCAGCGGCGCGGCGACGATGGCCACCAGCACGCAGGCGAGCGCGCTCAGGACCATTTTCTGGCCGGGGGAAAGGCGCTCGACAGTTGATTTGACGCGGGGCATCCGGATACCTCGGCATGCTGCATGGGGAAGACGGTGCGCGCATTCTGGCAAGTTGCGCGTAAAAATGTCGTAAAAAATCGCCGGCAAGCTTTCTCTGGTAAGCTCGCACCCATGCCTTGCACGCTTCTGCCTTGTGCCAGCTTGGTTCCGGCACCTTCCAGGAAAACGACATGAGTGCCTTCAGCGAATTTTCACTGCTCCTGATCATCTCGGCGATTGCCGGGGCTATCTCGGTGCGTCTGCGCCAGCCGGTCATCATCGCCTACATTGTCGTCGGCATCATCGCCAGCCCGGCGGTCTTCGGCCTGGTCGCCGCGCATGAGCAGATCGACCTGCTCGCCCACGTCGGCATCACCGTGCTGCTTTTCCTGGTCGGCCTCAAGCTCGACCTGCACCACGTCCGCCATATCGGCCCGGTCGCCCTGGCCACCGGCCTCGGCCAGCTGGCGTTCACCATCGTCGGCGGTTTCGCCCTCATCCTGCTGCTCGGCAAAGGCGTCATGGAGGCGCTCTACGTTGCCATCGCGCTGACCTTCTCGAGCACCATCATCATCGTCAAGCTGCTCTCGGACAAGCGCGAACTCGATTCGCTGCATGGCCGCATCGCCGTCGGTTTCCTGATCGTCCAGGATCTCGCCGTGGTCCTGGCGATGATGGCGATGAGCGCCCTGCGCGGCAGCGACGAGGCCGGTCTGGTCGAGGTCATCGTCTCGCTGTCCTGGCGCATCCTGCTCGCCGGCGCCGCACTGTATGTCCTGATGCGCTGGATCCTGCCCTCTCTGGTCAAGGCCATGGCGCATTCGCAGGAACTGCTGCTGATCTTCGCCATCGCCTGGGGCACCGGGCTCGCCGCGCTCGGCGAATGGGCCGGTTTCTCCAAGGAAGCCGGCGCCTTCCTGGCCGGCTTCTCACTTGCCTCAACCGCTTACCGCGACGCCATCAACGCCCGCCTGTCGGGCATCCGCGACTTCCTGCTGCTGTTCTTCTTCATCGACCTCGGCTCGAAGCTCGATTTCTCGACGCTCGGCGGCGAACTGATGCCGGCAATCGTGCTCTCGCTGTTCGTGCTCATCGGCAACCCGCTGATCGTCATGGCGATCATGGGTTTCATGGGCTACCGCAAGCGCACCGGCTTCCTCGCCGGCCTGACCGTCGCCCAGATCAGCGAATTTTCCATCGTCTTCGTCGCCATGGGCATCTCGCTCGGCCACGTCGGCGTCGATGCGCTCGGCCTGACCACCCTGGTCGGCCTGGTGACCATCGCCATGTCCACCTACATGATCCTGTACTCGCACCAGCTCTACCAGAAACTCGCGCCTTTCCTCGGCTGGTTCGAACGCAAGAATCCCTTCCGCGAGCAGGCGGTGGAGACCGACGCCCACGCTGACGACAAGCCGGAGATCATCGTCTTCGGCCTCGGCCGCTACGGCGGACGTCTGGCGCGGCTGCTGCACGAGGAGGAAATCCGGGTGCTGGGGATCGACTTCGACCCGGAACGCGTCGCCGAAATGCGGGCCAGCGGCATCCCGGTGCATTACGGCGACGGCCAGGAGTCCGGCTTCCTCGAGGAACTGCCGCTGGAAAGCGCCAAGTGGATCGTCAGCACGCTGCCCGATGTCGATTCCAACGTCGCCTTCCTGAACGCCCTGAAGGAACGCCGCTTCCGCGGCGAAGTCGCCTTCGTCGCCCGTGACGACGAACACGGCATGCGCATGAAGCAGGCCGGCGCGCCGACCGTTCTCTACCCGATGCGCGACGCGGTCGATTACACCGTCGAACACTTCGCCGCACTGATCCGCCCAGGAGAAAATCGCTGATGAATCCAAGCATCCTTGCCGCCACCGATCTTTCCGAGCACGCCGGTGCCGCTGTCGCCCGCGCCGGTGCGCTGGCCGCTGCCCACGGCTGGCCGCTGCACCTGGCCCATGTCATCCATCCCGGCCTGCTGGAGAGCCTGCAGGCACTGCTCGGCCGGGCACCGCAGGAACTGGACGAGCAACACGAAGCCACGGTCCGCCAGCAATTGGCGGAATTGCTGGCGATCGCCAGCCCGGGCACCGACCCGGCTAGCCACTGCGCCGTCCTGCACGGCAAGCCGGTCGACGCACTGGCCGGGAATGCGCGCGAACTGGCGGCCAGACTGCTGGTCGTCGGCGCCCATGGCCAGGGTTTCTTCAATGCGCTGCGCCTAGGCAGCACCGCCGCCCGTCTGATCCGCCGCAGCCCCTGCCCGGTATTGGTCGTCAAGCAGGCAGTATCCGGCAATTACCGCCGCGTCCTGGTCGCCACCGATTTCTTCCCGCCCGCTCTGGCGGCGCTGCGCCTGACCCGCGAATTGTTGCCGGACGCCGGAATCGTGCTGCTGCACGCGGTTGAAACGCCGTTCGAGGGCAAAATGGAACACGCCAGCATTGCCAGCGAATTGATCGATCGCTACCGCAAGGATGCAGAACGCGAAGGCTTGACCAAACTTCACGAACTGGTCGCCCGCGAAAGCCTGCCCGCCGACACCGTGCAACTGACACGGCACGGCGATATCGCCCGCCTGATCATCGATGAAGCCGAAGCCCAGGACTGCGACCTGATCGTCGTCGGCAAGCACGGCCTCGGCCCGATCGAGGATTTCCTGCTCGGCAGCACCACCCTCAATGTACTGCGCGAGTCGAACCGCGACGTGCTGGTCAGCCTCTAAGCCACCACAATGAAGCTACTCTCCCAGTATTTCATCCGCGGCCTGCTCGCAGCCCTGCCGCTGGGCGTCACCATCTACCTGCTCTACCTGTTCCTGACCGGCACCGAAGAGTTCGCCATGTGGTGGCTGCGCCCCCTGCTCGGCGATTTCTACCTGCCCGGCCTGGGCCTGGTGATCGGTATCGGCATCATCGTCCTGCTCGGCTTCCTGATTTCGCAGCCGCGGGTGCGCCGTCTGCTGTCCTTCGTCGAACTGCCCTTCACCAACCTGCCGGTGGTCAAGAGCATCTACTCATCGCTGAAGAATTTTGCCGACTACTTCACGCCCAACAGCGCCCAGGTCGCGCAACAGGTCGTCATCCTGCGCATGCCCGGACAGGAACTGGAAATCGTCGGCCTGGTCACGCGCCAGAACCTGTCGACCCTGCCGCACGGATTCATGCCGGGAGACCGCGTCGCCGTCTATCTGCCGATGGGTTACATGATCGGCGGCTATACGGTATTCGTACCGCGCGCCTGGGTCACCCCCATCAACATGAGCGTCGAGGAAGTGATGCGCTCGTCGCTGTTCGCCTGGATGGCCAGGAACGAACCGCCCCAGTCCTGACTCAGGCGGCATCCCCGGATAGCAGCGGACACTTCAGGCCGATGCTGGCGATCTTGCCGGCCGGCCCCATCTCGCGGACGATGAGGACGAAATTGCCGACTTGGACGCGATCGCCGACGACCGCCGGGTGGCCGAGGCGGGCAATGAACACATCGTCAAGGCGACGCGGGTTTTCTTCTTCGTCAAAAGCGAAACCGTAGGCCAGCGCCAGGTCGCCGGCCGTGCAATCCGGCGCCACGGCAAACTCGCCGAAGTAACGCGTATTGCGCCCGATGTCCTGCATCGCCACGCCGAAGATGCGCGCCAGCCGCTCGGCCAGCGCTTCCGGCGCGATGAACCAGGCAGAATCGCCAGGCCGCAGGCGGAAATCGCCCTTGATGTCGAGCAACCGTCCCTTGCGCACGACCGCGATGCAGCGCACCTCGTCGTGGATGAATTCAGCCGCCAGTTCATCCGGGTGCCGCCCCTCGGCGGCCGAACCGAGGCTGGCGCGGAATTCGAACATCGGCAGGGCCGCCTCCTCGCCCAGCCAGACCTCGACCCGGTCGCGCGGCTCGTCGGCCGGCGGCAGTTCGACCTTGAGCAGCCGCGCCGCTGCCGGAATGGTCGCTCCCTGGACCAGCAGGGACAACAGGACAACCGAGAAAGCCACGTCGAACAGCAACTGCGAATCCGGCACGCCCATCACTACCGGCATGATCGCCAGCACGACCGGCACTGCCCCGCGCAGGCCGACCCAGCTGACAAAGGCGATTTCGTTGCGCGTGTAACGGAAAGGATAGAGCCCGATGGCCACTGCCAGCGGACGGGCGACGAACATCAGGAACAGCGCCAGCAACAGCGCATGCCAGGTATATTCAGCCAGATGGGTTGGCGTCACCAGCAGCCCCAGGACCACGAACATGCCGGCCTGGGCCAGCCAGGCGAGGCCGTCCATGACCCGCAGCACATGCTCCGTGGCATGGCTTTTCCGGTTGCCGACGATGACCCCGGCCACATACACCGCCAGCAGGCCGCTGCCGTCAAGCAGATTGGCGGCGCCGACGATCAGCAGACCGCCGGACAGGATGAGTAGCGCATAAAGGCCTTCGGCCAGGTTCAGGCGGCGCAGCAGCAAGGCCATCACCTTGCCGCCGACGACACCGAACAACAAGCCGATCCCGGCCTGCTTGAGCAGCATCCAGGCAAAACTGGACACCCCGGAACGCTCCGGGTGCAACAGCACCTCGATCATCACCACGACCAGCAGGATGGCCATCGGGTCGTTCGAACCCGATTCGATTTCCAGCGTGCTCTTGACCCGCTCGTTGAGCCGCACACCGCTGTTGCGCAACAGCGCGAACACCGCCGCCGCGTCGGTCGAGCCGACGATGGCCGCGAGCAGCAGACCCAGCCGCCAATCGACATCGAGCAGCCAGGTGGCAAAAAGGCCGAGCAGCCCGACTGTCCCGACCACCCCCCAGGTGGCCAGCACCGCCGCCGGCTTCAGGGCGACGCGGAAACTGCCGGAATCGGTGCGCAGGCCACCGTCGAGCAGGATCACCGCCAGCGCCAGCTGGGCAATCAGGTTGGCGGTCTTGAAATCGTCAAAGACGATGCCGCCAATGCCATCCTCCCCGGCCAACATGCCGACACCGAGAAAAAGCAGCAGCAGCGGCAGGCCGAGACGCGCGGAAATGGTGCTGGCCAGCACGCTGATGAACAGCAACAGGCCGGCCAGCAGGAACAGTGTGCTGATCGTTGTCATAGCCCGAATCTATCACAAGGAATTGGACGATTTCGTCGCAATTTGGTGACCGCAAAATTCGGGCGTCGAGGCGTCGGTGATACTTGTGCAAGCGACTAGCGTTTGTGTCAGTATTTACCAAACGCGGCGCGTGTACCAGAGTGAGCTTATCGACAGTTTTTTTCTGAACAGATACCAGCCAGGAGTATGGCGATGCACCTCCAAATCAAGCACAAGCTGTTGATCCTCGTTGCCGTCGCCGTACTCGCCCTGCTTGGCGTTGGCCTGTTCGCACTTAGCCAGGCAGCAAAACTTCACCATGAGCAGGATGCATCGATCGCCCGCAGCGCGGCATTGATCGAAGCCATCGATGGAGCCCGCAGCGCTCAGGTCAGTTTCAAAATCATGGTTCAGGAGTGGAAAAACACGCTGCTTCGCGGCAAGGACCCGGAAGCCTACGCCAGGCACCTGAAGAGTTTTGACGCTGAAGCCGCCCGGGTCAGCGAACAACTGACCAAGGTCGGCCAGACCGCGGCCGGTCTTGGCGTCGCCGAACGACTCAAGATCGACCAGGTGACCAGCACCTTCGGCCAACTGGCGCCACGTTACCATGAGGCCCTCGGTCAGTACGACCGTAGCACCGCCGAACCTGCCGCCACCATCGACAAACTTGTGCGCGGCATCGACCGCGAACCGACCAAGGTCATCGATGAACTGGTCGCCGAGATGCAGAAAATTTCGCTCGAACTGCAGGCCAACGATCGCGAGCGCTCTACCGAAGTCTACGCCTCGGTCAAGCTCGGGCTCGGTGTCTCGGCGATCGCTGCTCTGATCGTCCTGCTAACCCTGGCGTTGTTCTTCATTCGCTCGATCATCGGCCCGCTGGCCGGGCTGGAATCGACGATGAGTCACATCGCCGGCAGCGGCGACCTGACCCGTCGCGCTGCAATCGTCAATCAGGACGAGATCGGACGCATGTCGCAGGCTTTCAACACGATGATGGAACGCCTGCAGCAACTGATCCGCGAGATCAACGCAGCCAGCGCCGAAGTTGCCAGCGCTTCCGAGCAACTGGCGCAGACCTCCGGCGTCCTGGCCGAGGTTTCCGAACACCAGGCCAATGCCGTCAGCGGCAGCGCTGCAGCGATCGAGGAACTGACGGTGGCAATCACCTCGGTTTCCGAAACCGCCCGCGAAGTCAATGCCCAGTCCGAGGAAAGCGTCGCCCAGACCGCGCTGGGCACGCGCAAGGTCTCGCACTTAGTTGGCGAAATCCGGCGCATCCAGGAAAACATAGACGAGATCGCCAGCACGGTCGACCAGTTCGTGCAAAGCACCCAGGCAATCACCGACATGACCCGCGAGGTCCGCGACATTGCCGATCAGACCAACCTGCTCGCGCTCA
>DKNF01000187.1 GCA_002470165.1 Betaproteobacteria bacterium UBA7395 | reverse complement strand
CGGCACTTCCAGCACCAGTTCGTCGTGTACCTGCAGGACCAGTTTCGACTGGCGGGCGGTCTGTTCCAGCCAGCCCTGGACGGCGATCATGGCGAGCTTGATCAGGTCGGCTGCGGTGCCCTGCATCGGCGCGTTGATCGCCGCGCGCTCCGCCGCCTGGCGGCGGTTGCCGTTGCTCGAACGGATTTCCGGCAGCCACAGGCGGCGACCGAAGACGGTTTCGACGTAGCCGTGCTCGCGCACCGTCGCCCGCGCTTCTTCCATGTAGCGGGCGACGCCGGGGTAACGGGCGAAGTAGCGGTCGATGTAGGTCTGCGCGGCGCTGCGCTCCAGACCGAGCTGGCGGGCCAGGCCGAAGGCGCTCATGCCGTAGATCAGGCCGAAGTTGATGCTCTTGGCGACGCGCCGTTGATCGGGGCCGACTTCCAGCGGCGTGACGCCGAAGATCTCGGCGGCGGTGGCGCGGTGCACGTCCTCGCCGTGGGCGAAGGCGTCGAGCAGGCGCTCGTCGCCGGAGAGGTGGGCCATGATGCGCAGTTCGATCTGCGAATAGTCGGCCGAGACGATGCTGCTGCCTGCGGGGGCGATGAAGGCGGTGCGGATTTTTCGCCCTTCGTCGGTGCGCACCGGGATGTTCTGCAAGTTGGGTTCGCTGGACGCGAGCCGGCCGGTGACCACCGAGGCCTGCGAGAAGTGCGTATGTACTCTGCCGGTGTCCGGGTTGATCATGCGCGGCAGCTTGTCGGTGTAGGTGCCCTTCAGTTTCGACAGGCTGCGGTGTTCGAGCAGCAGCTTGGGCAGCGGGTAGTCGAGCGCCAGTTCGGAGAGCACTTCCTCGTCGGTGGAGGCGCCGCCGGAGGCGGTTTTCTTCTTCACCGGCAGGCCGAGCTTGCCGAATAGGATTTCGCCCAGTTGCTTGGGCGAAGCCAGGTTGAACGGCTGGCCGGCGAGCTCATAGGCCTGTGCTTCCAGCGCCATGATCTTCTGGCCGATCTCGTGGCTCTGGCGGGCGAGCGTGTCGCCGTCGATCAGGATGCCGGTGCGCTCCATCTGCCAGATGACCTGGCGGGCCGGCAGTTCGATCTCGTGGTAGATGCGGGAGAGGCCCGGCGCCTTGCCGAACTGCGGGTGCAGCACGTCATGAACGCGCAGCGTGACGTCGGCGTCCTCGGCGGCATAGGTGGCGGCGCGTTCGATATCGACCTGGTCGAAGCCGATCTGCTTGGCGCCCTTGCCGCACAGGTCTTCGTAGGCGATCGTGGCAAGGCCGAGGTGGCGGCTGCACAGTTGGCCGAGGTCGTGGCCCTTGTCGGATTCGATCACGTAGCTCTGCAGCATCGTGTCGTGGGCGATGCCGGCCAGCGCGATGCCGTGGTTGGCGAAGACGTGCTGGTCGTACTTGGCGTTCTGCAGCACTTTCCGGCGGTCGGCGTTTTCCAGCCAGGGCTTCAGTTTCGCCAGCACCTCGTCGCGCGGCAACTGCTCGGCGACGCCGGGGCCGTTGTGGGCGAGCGGGATGTAGCAGGCCTCGCCGGGCGTCACCGACAGCGAGATGCCGACGATGCGCGCGGCGAAGCTGTCGAGGCTGGTGGTTTCGGTGTCGAGCGCGGTCAACGAGGCGGTTTCGATCTTTTGCAGCCAGTGCTCGAACTGTTCCCAGGTGAACACGGTTTCGTAGCGGACCTCGCTCGGTGCGGCCGGCGGCGCGGCGGTTTCTTCGCTGGCCGACGGCGCATCGTTGTCGAGTTCGCGCGTCCAGGTGCGGAAGTTGTAGCGCGTGTACAACTCGCGCAGCGTGTCGCGGTCGCGCGCCGTGGCGGTCAACGCCGTCGGCGCCGGCAAATCGGGCAGGTCGCAGACGACGGTGACGAGCTTCTTGCCGAGCGGCAGGAAGTCGAGGTGGTCGCGCAGGTTCTGGCCGACCACGCCGCTGATCTTGTCGGCGTTGGCGACGATGGCGTCGAGCGAGCCGTATTGCGTCAGCCATTTGACGGCGGTCTTCGGTCCGCATTTGGCGACGCCGGGAACGCCGTCGACAGTGTCGCCGACCAGCGCCAGGTAATCGACGATCAGCGAGGGCGGGACGCCGAACTTGGCTTCGACGCCGGTCGTGTCGAGCATTTCCTCGCTCATCGTGTTGTACCAGCGGACATGCGGACCGACCAGTTGGGTCAGGTCCTTGTCGCCGGTGGAAATCAGCGTGTCGATGCCGTCGGCGGCAGCTTTCGTCGCCAGCGTGCCGATCACGTCGTCGGCTTCGACGCCGTCGATGCACAGCACCGGCCAGCCGGCGGCGGCGATGGCGGCGTGGATCGGCTCGATCTGGGCGCGCAGGTCGTCGGGCATCGGCGGACGATGTGCCTTGTACTCGGGATACCAGTCGTCGCGGAAGGTCTTGCCCTTGGCGTCGAAGACGACGGCCTTGTAGTCCGCCTTGTGGTCGCTTTCCAGACGACGTAGCATGTTCAAAACCCCGTACAGCGCGCCAGTCGGCTCGCCGGCCGGATTCCGCAGGTCGGGCAGGGCGTGATAGGCGCGGTACAGATAGGACGAACCGTCCACCAACAACAAGAGAGGCATGGCAATGACCGAGAGCGAAAAACTGGTGATGGGCATCGAGACCGAGGCGCTGCTGAAAAGCGCGACAGCCCGCGAATCCTGGCGGATTTTCGGCATTATGTCAGAGTTCGTCGAAGCTACCGACCGCCTGGCGGCGATCAAGCCGGCGGTGACGATCTTCGGTTCGGCCCGGGTCAAGGAAGGCACCCCTTATTACGAGCTGACCGAACGCGTTGCGCGTTTGCTGTCCGATTCCGGCTTCTCGGTGATCTCCGGCGGCGGCCCCGGCATCAT
>DKNF01000114.1 GCA_002470165.1 Betaproteobacteria bacterium UBA7395 | reverse complement strand
GCGAACTGCACGTTGGAGCCGCCGGTGTCGACGCCGATCTCGCGCAGGATGGCGATGCTGGCGTTGCGCATCAGCTGGTATTCGCGGTCGGTCAGCGTCTGCGCCGGCGCGACGGTGATCGAGTCACCGGTATGCACGCCCATCGGGTCGAGGTTCTCGATCGAGCAGACGATGATGCAGTTGTCCGCGCGATCGCGGATCACCTCCATCTCGTACTCCTTCCAGCCGAGGACGGACTCCTCGATCAGCACCTCGGTGGTGGGCGAGGCGTCGAGGCCGGACTGGACGATGTCGAAGAACTCGGCGCGGTTGTAGGCGATGCCGCCGCCGGTGCCGCCGAGCGTGAAGGACGGGCGGATGATGGTCGGGAAACCGATCATCGCCTGCACCTGGTAGGCCTCTTCCATGCTGTGCGCGGTGGCCGACTTGGCGGAGCCGAGACCGATCTTGGTCATCGCGTCCTTGAACTTCTGGCGGTCCTCGGCCTTGTCGATGGCTTCCTTGGAAGCACCGATCAGCTCGACGCCGAACTTGGCCAGCACGCCTTCGCGGTCGAGATCGAGCGCGCAGTTCAGCGCCGTCTGGCCGCCCATGGTCGGCAGCAGCGCGTCCGGACGTTCCTTCTCGATGATCTTGGCGACGACCTGCCAGGTGATCGGCTCGATGTAGGTGACGTCGGCCATTTCCGGGTCGGTCATGATCGTCGCCGGGTTGGAGTTCACCAGGATGACCTTGTAACCCTCTTCGCGCAGGGCCTTGCAGGCCTGGGCGCCGGAATAGTCGAATTCACAGGCCTGGCCGATGATGATCGGGCCGGCACCAATGATCAAAACACTCTTGATGTCTGTACGTTTCGGCATCGTTATCTCTCTCTGTGCCGCTTATTGCGCGTTGTTGAGCGCAGCCACGCCGCGCGTCATGGTGTCGAGGAAGCGATCGAACAGGTAGGCCACGTCGTGCGGGCCGGGGCTGGCTTCCGGGTGCCCCTGGAAGGAGAAGGCCGGCACGTCGGTGCGGGCGATCCCCTGGTTGGAACCGTCGAACAGCGAGACATGGGTGACTCGCAGGTTGACCGGCATCGACGCCGGATCGACCGCGAAACCGTGGTTCTGGCTGGTGATCAGCACCTGGCCGGTATCCATGTCTTTGACCGGATGGTTGGCACCGTGGTGGCCGAACTTCATCTTCAAGGTCTTGGCGCCGGAAGCCAGCGCCAGCAACTGGTGGCCGAGGCAGATGCCGAAGGTCGGCACGCCGGCGGCGAGGATCTCACGGATCGCGGCGATCGCGTAGTCGCAGGGTTCCGGGTCGCCCGGACCGTTGGACAGGAAGACACCGTCCGGTTTCATTGCCAGCACGTCGGCCGCAGGCGTCTGCGCCGGCACGACGGTCAGCTTGCAACCGCGCTCGGCGAGCATGCGCAGGATATTGCTCTTGACCCCGAAGTCGTAGGCGACGACGTGGAAACGCTCCTCGGCACGCTGCTTGTAGCCGTCGAGCGTCCATTCGGCCTCGCTCCAGGTGTAACGCTCGGTCGCCGAGACGACCTTGGCCAGATCCATGCCGGCCAGCCCGGGGAAGGCGCGGGCGGCGGCCAGCGCCTTGGCTTCGTCGGCTTCGCCGGCGAGAATGCAGCCGGCCTGGGCGCCCTTTTCCCGCAGGACGCGGGTCAGCTTGCGCGTATCGATGCCGGCGATGGCGACGATGCCGTGCTTCTTCAGGTAAGCGCCGAGATCTTCCTGGCAACGCCAGTTCGAGGCCAGGCGCGGCAGGTCCTTGACCACCAGTCCGGCAGCGTAGTTGGCGCGCGACTCGAAGTCCTCGGCATTGCAGCCGGTATTGCCGATATGCGGATAGGTCAGCGTGACGATCTGGCGCGAATACGACGGATCGGTCAGGATTTCCTGATAGCCGGTCATCGCGGTGTTGAAAACCACTTCACCGCTGGTTACGCCGTCGGCGCCGATGGATTGGCCCTTGAAAACCGTCCCGTCGGCGAGGGCGAGGATGGCGGGTGTGAATGAGGGCAGCAGCGACACGTCAGCTCTCCTGTAATTTTTCTGCTCGTTCATGTGCCAAGCGGGGAGGCTCGCGCCTCCCCGCTTGTGCTTTTTTAACCTTCCCATTCTAGCCGAAAAGAGCCTTTTCAGGCAAATTCAAGGCATTACACGCGTCTCGACGAAAGCCTCCAGATGCGGACGGATACGTTCCATTTCCGCCGCCAGCGAGGCGAACAACTGCAGGCCGCCGGCCCAGTCGATGACTTCCGCCATCATGTCGTTTTCTATCCGGGCCGCCAGCCCCCGCGCATCCTCGGCATGGAACATCGCCACCAGGCTTTTCAGCGTGTGGGCATGCATGCGGGCATTGACCGCATCCTGCGCCACAATGGCCTGCTTCAGCTGCTCCAGATGCCCCCGCCACTCGGCCAGCAGCATTTCAGCCATGGTCGCCAGCAGATCGGCATCGCCGAGATTATCCAGCGCCGCCTGCAGGTTGATCCCCGAAACATGCGGGCGCGCACCCACCGGACCGATCACCGACACGCGCAGCGAGTCGTCACCGCCGGCCCGCTCCAGCGCGGCGTAGAGCACCTCGGGCCGCAGCGGCTTGGCGACATAATCGTTCATCCCCGCCGCCAGACAGCGTTCGCGATCACTCTCCATGACATTCGCCGTCATCGCGATGATGTAGATCGGCTTCAGTTCGTGCGAGATCACCCAGCTCCGGCGCATCTCGTGCGAACGGATGGCCTCGGTCGCCTCGATCCCGCCCATGACCGGCATCTGCATGTCCATCAGGATGATGTCGAAGCTTCCCTGATCGAACATGTCGACAGCTTCCGCCCCGTTGTTCGCCACCTTGACACGGTAGCCCTCTCGTTCGAGCAGGCGCAGGGCCAGTTCCTGATTGACCGGATTATCCTCGACCAGCAGGACGCGCTGGTTGCGCGCCGCCGCCCGCCCCGCCGGCGCATCGACGTCGAAAGGCTCGAGTTCGACACTACCGGGCTGGGCCGCCCCGGAGACTTCGGCCAGGCCCAGCGCCACCTCGACGTCGCCCGCACCTACCGGCTTGACCAGATGCACTGCCACGCCGAGATCGCGCAGGCGCGCCAGATCCTGGCGCTGATTCTCGGTCGTCAGCATGACCATCATCCGCTCGCGCTGCCCGCCAAGCCGCCAGTTCTCGACCATGGCCATACCGGCCGGTGCCGCCATGGCGGCATCGACGAATAGATAGTCGAAGGGAAAATCCATGGCCCGGCTCTTGTTCATGACCGCCGTCGCCTGCACCGGGTCGTCGACCAGCGACACCTGCATGCCCAGCCCCTCGAGCACGCCTTGCAGGCATCGACCGGCCACCGCATTGTCCTCGACGATCAGGGCCCGCCGTCCGCGATAGGCCGCGACCGGTGCCGCACCGGTCGCCGGTGCCGCAGGATCGACTCGCAAGCCAACCGTGAAATGAAAAATCGACCCCTGCCCCTCCTGGCTCTCCAGCCAGATGCGCCCGCCCATCAGCTGCACCAGCTTGGCGCAGATTGCCAGACCGAGACCGGTCCCGCCATAACGCCGGGTCGTGGACACATCGGCCTGCGAGAAAGCATCGAAAATCGCCTGCTGCTTGTCGGCCGGCACACCGATGCCGGTATCGCGAACCGATATCAGGATTTCGGTTTCCTTGATCGATGCCTTGCCGACCGCCACCGTCACCTCCACCTCCCCGGCCTCGGTGAACTTGATCGCATTACCGACCAGATTGATGATCACCTGACGCAGGCGGGTCGGGTCGCCGACCATCCGCCCCGGCACATCCGGGCGGATGTCGACGACCAGTTCCAGTCCTTTGCGATGGGCGTTGATGGCCAGCACGCGAACCGCCTCGAGGACGACATCATGCACTAGGAAGGAGACCGCCTCGACTTCCATGCGCCCGGCTTCGATCTTGGAGAAGTCGAGAATGTCGTTGACGATGGTCAGCAAGGACTCCGCCGACGACTTGACCGTTTTCAGATAGTGGCGCTGCTCGGCATCCAGTTCGGTATCGAGCGCCAGTTCGGTCATGCCGATGATGCCGTTCATCGGCGTCCGGATTTCATGACTCATGTTGGCCAGGAAAGCACCGCGGGCCTTGTTCGCCGACTCGGCCGATTCCTTGGCGGCGATCAGCGCCGACTCGGCCGCCTTGATCTGGCTGATGTCGCGCTGCAGAACCAGCATGCGCACCGGCTCGCCATCACCGTCGCGGGCGGCGACCGCGCCGCGGATCATGAACCAGCGCCAGGCACCGTCCTTCGCCCTGAAGCGGCACTCAAGCTCGAACCAGCGATCCCGGCTGGTCACATGACGGGTGATTCTGGACTGCAGGTTGCGCAGATCCTCGGGATGAAGCAGGCGCTGCCACTGAACGATGGAATTGTCGAGATCTTCCTGGGCATAGCCCAGCATCTCCTTCCATTGCCGCCCTGCATCGATGTTGCCGCTGCGCAGGTTCCAGTCGACCAAGGCGTCGCCCGACAGGGCGGTGGTCCAATTATTCAGGCCGGCATAGGCGACATAGGAGGCATCGACCCGCTCGATCAACTTCTCGACCGCCTGCGCCAACACCTGACCGCCCTGCTGCCGGGCCGATTCGAGCAGCTGCCGCAGGGTGGCTTCACCGTCGCCGCCGAACAACTCCTCGATCTGGCGCTGCAGCAGTCGGGATTTCATCGTTGTCAGCGGAAGCCGAGCACATCCTGCATGTCGTACAGCCCGTTCTTGCGACCGGATAGGTAACGCGCCGCGCGCAAGCTGCCCAGGGCGTAGGGCATGCGGCTGCCGGCCTTGTGCGTGACTTCGACGCGCTCGCCGAGACCGCAGAACATGACCGTATGATCGCCGACGATATCGCCGCCGCGCACCGTGGCAAAACCGATGGTCGAGGGATCGCGCTCGCCGGTGACGCCTTCGCGGCCATACACCGCGCAATCGGCAAGATCGCGTCCCAGCGCGGCGGCGACGACCTCACCCATGCGCAGGGCGGTACCCGACGGGGCATCGACCTTCATCCGGTGATGAGCCTCGACGATCTCGATGTCGTACCCTTCGTTGAGGATGCGCGCTGCCGTGTCCAGCAACTTGAAAACCAGATTGACGCCAATTGCCATGTTCGGGGCAAAGACCACCGGCACATCCTTGGCGGCGGCGGCAATGGCTGCCTTGCCGGCAGCGTCGAAACCGGTCGTGCCGATAACCATGCCGACGCCCGCCCGACGGCAGATTTCCAGATGCTCCAGCGTGCCTTCCGGACGCGTGAAATCGATCAGGCAATCGATCTGCTTCATGCCGGCGACCAGATCGCTGATCACCACGACTTCGCTGTCCATGCCGACCAGTGCCCCGGCGCTGGCGCCGATCACCGGGCTGCCCGGAACATCGAAAGCGGCACCGAGGACCACGGAATCGTCCTTGAGGACGGCTTCGATCAACATGCGGCCCATGCGGCCGCCGGCACCGACGATGCCGATACGTGCTTTGCTCATTGCTTACAATCCAATACGGTTCAACATGCGCCGGACGAAACCCGGCTCTTCGGGCGGCGGCAAGGGTTGCGCGGCGCCATCCTCACCGATCGAGCCGAGATCGACCAAGCGCATTTTCGACGCCGGCATCGTCAGCTCTTCGACCGAAGCCAGCTCGACATCGCCGGAAACGCGCTCAAGCTGGCCGTTGCCGTCGAAAAACACGGAAAACTTGCGCGACTGAACCTGACCGCTACGCCCTTCGCGGAAGCGATAGACGTAATCCCAGCGGTCCCGATGAAAAATATCGGTGATCAAGGGCGTACCGAGAATGAAGCGCACCTGCTCCCGGCTCTGCCCGGGCTTCAATTGCGCCACCATGTCCTGGGTCAGCACATTGCCCTGCTGGACATCGATCTTGTACTCGTTGATGAAACTCGGCTTGTATGAGCAGGCTGTCAGCAGCGCGCAGGCGGCGACAAGCAACAGGGAGCGGGAACGGCGCATGCGGTTTTCCGGAAGTTTCGTATCGACTGTGAAGCGGTATATCATACCCGAAATCCTCACACTCCCAGCCTCGCAAAAAGAACAGGAATCCCTACGATGAGCGACCCGCAGAGCCTCAAGAGCATCGGCCTGAAAGCCACCTTTCCACGCCTGAAGATTCTTGAGCTGTTCGAAAAGGGCACGATGCGTCACATGACGGCAGAGGATGTCTACCGCATGCTGCTCGCCGAAAACATGGACATCGGCCTGGCTACCGTCTATCGCGTGCTGACCCAGTTCGAACAGGCCGGTCTGCTGGAGCGCCACTTCTTCGAATCCGGCAAAGCGGTGTTCGAAATCAACCGCGGCAAGCACCACGATCACCTGGTCTGCATCGACTGCGGCAAGGTCGAGGAATTCTACGATCCGGAAATCGAGCGCCGGCAGAACATGATCGCAGAGGAACGCGGCTTCAAGATCCAGGATCACGCGCTCTACCTCTACGCGCACTGCACCAAGGAAGCCTGCCCGCACCGCACCCAGGTCCCCGCCAGCAACACCGCCGACCACCGATAATCACTGATGATTGATGCAATTCCGCCGGGCAGCGGCGCCTGGCTGTCGTCGGTCGGCACGACTTTCCTGGTCATCGGCCTGGCCGAATTCGGCGACAAGAGCCAGCTCGTCTGCATGACCCTGGCCTCGCGCCACCGCGGACTGCCGGTCGCCCTCGGCGCCATCGCCGCCTTTGCCATACTCAACCTGCTCGCCGTGCTGTTCGGCGCCGCCGTTGCTGCCTGGCTGCCGGGCTGGCTGGTGGCGCTGGCCGTTGCCGTGCTGTTCGCCGCCTTCGGCATCAGCGCCCTGCGCTACCGGGAAGAGGAAGACGACGAGGAAATCGAGGAAAAACCGGGGCACGGCATCTTCGCCACCACCTTCCTGCTGATTTTCCTGGCCGAATTCGGCGACAAGACGCAGATTGCCGTCGCCGGCCTGGGCAGCACCGGCAGCGCCGCCGCCATCTGGACCGGCGCCACGCTGGCGCTGGCCACCACCTCGCTGCTCGGCATCGTCGCCGGCCGCCGCCTGCTCAATCGTCTGCCGCTGGTCTGGATTCACCGCGTCAGCGGCGTCTTCTTCCTGTTGCTGGCCGCTTTCGCGGCCACCAAGGTGTTCGCCTAAGCGTCCAGGCGCAACAGCTCGCGGGCGTGCTGCAGGGTGATGTCGGTGATTTCGACGCCGCCCAGCATGCGCGCGATTTCCCGGACCCGGCCGTCGTCGTCGAGCGCCTTGATCGCCGACAGCACGACGCCGTCGCGACCCGCCTTGCTCACCTGCCACTGCCAGTCGGCCTGCGCCGCCACCTGCGCCAGGTGGGTGACGCACAGCACCTGGCGTTCGCGGCCGAGTTCGCGCAGCAGGCGACCGACGATTTCGGCAACACCGCCGCCGATACCGACATCGACCTCGTCGAAGATCAGCGTCGGCACGCTGGCCGAACGCGAGGTCAGCACCTGGATGGCCAGGCTGATGCGCGACAGCTCGCCGCCGGAAGCGACCTTGGCCAGCGGCCTGGCTTCGTTGCCGGCGAGACCACCGATCCTGAATTCGACCTGTTCGAGGCCGTAAACCGCACCGTTATCGAGCGGCAGCAAGGCCACCTCGAAACGGCCGGAAGACAGCGCCAGCTGGCGCATGATCTCGCTGACCCGGGCGCCCATCTCTTCGGCGGCCTGGCGCCGTCCGGCCGACAAACGCCCGGCAACTTCCAGATAGGCACTGCGCAGCGCATCGACACGCGCCTGCAGCCCTTCGAGATCGGCCGCCGCCGACAGTTCGGCCAGTCGCGCCTGCCAGCCGGCAAGCAGCGCCGGCAACTCGACCGGCGTCACCCGGTGCTTGCGCGCCTGGGCCATGACTGCGTCCATCCGCGCTTCGACTTCGGCCAGCCGCGACGGATCGAGATCGGCGCGGTCGGCATAGCGGCGCAACGTCGACACGGCGTCCGCCAACTCGGCCTGAACCGAACCGAGCAGCCCGGCGACCTCGGCCAGTGCCGGATCATAATCGGCCAACCCGGCCAACCGGGTGGCGACGCGGTCGATCTGGCGCTCGCAGGCGGCGTCGTCTTCGGCGAGCACGCCGAGTGCGTACTGGGCGCCCTCGATCAGGCTGGCCGCATGGCCGAGGCGGCGATGCTCGAGGTCGAGTTCGGCCCACTCGTCGGCGGTGAAAGCCAGCGCTGCCAGTTCGCCGACCTGCCATTCCAGTTGTTCGCGCTCGCTCAACAGTGCCGCCGCCCCTTCGCTCGCCGTCCGCCAGGCCTGTTCCGCATCGCGCCAGGACTTCCAGGCGCCGCCGACCTCGCGTACCAATTCGCCCAGACCGGCGTGGCCGTCGAGCAACTGGCGCTGCGCATCGGCGCGTAACAGCGACTGGTGGGCGTGCTGACCGTGAATATCGACCAGCCACTCGCCGACTTCGCGCAACTGCTGGACGGTCGCCGACGAGCCGTTGATCCAGGCACGCGAGCGGCCGTTGGCGTCGACCACCCGGCGCAGCAGCAGTTCGTCGCCGGCATCGAGTCCATTTTCGTCGAGCCAGGCAGCGACTTCGGGCAAGGCGGCAACGTCGAAGGTGGCGGCGATCTCGGCCTTGTCGCAGCCCGCACGGACGACGCCGGCGTCGCCGCGCTCGCCAAGCGCCAGGGCCAGGGCGTCGATGAGGATCGATTTGCCGGCGCCGGTCTCCCCGGTCAG
>DKNF01000111.1 GCA_002470165.1 Betaproteobacteria bacterium UBA7395 | reverse complement strand
GACTTCAACCGCAAGGGCAGTTCGGCCTTTTCCGGGCGCATCGGCGAACGCGTTGCCGCCAGGGGCGTCACCGTCATCGACGACGGCACCATCGCCGACCGGCGTGGTTCGCTGAACATCGACGACGAGGGCAACCCGACCCAGCGCAATGTGCTGATCGAGGACGGCATCCTCAAGGGCTACATGCAGGACAGCCTGAACGCCCGCCTGATGGGCGTTGCCCCGACCGGAAATGGCCGCCGCGAATCTTTCGCCCACCTGCCGCTGCCGCGCATGACCAACACCATGATGCTGGCCGGCGAGCACGATCCGCAGGAAATCATTGCCTCGGTCAAGAAGGGCATCTACGCCGCCAACTTCGGCGGCGGTCAGGTCGACATCACCAGCGGCAAGTTCGTCTTCTCGATGAGCGAGGCCTATCTGATCGAGGACGGCAAGGTGACCCGGCCGATCAAGGGGGCGACGCTGATCGGCAACGGGCCGGACGCGCTGACCCGGGTGTCGATGATCGGCAACGACCTCAAACTTGATCCCGGTGTCGGCACCTGCGGCAAGGAAGGGCAGAGTGTGCCGGTTGGCGTTGGTCAGCCAACGCTGCGAATCGATGGACTGACGGTGGGTGGAACGGCATAATTCCGCATTGTCATTTTTTCGGAGCCAAGTCATGCGCGTGATCCTGTTACTGGCCACTCTGCTGGCGAGCGGTCCATTGTTCGCCCAGTCGGCGGCTCACGAGCGCATGAAGGCCCTGCAGGCCGATCCGGCTTCACTTCAGGCGGCAATCGCCGCCGGCAAGAAGGCGAGCTTTTTCTGTGCCAATTGCCATGGTGAAAACGGCGTTGCCAAGACCAGCGATGTGCCGAATCTGGCCGGCCAGCACCCCGCCTACCTGCTCGAACAGATTCGCAAGTTCGGTGCCGGCGAACGCAAGAATGCCTTCATGGAAGGTCTGATCAAGGTGCTTAGCAACGAAGAGCGTGCCCAGATCGCCCTTTACTACGCCAGTGTTTCGGTTCTGCCCTCAAAGGCGGATGTCAGCCAGATTGCTCACGGCAAGGTTCTGTTCGACAAGCTGTGCGCCCGCTGTCATGGTGCGGATGCTCGCGGCAATGAGCTCTATCCGAGGCTGGCCGGCCAGCAGCAGCCCTATCTGAAAACGGCGATCACCCATTACCGTGACGGTACCGGTGTGCGCAACAATCAGCTGATGAGAATCGCCACCGCGCCACTGAAGAACGAAGACATCGTTTCCCTTTCGCATTACCTGACGCAGTTGCCGTGACGCCGCAGCGTCCCGCCTTCCGGTAGAATGCCCGATCTTCGGCAATTTCTACTGGATGGTTCAGGACATGGCAGCGAACAGCACGGCAACGGGTAAACCGGTCACCGACGACGTACGGATCAGGGAGATCAAGGAGCTGGTACCACCGGCCCACGTTTTCCGTGAGTATCCGGCCTCCGGGCGTGCCGCGCAGACCACCTATGCCGCCCGCCAGGCCATCCACCGCGTCCTGCACGGCGCCGATGACCGCCTGCTGGTGGTCATCGGCCCCTGTTCGATCCATGACTACGACGCAGCGATGGAGTATGCCAAGCGTCTCGCCCGCGAGGCCGACAAGTACGCCGACGACCTGATCGTCGTCATGCGCGTCTATTTCGAGAAGCCGCGTACCACGGTCGGCTGGAAGGGCCTGATCAACGATCCGCGCCTCGACAACACCTTCCGCATCAACGAAGGCATCCGCCTGGCTCGGCGCATCCTGCTCGAGATCAACGAGCTCGGCCTGCCCTGTGCGACCGAGTTCCTCGACACGATCACGCCGCAATACACCGCCGACCTGATCGCCTGGGGCGCCATCGGCGCCCGCACCACCGAATCGCAGGTGCATCGCGAGCTGGCCTCAGGTCTCTCGTGTCCGGTCGGCTTCAAGAACGGCACCGACGGCAACATGCGGATCGCGGTCGACGCCATCCGTTCGGCCAATTCGCCGCACCATTTCCTGTCGGTGACCAAGTCCGGCCATACCGCCATCGTGTCCACGATGGGCAACGAGGACTGCCACGTCATCCTGCGCGGCGGCAAGGAACCCAACTACGATGCCGCCAGCGTCGACGCAGCCTGCCAGGAAATCGCCAAGGCCGGTCTGGCGGCGCGGTTGATGGTCGATTTCTCGCACGGCAACAGCCGCAAGCAGTACAAGCTGCAGATGGAAGTCTGCGACAGCGTCGCCGCCCAGCTGGCCGCCGGCGAGGAGCGGATCATGGGCGTCATGGTCGAGTCGCATCTGGTCGAGGGGCGCCAGGACCTGTCGCCGGAAAAGCCGCTGACCTACGGGCAGAGCATCACCGACGCCTGCATCCACTGGGACGACAGCCTGCTCGTGCTCGAGCGCCTGGCCGCCGGCGTCCGCGCCCGGCGTCTGGTCGAGGCCAGCCAATAAGCTACAGTTCGAGGAAATCGCCGATTTCGCCGGCCCGGGCCAGCGTGTCGGCGTATCCGAGGTCGATCAGCTTGCGGGTGAAGGGTTTTTCGAACAGCAGGTAGCTGGTCAGGGCGCCACCGCGCCGGTTCATCGCGCCGATCCCGCCGAGCAGGAGCTTGATCGGCCAGGGCAGCGTATGGGCGTGTTCGGCGGCGATCCGGTCGATGCGCTCGGAGGGGGAAATCACCAGCGTGTCGATCGGCCGCAGCTTGATTCCCGACGCCTGCCGCAAATCCTCCGGTATGGCTGACAAGGTGCGGTTGATCCGCTCGACGCGCTCGATGTCTACGGCCAGTCCGTCGAGGAAGATGCTCGACAGCGCATGGCCGGCGATCTGGGCGAGCGAGGGGTAATCGTCGTTGTGCAGCCGCTCCCGGTGCTCGTCGCGACGCGGTGCGCCGACGATCAGCAGGCGCTCGGCGCCGAGGTGAATCGCCGGCGACAAGGGGGCGATCTGGCGCATCGAACCATCGCCGAA
>DKNF01000094.1:4526-6501 GCA_002470165.1 Betaproteobacteria bacterium UBA7395 | reverse complement strand
TGCCGTCGGCCTGCTCGACCGGCCGGTCGACGCGGCGACCGCCGACAACCACCGGCTGGCCGCGCAGCATCGGGTAATGCCGCAGCTCGACCGAGGCGAAGAAGGCGTCCATGTCGAGGTGGGCGATGCGGCGATTACTGTTCATATGCACAGTATAAAGCCCGGAACGCCGCTTGCGCCAGCCTCCGGGTTATCCACGAAATCTGTGGATAAGTCTGTGGAAGCGCACTGGGTGTTGCTTCTAGCCAACTGACGGATAAGCACTTTTGTTGCATTGCTCATTTTCTTTGCACAAGCCTCCCTCGCTTGGCGTACAGTACTCTCCTAGCCGTCTCAATGACCCGCAACACCGCATCCTGACCCAGGAGGCCATCATGCCCAGCCCCATCAGCTCAAGCACCGCCGCGCAAGACGCCTATCGCAGCCAGTCGGTCAACAACCGTAGCGAGCGGTCGATGAATTCCCTGAGCAACAGCCTGAAGGCTGCCGAGAAGATGGCGACCGCCATCGGCGCCGATACCGCCGGCCTGAAGAATGCCCTGCAGCAGGTCTCGCGTGCCACCTCGACCACAGGCGACAGCGCTTCGACGAAGGTCACGCTGAGCGCCGACGGTGTCGCCCGGCAGCAGGCGGAAAGCACGCGCAGCGCATCGGCCACGGCACGGCCGGAACGCCGCCAGTTTGCTTCGGTCGACGAAGCCATCGCCTACGGCACCGCCCGTGCGGCCGAGCAGCGCGGTGTTCAGCAGAACAGCGCCAACAACGAAGAAAACACCCGGACCCAGGCCAGCAACGGCACCTCCCGCCGTCAATTCGCCTCGGTCGACGAAGCCATTGCCTACGGCACGGCCCGTGCTGCCGAGCAGACCGCCGCCCGCCAGACCAGCGCCACCAACGAGGAAAGCAGCAAGACGCAAACCAGCAACAACAGTTCGTCGCGCCGTCAGTTCGCTTCCGTTGAAGACGCCATTTCCTACGGCACGCAGCGGGCACTGGAGCAGTACAACAAGCAGAGAACCGTGCTCGGCTGAGTCGGCAGCGAACCAGAAACACATCGATCCGGGGCGGCCTGCGGGCCGCCCCATGTCGTTTACCGACGGCAGCGGGTAAACTGCCGGCGATGACCGCCCTGCCCGCCCGCCCCCGCCTCCTGTCGGTGATTCCGCCGATGACGCAGCTGAACACGCCCTACCCGGCGACAGCCTACCTGACGGGCTTCCTGCGTTCGCGCGGCTTCCACGCCACGCAGGCCGACCTGGCGCTGGGCACCGTCCTCGAACTGCTGTCGCCGGCCGGCCTCGAGCAGCTGCGGGCGGCGACGGAAACGCTGCCGCGCAAGCAGCGCTCGCCGACGATCAAGACCTTCCTCAACCAGTTCGAACGCTACCGCGTCGCCACCGGCCCGGCGCTGGCGCTGCTGCAGGGGCGAGACAGCTCGCTGGCGCACCGCATCTGCACCCGCGCCTTCCTGCCCGAGGGACCGCGCTTCTCGGCGCTCGACCACTATGTCGACGACGGCAGCGGCGACCCGCTCGGCTGGGCCTTCGGCGCCCTCGGCATCCAGGACCGCGCCCGCCACCTGGCGACACTCTTCCTCAACGACCTCGCCGACGTCATCCGCGAGGCCGCCGACCCGCGCTTCGAGTTCGTCCGCTACGGCGAATCGCTGGCCCAGAGCCAGCCCAGCTTCGAACCGCTGGCGCAGGCGCTGGCAGCGCCGCCGACACTGGTCGATGCGACGCTGGAAAAACTGACGCTGGCCACCGTCGACCGGGAACAACCGGACATGCTGCTGATCTCGGTGCCCTTCCCCGGCTCGGTCTATGCGGCCTTCCGCATCGCCCAGGCGGTCAAGGCGAAGCACCCGCAGATCGTCATCGTCCTCGGCGGCGGCTGGGTCAATACCGAGTTGCGCGAACTGGCCGAGCCGCGCGTCTTCGACTTTTTCGACTACGTCACCCTCGACGACGGCGAG
>DKNF01000094.1:4238-4414 GCA_002470165.1 Betaproteobacteria bacterium UBA7395 | reverse complement strand
CGTCACCCTCGACGACGGCGAGGCGCCGCTGCTGGCGCTGATCGAGCACCTCGCCGGGCAACGGCCGCGGCTCAACCTGCTGCGCACCTTCACCCGCGTCGACGGCACCGTGCGCTGGTTCACCAGCGGCGAGCCGGACGTGCCCTTCGAGGACGTCGGCACGCCGACCTGGGACG
>DKNF01000094.1:0-4134 GCA_002470165.1 Betaproteobacteria bacterium UBA7395 | reverse complement strand
GTCGGCACGCCGACCTGGGACGGCCTGCCGCTGGATCGTTACCTGTCGCTGCTCGACATGCTCAATCCGATGCACCGCCTGTGGTCGGACGGGCACTGGAACAAGCTGACCGTCGCCCACGGCTGCTACTGGAAGAAGTGCAGCTTCTGCGACGTCAGCCTCGACTACATCTCGCGCTTCGAGGCCGCCAACGCCAGCACGCTGGTCGACCGCATCGAGCGCATCATCGACGAGACCGGCCACAGCGGTTTCCACTTCGTCGACGAGGCGGCACCGCCGAAGGCGCTGCGCGCGCTGGCCGAGGAACTGCAGCGGCGCAATCTGGCGATTTCCTGGTGGGGCAACGTCCGCTTCGAGAAGTCGTTCACGCCCGAACTCTGCCTGCAGCTCGCCGACAGCGGCTGCATCGCCATTTCCGGAGGCCTGGAAGTCGCCTCCGACCGCCTGCTGGCGCTGATGAAAAAAGGCGTCTCGGTCGACCAGGTGGCGCGCGTCACCCGCGCCTTCACGGACGCCGGCATCCTGGTGCACGCCTACCTGATGTACGGCTTTCCGACGCAGACCGTGCAGGACACGGTCGATGCCCTGGAGTACGTGCGCCAGCTGTTCGCCGAAGACTGCATCCAGTCCGGCTTCTTTCACCGCTTCGCGTGCACCGTGCACTCGCCGGTCGGGCGCGATCCGGCGGCATACGGCATCACGCTCAAGCCGGAACCGTTCAAGGGCTTCGCCAGGAACGACGTCGCCTTCGTCGATCCGACCGGCGTCGACCACGCCAGCCTCGGAAGGGGCTTGAACAAGGCGCTGTACAACTACATGCACGGCATCTGCCTCGACGACGACGTCCGCCGCTGGTTCGACGAGCGCATGCCCAAGCCGCGCGTCCGACGGAATTTCATTTCCCAGGCACTCAACGCCAATTTCGCGTAATCTCACCCGATGCGTTTTCGCTTCCGACTCGACAGCCTGACTTCCCGCATCATCCTGCTGGGGTCGGTCATATTGCTCATCGGCGCCCTGAGCCGGATCGTCTTCCTGAGCGATTACCTGCGCGACGACATCACCGAACTGACGGCCAAGCAGTTGACGACCATCGCCAATTACGTCGCCCGGGACGTCAATCGCGACATCGTCGCCCGCCAGACACTGCTGGCGCACGTTGCCGACAAATTCCCGCCTGCCCTGCTCGACCGCCCCGAGCGTCTCAGGGAATGGCTGGGCGAGCAGCATGAAATCAATCCGCTGTTCTCGCGCGGACTGGTGGTCATCGACACCACAGGCAAGGTGATTGCCGACTACCCCAAAGTCCCCGGCCGCGCGGGCAGTCCCACCGACGACCGCGATTATTTCCAGCAGGCGCTGGCTGGAAAAGCCACGATTGGTCGCCCCATCATCAGTCGCGTGGCGAACCTGCCGATCCTGCCGATGTCGGCGCCGCTGCACGACGCCCGGGGCAAGCTGCTCGGCGTGTTGCTCGGTATCTCGGCGCTCCAGTCGGACAATTTCCTGTCCGCGCTGTACACCACCCGGATCGGACAGACCGGTGGCCTGCTGCTGATCGCCCCCCAGTACAAGCTGTTCGTCGGCTCGACCGACCCGCGGATGATCCTTACCCCGACACCGCCGCCGGGGATCAACAAGCTGCACGACCTGACCATGGCCGGTTTCCGGGGGCACGGCATCACCATCAATGCCAAGGGCGTTGAGGAAATCGCCGCGACCGCCTCGGTGCCGAGTGCCGACTGGATCGTCGTCGCCCGCCTGCCGACCAGCGAAGCGCACGGCCCGGTCAGCCGCCTGGTCCAGTTCATCATGCGCAACACGGCGATCATCCTGCCGATCTTCATCCTGGTGATGATCCTGATCATGCGCCGCATGATGCGTCCGCTGATGGAAACGGCCAACCGGGCCGACCGCATGACCCAGGGCGAACTCCCGCTGGAACCGCTGCCGGTTGTCCATAACGACGAGGTAGGCCACCTGACGGCAGCGTTCAACCGGGTACTGTCGAAACTCCTGGAAAGCCGGGCCGAGCTCAGTCACATGGCCCATCACGACCAGTTGACCGGCCTGCCCAACCGCAAGCTGCTGGCCGACCGGATGAAACTGGCGCTGGCCCGCGCGCACCGCAACGACGGCCGGCTCGCCGTGCTTTTTCTCGATCTCGACGGTTTCAAGCCGATCAATGACCGCCACGGTCACGAGGCCGGCGACCTGGCCCTGCGTGAAGTTGCTGACCGACTATCGGCGGTGATCCGCCGGGAAGACACGCTGGCTCGCGTCGGCGGCGATGAATTCGTCGTCCTGCTCTCCGACCTTGACGCATCGGCGGGTGAAACCGCCGAACGGGTTGCCGACAAGTGCCTGGCCGTCTTCGCCAAACCGTTCGCTCTCCCGGCCGGCCCATGCGTGCTCGGCACCTCGATCGGCATCGCCATCGGCGACGGCAACAGCGATCAGGACCGCCTGCTGATTGCCGCCGACCAGGCCATGTACCGCGCCAAGGAAGCCGGGCGCGGTCGCTATTGCCGGGCTTAGCCGAGCACCCCGATGATGTTGAGGAAGATGATCACGATCGCCACCGGCGAGACGTAGCGGACGACGTTGAACCACAGCACGAAAACCCGGCTGCCCATGCGGATTTCGTCGAACACGTGGGCGCGCTTCATCGTCCAGCCAACGAACAGCGCGATCAGCAGGCCGGCCAGCGGCATCATGATCTTGGTCGTCAGCGTGTCGAGCAGGTCGAACAGGCCCAGGCCGAACACGGTGAAGCCGCTCCAGTCGTTGAACGACAAGGCGACCGCGATGCCGAGCAGCCAGACGCCGCTGCACAGCACGACGACGGCCTGCTTGCGGCCCATGCCGAAACGCTCGTTGAGCAGCGACACGCCCGGTTCGAGCAGCGAGATCGCCGAGGTCCAGGCGGCAAAAACGACCAGCACGAAGAACAGCAGGCCGACGGCGTGGCCGCCCGGCATCTGCGAGAAGGCCAGCGGCAACGTCTGCAGGATCAGGCCGGGACCGGCCGCGGGCTCGAGTCCCTGGGCGAAGACGATGGAGAAGATGGCGAGGCCGGCGAGCAGCGCGACCAGCGTGTCGGCGCCGGCGATAGCGAGGCCGGTACGCGGGATCGAGACATCGCGCTCGAGGTAGGAGCCGTAGGTGATGATCGCGCCCATGCCCAGGCTGAGCGTGAAGAAGGCATGGCCCATGGCGGCGAAGAGGACGCCGCGGTTGATCGCCGACGGTTCGAAATGGAACAGGAAGCGCCAGGCGGCCGGCAGGTCGGCGGCGACCGCGCCGTAGCCGACGAGGAAGACGAGGATGCCGAACAACGCCGGCATCATGATCTTGTTGGCGCGCTCGATACCGCCGGTAACGCCGCCGAGCACGACCAGTGCAGACATCGCCATGAACACGGTGTGCCAGAAGATCAGCCGGCCCGGGCTGGCGAGCAGCGCGCCGAAGGCCTCGGCGAAGGCTTCCTTGGGTAGCGCCTTGAAGCCTTCGGCGGCCTGCCAGGTGTAGTCAAGAACCCAACCGGCGACGACGCTGTAGAACGAGAGGATGAGGAAGGCGCCGACGATGCCGATGTAGCCGATCACCTGCCACAGCCGGGTGGCACCGGCTTCGTCGGCGAGCACGCGCATGCTGCCGACCGGGCTGCCCTGGCCGCGCCGGCCGAGCATGCTTTCGGCCATCAGCAGCGGCACGCCGATACCGAGGATGCAGCACAGGTAAACCAGCACGAAGGCGCTGCCGCCGTTGCTGCCGGTCATGTAGGGGAATTTCCAGATATTGCCGAGGCCGACCGCCGAGCCGACGGTGACCAGAATGAAAGCCCAGCGGCTGGACCAGTGGGCACGCGCCGTTTGCGCTTGTTCAGACATCCTGCTCTCCCAGAATTTGTTGGCCGGATCGCCCCGGTCTTTCGGAAAAGGTCGCGATTCTACGCCGGCGCCGGCGGCACCGTAGCTAGGGATTTCACCTAGGGTAGAACTCGCCGCCGGGGCAAATCGGTTACCATCGCGCTCGCCCGCTGCATGCAAAGAACACCATGAACGACCAATTCGATCTCTTCTCCGCCCCGCCTGCCGACCCCGAACCTGCGCTGCCGCCCGGCGAGCCGCC
>DKNF01000248.1 GCA_002470165.1 Betaproteobacteria bacterium UBA7395 | reverse complement strand
CATCCGCGCCGAACTGTTCGGCAGCGCGCCGGCGGTCGGCCAGTTGGTGCGCATCGGCGACCGGCGCGTGCGCATCGTCGGCGTCCTCAAGTCGACCGGCCAGGGGCTGGGCATGAATACCGACGAACTGGTCATCGTCCCGGTCGCCTTCGCCCAGGCAATGTTCAACAGCAACACGCTGTTCCGCGTACTGGTCGAGGCGCGCAGCCGCGACGCCATTCCGCAGGCGCGCGACCAGACACTGACGATCCTGACCCAGCGCCATCGCGGCGAGGAAGATGTCACGGTGATCACCCAGGATGCCGTCCTGGCCACCTTCGACAAGCTGCTCGGCGCGCTGACGCTGGCCGTCGCCGGCATTGCCGCGATCAGCCTGGCGGTGGCCGGCATTCTGGTGATGAACGTGATGCTCGTCGCGGTGACACAGCGCACCGGCGAAATCGGCCTGCTCAAGGCGCTCGGCGCGCCGGCGCGAACCATCCGCCTGGCTTTCCTGACTGAAGCGGCGATGCTGTCGGCGGTCGGCGCCCTCCTTGGTTACTTGCTCGGCCAGCTAGGCGCCTTTGCCCTGCGTCAGATCTTCCCGATCTTTCCCGCCTACCCGCCCGACTGGGCGGTGATCGCCGGCCTGTCCACCGCCATCGGCACCGGCCTGCTGTTCGGCTTCCTGCCAGCCCGCCGCGCCGCCCGGCTCGATCCGGTGCAGGCGCTGATGAAGCACTGAGCATGGATCTCCGCGACGCCATCCGCCTTGCCGCCCGCGCCGTCACCGCGCAGCGCCTACGCAGCTTCCTGACGCTGCTCGGTATCGCCGTCGGCATTGCCTCGGTGATCCTGCTCACCTCGATCGGCGAGGGCATCCATCGCTATGTACTGGGCGAATTCAGCCAGTTCGGCACCAACGTCGTGACCATCGCCCCGGGCAAAACGAAAACCGGCGGCGCCCCCTCCGGCCTGCCGTCGAGCGCCCGCCCGCTGACGCTGGAGGATGCGCAATCGCTGGCCCGCCTGCCGCATGTCGTCGCGGTGACGCCGAACATCAAGGGCAATGCCGAAATCCAGGGCAACGGGCGCACCCGACGCACGCTGATCTCCGGCGTCAGCGCCGATTCCGCCGCCGTCTTCCGCCTGGCCGCACGCAGCGGCCAGTACCTGCCCGCCGACGATGCCGGCAATGCGCGTGCCTTCGTCGTCCTCGGCGCCAAGCTGAAGGAAGAACTGTTCGGCGCCGACAACGCGCTCGGCCAGCGCATCCGCATCGGTGGCCTGCAGTTCCGCGTGATCGGCATCATGGAAGCCAAGGGCCAGTTCCTCGGCATCGACCTCGACGACACCGCCTTCATCCCCGCCGCCCGCGCCCAGGAACTGTTCAATCGCGAGGGCGTGGACGAAATCAATGTCGCCGTCGCCGAGAACGCCCCGTCGGCGGCGGTCGCCAGCCAGATCCGCCGGCACCTGATCGAACGCCACGGCCGCGAGGACTTCACCATCGTCACCCAGGAAGAAATGCTGAAGACGCTGTCCAACATCCTCAACGTGCTGACCCTGGCCGTCGGCGCGCTCGGCGGCATTTCGCTGCTGGTCGGCGGCGTCGGCATCGTCACCATCATGACCATCGCCGTCACCGAGCGAACCGGCGAAATCGGCCTGCTGGTCGCCCTCGGCGCCCGCCGGCGCACCATCCTCGGGCTGTTTCTCGGCGAAGCCATCGCCCTCTCGGCGCTGGGCGGAGCGCTCGGCTTGCTGCTCGGCATCGGCCTGGCGCAGCTGATCCACCTGCTGGTGCCGGCGCTGCCGGTGCACACGCCGCTCAGTTTCGTCCTGCTCGCCGAGGGTATCGCCATCGCCATCGGCCTCGCCGCCGGCGTGCTGCCCGCCCGGCGCGCTGCCGGACTCGATCCGGTTGAAGCCCTGCGCACCGAGTGACAGCCATACGCTGACGTATGTTAGAGTTTATTTTTCTGCCGCAACCACTTCGATAAAGAATCAGGAGTCACAGCATGACCTATCACATCGACCAACTGCACCCCGGCATGTCCGCGAGCACTTCCAAGACCGTGACCGAAGCCGACATCATCCTGTTCGCCGGCATCTCGACCGACGTCAATCCGGCCCACCTCGACGAGGAATACTGCAAGGGCACGATGTTCGGCACCCGCATCGCGCACGGCATGCTGTCGGCCGGCTTCATCTCGGCGACGCTGGCCAACAAGCTGCCCGGGCCCGGCACCATCTACCTGTCGCAGACGCTGAAGTTCAAGGCCCCGGTCAAGCCGGGCGACACCGTTACCGCCACGGTCACCGTGCGCGAGGTCAACACCGCCAAGAACCGCGTCATCCTCGACACCGTGTGCACGGTTGCCGGCAAGACCGTGATCGAAGGCGAATGCCTGATGATGCCGCCGGTGCGTAGCGCCGCACCGACCGGCACCGTCTGAGCTGACAGCCGACTCGTTCAAAGCAAAAAACGCCGGCAAATTGCCGGCGTTTTCGTTGCTGTGCCTTATGTGCTGAAAAGCTTAAAACGCTTCGTCAGCGCGCAGGAAACGCCACTGCCCCATGGGCAGGTCGCCGAGGCGGATGCGGCCGATGCGCACACGCTTCAGGCCGACCACCTTGAGACCGACCAGTTCGCACATGCGACGGATCTGGCGCTTCTTGCCTTCCTTGAGGATGAAGTGCAGCTGGTCCTCGTTCAATTGCTTGACCCAGGCCGGCTTCAACGGCTTGCCGTCAAGTTCCAGGCCGTGGCGCAGCAGTTCGAGGCCGCCCTTGATCATCTCGCCGGAGACGCGCACCAGGTATTCCTTCTCGGCATCGCTGTCCTCGCCGATCAGACGCTTGGCGACACGACCGTCACTGGTCAGCACCAGCAGGCCGGTCGAATCGACGTCGAGCCGGCCGGCCGGCGCCAGGCCGCGCAGCATCCACGGCTTGAACTCGGGACCGCCCGATTGCGGCACCTGGTTTTCTGCGGTGATCAGCGTCACCGCCGGAATGCAGCCCGGCTCAGGCTGACCGGAAACATAACCGACCGGCTTGTGCAGCAGGATGGTGACCGCCTTGGCCTGATCCTTCTTGGCCTCGGTCGAGACTTCGATGCGCGCATCCGGATCGATCCGCGAACCGAGTTCGCTGACCTGCTCGCCATTGACGAAAACCCAGCCGCGCTCGATCCACAGATCGGCCTCGCGCCGCGAGCACATGCCACGTTCGGACATCACCTTGGACAAGCGCGTCCCTTCGGGTGGCGGGCCGGAGCGAACGACCGGCGCCGCCGCCTTTTTCGCCGACCGGGCCGCCGGACGCTCAAGCGGC
>DKNF01000104.1 GCA_002470165.1 Betaproteobacteria bacterium UBA7395 | reverse complement strand
GGTGAGCAGGCGTTCGCCGCTGGCGCGGAGCTGGTTGAACAGTGCGAACAGGGCAATCTGGCCGCTGGCGTCGAGCGCCTCGACATTGTCCACGGCCAGCGGGCCGTCGGCAGTGACGCCGTCGAGGCCGGGATTGGCGGCGGCGTCGATGTAGTTGAAGCCGCAGGCGAGCAGCAGGTGGGTCTTGCCGCAACCGGCTTCACCGTGCAGGCAGAAGGCAGTCGCCTCCAGCGCGCCGGCGAGCCAGCCGGTCAGCGCCGCCACCGTCTCGTCGTTGCCGCCGGCAACGAAGTTGTCCAGCGACGGCGGACTTTCCGGCAGCAGGTCGAGGGTCAGCTGGCGCATCGTCGGCTTATTGCCAGCGCAGCATCGCGTACTGCTTCTTACCCCGGCGCAGGATGGTGAAGCGGCCGTAGAGGCGGTCGTCGCCGACGAGGCGGTGGTCGAGCGAATCGGCCTTGTTGCCGTTGATCGTCACGCTGCCGCCCTGGATGAAGGTGCGCGCTTCCGACTTCGACTTGGCCAGGCCGGCGGCGGCGAGTGCGTCGATCAGGCCGTCGGCGGCGCTGTCGAGCGCAATGCCGGGCATGCCGTCCTGGGCCAGTTGTTCGAGGTCGTTTTCGGTCAGATCGGCCAGTTGGCCGGAGAACAGGCATTCGGTGATGCGCCGCGCCGCCATCAGCGCGACTTCGCCATGCACCAGGCGGGTCGCCTCTTCGGCCAGGATGCGCTGGGCTTCGGGCTTGCCGCCGCTGGCCTGGTCGGCCGCTTCGATCTCGTTGATGCGTTCGATCGGCAGGAAGGTGAAGAACTTGAGGAACTTGTAGACGTCGGCGTCGGCCGTGTTCAGCCAGAACTGGTAGAAGGCGTAGGGCGAGGTCTTCTTCGGGTCGAGCCAGATGGCGCCCGATTCGGTCTTGCCGAACTTGGTGCCGTCGGCCTTGGTGATAAGCGGCACGGTCATGCCATAGACCTGCGTCTGGTGCAGGCGACGGGTCAGGTCGGTACCGGCGACGATATTACCCCACTGGTCGGAACCGCCGACCTGCAGCTTGCAGCCGAATTGCTTGAACAGTTCGGCGAAATCGTAGCCCTGCAGCAGGCTGTAGGAAAACTCGGTGTAGGAAATCCCCTGGTCCTCGCGCACCAGGCGCTGCTGCACCGATTCCTTCTTGATCATGGCATTGACCGAGAAATGCTTGCCGATGTCGCGCAGGAATTCCAGGCAGTTCATGGCGCCGAACCAGTCGTGGTTGTTCGCCATCAGCGCCGCGTTGTCGCCCTCGAAACTCAGGAAGGGCTCGACCTGGCCGCGAATCTTACCGACCCAGGAAGCGATCACGTCCGGCGTGTTCAACTTGCGCTCGGTGGCCTTGAAGCTCGGGTCGCCGATCATCCCGGTGGCGCCGCCGACCAGCGCGATCGGCCGGTGGCCGGCCTGCTGGAAGCGCTTGAGGATGAGCACCGGCACCAGATGGCCGAGATGCAGGCTGTCGGCGGTCGGATCGAAGCCGCAATACAGCGTGATCTTTTCCTCCTGCAGCATTTTGTCGAGCGTTTCCGCGTCGGTGAGCTGGGCGATCAGACCGCGCTCATGCAGATCCTGAAGCAGGGGGGACTGGTACATCGGTGAAATCTCCACGGGATGGGCGCCATGCCGGGCGCCGGAAAGACGGACCCGCGATTTTAGCAGACCCGGCGCCATGGGTTAGGGGCTCGGCCGGCTTTCGGGTAAAATCGCGGTTTTTTCCAGCGGCCCTTGGGCTGCTTCCGGCGAGCTTTCAAGATCATGACCCAGAATACCTCCCTCTCCTACCGTGATGCCGGTGTCGACATCGATGCCGGCGATGCCCTCGTCGAGCGCATCAAGCCCCTGGCCAAGAAGACGCTGCGCGACGGCGTGCTTGGCGGCATTGGCGGCTTCGGCGCCCTGTTCGAAGTGCCCAAGCGTTACAAGGAACCGGTGCTGGTGTCCGGGACCGACGGTGTCGGTACCAAGCTGAAGCTGGCGTTCGACCTGAATCGTCATGACACCGTCGGCCAGGATCTGGTCGCGATGAGCGTCAATGACATTCTGGTGCTTGGCGCCGAATCGCTGTTCTTCCTCGATTACTTTGCCTGCGGCAAGCTCGATGTCGATACCGCCGCTGCCGTCGTCGGCGGCATAGCCAAGGGCTGCGAACTGGCCGGTTGCGCGCTGATCGGTGGCGAAACCGCCGAAATGCCGGGCATGTACCCGGCCGGCGAATACGACCTGGCCGGTTTCGCGGTTGGCGTCGTGGAAAAATCCAAGGCCATCGACGGCAAGTTGATCGCCCCGGGCGACGTCGTGCTCGGCCTGGCGTCTTCCGGCGCCCACTCCAACGGCTACTCGCTGGTGCGCAAGATCATCGAGCGTTCCAAGCCGGACATGAACGCGCCGTTCGACGGCGATCGTTCGCTGGCCGACGTGGTCATGGCGCCGACCCGCATCTACGTCAAGCAGGTGCTGGCGACGATGGAAAAGGTCGCGATCAAGGGCATGGCCCACATCACCGGTGGCGGCCTGCTCGAAAACGTGCCGCGCGTGCTCCCGGAAAACACCGTCGCCGAGCTGGAAAAGGCCGCCTGGCCGCGTCCCAAGCTGTTCGACTGGATGCAGGCCGAAGGCAATGTCGCCGAGAGCGAGATGCACCGCACCTTCAACTGCGGTATCGGCCTGGTCATCGTCGTCGCAGCGGCCGACGCCGATGCGGCGATGGCCGAACTGAAGGCGCAGGGCGAAGCGGTTTACCGCATCGGTAAGATCCGGGCCCGTCAGGGTGACGAGGCGCAGACCGTCGTCGTCTGATCTTGTCAGGCGGGTCGCGGCGCTCTGCTGCGGCCTGGGCCTGACCCTGGCGGCGGTTGCCGAGGCGCCGCCGCCTGTTGCCGTGGTCGAAGGGCTGGCCAGTTACTACGGCAGCAAGTTTCACGGCCGCAAGACGGCCAGCGGTGAGGTTTTCGACAAGACCGTCTTCAGCGCCGCCAGCAACCGCTTCCCGCTCGGCAGCCACGTCGCCGTGCTGCGTCCGTCCAATGGCCTGTGCGTCGTGGTCCGCATTAATGACCGCATGCATCGCCGGCATCGGGCGCGGGTCATCGATATCTCGAAGTCGGCTGCCGATTATCTGGAAATGCTCCAGGCCGGCGTCGTCAAGGTCAAGGTTGCCTTGCTCGACGACTCCCTTCGGGCCCGCGGCCATCTCGCCTGCGCCGACGCCTTCGCTTCTCCCGCAAGGGAAAACGCTGCCACGGTCGGTACCGGGGGCGATGTTGGGTACAATTCGTCTGGAATGATCAATCTCGGGCCAAGCCCAGGAATCTCCCCACCATGAACAAGATGAAACGTCGTGGCGTTCTTGCGCTTTCCTTTGCCGGTCTGCTGGGACTTGGTTTCTATGCCTGGTCGGCCAACCGCAGCGAAGCGCCGGCGCCCGCGCCTGGCCAAAAGGCCGCCGCACCGGCAGCTCAGGCGGCACCGGCACGGCCGGTGGCGGTCGAGGTCGCCACCGTGCTGGCTGTCGATTTTGCCGACGACACCACCGCGGTCGGTACGCTGAAAGCCGCCGAATCGGTCGTGCTGCGTCCGGAGGTCAGCGGACGCATCACCCGGATCGGCTTTCGCGATGGTGCGCTGGTCAACAAGGGCGATCTGCTGATTGCCTTCGATGCCACCATTCCCGATGCCGAACTGGCGCAGGCCCGGGCCAATCGCGACCTGGCGCTGGCCAGTTTCAAGCGCAACCAGGAATTGCTGGAAAAGAAATTCATCAGCCCGCAGGCGCTCGATGCCTCGGCGGCGACACTGAAGGTGCAGGAGGCGGCGGTCCAGCTGGCGGCGGCCAAGGCGGCGAAGATGCGCATCCAGGCGCCGTTCCGCGGCATCGTCGGGTTGCGCGACGTGAGCGTCGGCAGCTACATCAAGGAAGGCGAGGTGCTGGTCAATATCGAGGATGTCAGCAGCCTGCGCGTCGATTTCCGTCTGGCCGAGACCTGGCTGGAGCGGGTCAAGGTCGGGCAGTCGCTGGAACTGGGCAGCGATGCGCTGCCGGGGCAGCGATTCGTCGCCAAGGTCGAGGCCATCGATCCGCAGATCGATCCGAACGGCCGCTCGATTGCCGTGCGCGCGCGGCTGGACAATGCCGCCGGCCAGTTGCGGCCGGGCATGTTCGTCCGCCTGCGGCTGGCCTTCGGCGAGCGCAAGGGGGTGCTGATGGTGCCGGAAGAAGCCATCATGCCGGGCGCCAAGCCGGCCGTGTTCAAGGTGGTCGATGGCAAGGCCGAGCGGGTCGTGGTCCATACCGGCATTCGCCGCGACGCCCAGGTCGAGATTGTCGACGGACTGGCGGCGGGCGATGTCGTGGTCAGCGCCGGCCAGCTGAAGCTGCGCCCGGGGGCGCCGG
>DKNF01000194.1 GCA_002470165.1 Betaproteobacteria bacterium UBA7395 | reverse complement strand
TAGTTCTGTTCGTACTGCATCATCGCGCGACCCGGCAGGTTGTCGGCTTCGCGGGTCAGGTCGCGGCCGGGCATCGGGTGTTTGGCATCGACGCCCATCAGCGAGAGCAGCGTTGGTGCCAGGTCGATCTGGCTGGCGACCGTTTTCACCCGCTTGGGCTGGATGTCGGCGCCGAGGATCAGGCCGGGGATGTGAAAGCGCTCGACCGGTACCATGCTGTCGCCGCGCACACGGATGTCGTGGTCGGCGACGACGACGAAGATCGTGTCCTGCCAGTAGCTGCTGGCCTTGGCCTTGGCGATGAATTCGCCGAGTGCGTGGTCGGTGTATTTGACGGCGTTGTTTTCGGTCTGCTTGGGCTGCTCGTGCAGTTCGATACGGCCGTCCGGAAACTCGAAGGGGGCGTGATTGGTCGAGGTGAATACCAGCGTGAAACTGGGTTGCCCCTCGGCGTGCTTGGCCTGCAAGCGCTCGTGCGTCTTGTCGAACAGGTCTTCGTCGGAAACGCCCCAGCTGGCGACGAATTTCGGGTTCTTGTAGTCCTTCTGCTCGGTGATCAACGAAAAACCGTTACCGGTGAAGAAACTGCGCATGTTGTCGAAATGCGCTTCGCCGCCATAGATGAATTCGGATTCGTAGCCGTGCTGGCCGAGAATTCCGGCCAGCGTGGCAAAGTTGCGCTGGGCCAGCGACAGCTTGACCACAGCCTGCGCCGGCGTCGGCAGGAAGCCGGTGGTGACCGCCTCGATGCCGCGGATCGAGCGCGTGCCGGTGGCGTAGAGCTGCTCGAACCACCAGCCTTCGTGCTTGAGTTTTTCCAGGTTGGGTGTCACCGGCACGCCGCCCAGCGATTCGACGAAGGTCGCGCCCAGGCTTTCCTCGAGGATGATCACCAGGTTCAGCGGCTTGGCCCGGCGCACCGTCGCCTTCTGGTCAACCAGGGTCGGAATTTCCGCATCGTCGAGCAGTGGATGCGGGCTGCCGAAGCTGGCGCGGGCCTGGCGGAATTCGGCAAGGATGTCGGCGGTTTCCATCTTGCCGTAGATGTCGCTGGAATTGGCTTCATGCTGCATGCCGTAGATCGCGTGCGTGACCGACCAGGCGGAATTGAGGATCAGCGTATTGACCATCGGGTCGGCGGTCAGTGCGAACATCGCCGGGTTGGCCGGGCGGTGCTGCAGCGTCGAGCGGATGGCCAGCGCACAGATCAGGAACAGGATCGGCCAGGTCAGCCAGAGTTTCCATCCCGACCAGGGGGCTTCCCGTTGCTGCCAGTTGCGCATCACCCGCCAGGCGACCCAGCCGGCGAGGCCGGTGACCAGCAGTCCGCCGACCAGGTGCAGGCGAAAGCCGTTCCACAGCATGGCGACAACTTCGTTGGGATACTTCAGGTATTCGACGAACAGCCGGTTCGGCCGGCTGTCGTATTCGCTGATGAAGGCCGGCGAGGCGATTTCCAGCAAGGTCAGGGCGGCGATTGCGAGCGTGATCCAGGCGACGTTCAAGCGGCGCCATGCCGGCCACAGGCGCTTGCCGGCGAGCAATGGTGCAAGCAGCAGCAGCGGCAGGGCGAGCAGCGAAAGCTGGATGATGTCGACACGGATGCCCTGCAGCAGCATGGTCGGCCAGATGCCGGTGGCAGCGACGCGTTCCGATTGCCACAGCATCAGCGCGCTGCGCGACAGCGTGAGCATGGGCAGGCCGAGCAGGAAAAGCATGGCGATCCCGGCGTAGGGGCCGCAGGGATCGATGCGTTGGAAAACGGAAGAACTGGAGCGCATGCGGACTTCGGCAAATGAACAGGCCCGAAGTCTGGCGCAAGGCGATTAAACGGAACTTAAACGGGAAGATTCAGGCCGGCAGTTTCAGGCTGACGTGCAGTCCGCCGAGTCCGGATGCACTCAACTTGATTTCACCGCCGTAGGTTTCGGCGATGTCCCTGGCGATGACCAGGCCGAGGCCGCTGCCCTCGACGGTCTCGTCGAATCGCTGGCCGCGTCTCATGCAGGCGAGCAACTGGGTCGGCGACATGCCTGGGCCGTCATCGTCGATATCGACCACCAGATTGCCGGCATCGATGCCGGCACGGATGCAGATCGTGCTGGTCGCCCATTTGCCGGCGTTGTCCAGCAGGTTGCCCAGCATTTCCTCGAAGTCGGTGGCTTCGCCGCGCCAGTGAAGCTCGGGCGGGATCGTTGCCTGCCAGGTCAACTGGCGACCCGCATGCAGACGCTGCATCAGGGCCAGCAGGCTGCTGACGCGCTCGCCGACGGCAATCGCCCGGATGGCACCGGCGCCGCTGCCGGCGCGGGCCAGATGGCGGTCGATCAGTTGGGTCATGTGATTGACTTGTTGCCGGAGCATGGGATGGTCCTGGATCGTGCTTTCCGCGTGCAGCAGCGTCAGCGGTTTTTTCAGGGCGTGGCTGAGGTCGGCAGCGTGCCCGCGGGCTCTTTCGACGATGCGCGCATTGCGGGCGAGAACGGCATCCAGCTCCCTGGCCAGGGGGTCGAGCTCGGGTCCGTAGCCATCGCCGACGTTGTCGCTGCGGCCCTGACTGACCAGGCCGAGACGTTCGCGCAGGCGATGCAAGGGGCGCAGGCCAAGATGCACCTGCACCGCACTGCTGATCAGGAGCCCGGCGAGTAATGCCATCTGAGTGATGAACAGGGTTCGATCCAGCTGGTCGAGTGCCGTCGTGATCTCCCCAGCCGGCCCGTACAGGTGCAGGACGGCGGTCAATCCGTCAATCTCGATCGTCTGGCGGATGCCGATCAGTTGCTGTGCCTGGGGCCCTGGCAAGCCGAGCAGCGTCGAGCCGTCGATGCCGCTTGTCCTGGCCGTGTCGAGTGTGCTGTCCCAGAGCGAGCGCGACGCCAGCAGCGCGTCGGCGTATTCCAGCTGCCAGTACCAGCCGGAGAAAATGCGCCCGAACTCATCGTTGCTCCTGCCGACCCAGCGGATTGCCGTTTCATCGACGGACCGGAAAAAGCCGGCCTGGATCCGTTCCAGTTTTTCCTCGAGGCGCTGCTGGTGGCTGTTGAGCAAGCTGGCCTGAACGCTTTGCCGCAACAGGCTGCCGCCGACGGCGGTAATCAGCAGTGCGGCGAGGGCGCCGAGCGCGAACAGGCGTAGCGCCAGTCCGGCTTGCCAGCGTTGCTCAGTCGCCATCGCCGGCTTCCCTGAGGCAGAAGCCGCGGCCGCGTTCGGTATGGATCAGCGGCAGGCCGAGCTTGCGGCGGATGCGGCCGATCAGGACGTCGACGGTGTTCGAGTCCGGGTCAAGGTCGCGGGCGTAAACATGTTCGCTGATCTCGCTGCGCGTCACCACCCGTCCCTTGCGCTGGATCAGGTAGGCGAGGATGCGCTGTTCCTGGGCGGTCAGCACCAGCGGTGCGCCGTTCAGGGTAAACCGGTCACTGTTGGTATCGTAGTGCAGGGGACCCGCTTCGATATGGGGCACGCTGTGGCCCAGCGCCCGGCGATGCAGGGCGCGCAGGCGCAGGACAACTTCCTCGTGCAGGAAGGGCTTGGTCAGGTAGTCGTCGGCGCCGGCGTCGAAACCGGCCAGCTTGTCGCTCCAGCGGCCGCGTGCGGTGAGGATCAGGACCGGCAGGTGGCGGCCGCTTTCCCGCCAGTGTCGCAGGACCGAAATGCCATCCTGTCCGGGTAGGCCGAGATCGAGGATGGCTGCGTCGTAATCCTCGGTGCAACCGAGGAAGCCAGCCTGCTCGCCGTCGCCGACGATCTCCGCAATCATGCCCGCCTGCGCCAGACTGTCGGCGATGCTCCGGGCGAGTTGGGCGTCGTCCTCGACGACCAGAACCCTCAACGCTCGACCTCCTCGCCGTTGAGCACGGCACCGGTGATGGCGTCGATATCCAGTTCGTAAACCCGGCCGTCGGGCAGGCTCACTTCGATTTCGTAGAAGTAACGGCCATCCTGGTCGTATTCCAGTTCGATCTCCCGGATCACGCCGCGATATCGGGCGGGCAGGCGGTCGAGCAATTCCGGCAGCGGACGCAGGCGCTTGAGCACTTCCTGGCGGTGCCCGCTGTCGCTGAGCAATTCCCCGCTGTTGGCGTCGATGACCAGTTCGCGTAGCCGGCCGTCGTGTTGTATGACCTGGATTTCATAAATCATCCGCTGCGCCGCACCGGGTTTGAGTTCCAGTTCGAGGATGTTGCCTGGATAGCGTGCCAGCAGCTTGCGTAAAGCCTGCGACAAGTTGATCCGGGGTTTGAACGAATTGTCGTCACCCAGGACTTCCTGGCCATTGACCGCGTCGACATAGAGCTTGGCGCGTTGACCGTTCGGCTTGAGCAGGGTGATTTCGTATACCCGGCGCCCACTGCGGTCCCTTTCCAAATCAACATCAAGCACCTTGCCGGCGTGGCGGGCCTGGATGTTGCCCAGGATGTCGGACAGCGGTTGCAATTCGCCGGCCTCGACGGCACGACGGATCACGTATTGCTCTTCAGCGGCCAGGGTTGGCGGCAGCAGGGTGATCAGGAACAGGGCAAGGAGATGAGAACGCATGGGGAGGTCATGCTGGCAGGATGATCTTAAACGGTTCATGAATTGTAGCGTCAGGATACGTTTAAGCGGCCTTGCCCAGAATCCGCTCCGTCAAAGTTCTTTACGGATTACGGAGTGTCAATGCACCTGGCGGATCAAGTCTTGTTTCCCGTGCGCCAACGCTTGCTGCTGGCAGGGGCAGCGCTCTTGCTGGCCTTGATGTTCTGGGCTGGCCGAACGCTGTTGCCGGGCTGGCAGCTTTTCTGGCAGCAGAACTTCGCTTCGGCGCAACTGCGCGAGGCGGCAGTGTGGCTGCCGGATTTCCAGGTCGACATCGATGCCCTGCCGGTTGCCGCCGACCTGGCCAACTTGTCCGGGCTGACCTTCGATCCCGACCGTCGGACCCTGTTCGCGATTACCAATAGTCATCCGGAAATTCTCGAACTGAATCTGGACGGCCGGGTGCTGCGGCGGATTCCCGTTGCTGGCCTGGAGGATCCGGAAGCCATCGAATATCTTGCGCCGTCCCTTTATGTCGTTGCCGACGAACGCAAGCAGGCCCTGTTTGCGGTGCGCATCGACGCGCAGACCAGCCGCCTGGATTTCTCCGGCATTCCGGAACTGGCCATCGGCATCGGCCGCAACGGCAACAAGGGTTTCGAGGGGCTGGCTTACGATCATCGGCAAGGCCGGCTGTTCGTCGCCAAGGAGCGCGATCCGCGAAAGATATTCGAGGTCGAAGGATTCCCGGCGCTGTCCGGTGCGTCAACGGGCTTGCGCGTCGCCGACGATCCCATGCGCGACGATGCGCTGCCACTCAAGGACCTGTCGTCGCTGCATTTCGACGCCGCCAGCGGGCACCTGCTGGCGCTGTCCGACGAGTCGCGGCAGATCGTCGAACTCGATCGCCAGGGGCGCCCGGTGAGCCGTCTGAGCTTGCGCGGCGGCCGTCACGGTCTGCAGGCGACCGTTCCCCAGGCCGAAGGCATGGCCATGGACGACCAGGGACGCCTTTACGTCGTCAGCGAGCCTAACCTGTTTTATCGCTTTACCCGTCCGTATTCCGCAGGTTCTGGAGGGTGACGGAAAAACCGCCGCCGGGAAGATTTTCGGCCGCCAGGCGGGCGCCGTGCAATTCGGCGATGCGGGCGACGATGGCCAGGCCGAGGCCGTTGCCGTTGCCGGCTGCCTGTCCGGCGCGGAAGAAACGTTCGCCCAGTCGTTCGAGCGCGCTGGCAGGGACGCCGGGGCCGTTGTCGCTGACCTGCAGGTGGCTGGATGTTCCCGATTGTCGGAGCGAAATCCGGATGGTGCTGTCGGACGGGGTGTAACGCAGCGCGTTGTCGAGCAGGTTTCTCAGCGCGATGTCCAGCAGGCTGGCATCACCCATGATCGCCCGTGGCGTCTCGGGCAGTTCGACATGTATCCGCGTCGATCCCGGCAGGGCCTGAGCGATGGCGGCAACGCAGTCGTCGATCAGCCGCCTGGGATCGATGGCCTGATTTTCCGGCGGGGCGTTCAGCGGGTCCAGGCGGGCCAGGCGCAACAACTGGTCGATCAGGTGCCCGGCGCGGTCCACCCCGAGCCCGATCTGCTGCAGTGCGCGCTCGCGTGCCGGCGTGTCGCCGCTGAGCAGCGCGACCTGGGCCTGGACCTTGAGCGCGGCCAGCGGGGTGCGCAGTTCATGCGCGGCGTCGGCGGTGAACCGGCGTTCGTTGTCGAGTGTCCGGCCGACGCGCACGAACAGCCGGTTGATGGCCTTGACCAGCGGCTGGGCCTCGGTCGGAATGCGTTGCTCGGGCAGTGCGGCCAGATTGTCCGGGGTACGCGCGCTGACTTCGCCGGCCAGGCGCTCCAGCGGTCGCAGGGCGCGCTTGATCGACAGGTAGATGAACAGGATCAGGACCGGCACGATCAAGACCAGCGGCAACAGGGTCTGGATGGCGACTTCCAGCGCCGCCCGGTCGCGTAGGTTGATGGACTGGGCGACCTGAACGCGATACAGGCCGTCGTCGGAAACCGCATTGAGCAAGCGCCAGGATTCATCGTGGCGGATGATGTCGCTGTAGCCTGCAACGCCGAGGATCGGCAGCTCCGGCGCATCCGGCGAGCGCGCGAGGATGCTGCCGTCGCCGCGTCCGATCTGGAATTCCAGCGGCGGCTCGTAAATGTCCTCGGCCCCGCGGACGGTGGCCAGGCGGCCGGCGAGTTCGACCAGGTCGTCCTCGTTGTCGTGGATGATCGCCAGCAGCATGCGGGCGGTTTGCGCCAGGCTGCCGTCCATCAGTTCCTCGGCTTCGTGCTGGGCCTTGGTGTAGCTGAACCAGCCGGTCAGCAGCCAGGTCGTCATGACGACTGCACCGATCGCGGCGAGCAGGCGCCAGCGCAGCGAATGGATGCGGTCGTGCGAAATCGCCGATGTCATGCGTCGTCGGCCAGTTGGTAACCGAGACCGCGCACCGTCCTGATGAAGTCGGCGCCGAATTTCTTGCGCAGGTGGTGAATGTAGACCTCGACGGTATTGCTGCCGGTTTCGTCGCCCCAGGCATAGAGGCTTTCTTCCAGCTGGTTGCGGCTCCTGATGTGACCGGGTTGGCTGATCAGTGCGTGGAGCAGTGCGTATTCGCGGGCAGATAGCGGGACTTCCTGGCCGTTGAAGCTGACCCGCTTGCTGGCCGGATCCAGGCTGACGCCGCGATGTTCGAGCAACGGCTGGGCCTTGCCGCCAGCACGGCGAAGCAGGGCGCGGATGCGCGCCTGCAGCTCGCCCAAGTCGAAGGGCTTGGTCAGGTAATCGTCGGCACCGTGGTCGAGTCCGGTGATCTTGTCTTCCGGCGTGTCGCGGGCGGTCAGCAGCAGTACCGGCGTCTGGTCGCCGCACGAGCGCATCTCGCGCAGCACGGTCAGGCCGTCCTTGCCGGGCAGGCCGAGGTCGAGGACGCAGGCATCGTAGCTGTGGTCGGCCAGTGCCAGCAGCGCCATCTTGCCGTCCTGCACCCAGTCGACCGCGTAGGCAGCAAGCATCAAGCCGGCGCGGATGCCGTCGCCGAGCAGCGCGTCGTCTTCAACCAGCAAAAGTCTCAATTAGCGTACATCCCGGGCAGTTTTTGCGAGTAGGGCACGCGCTTCCTGGCGTCGGCCCTGGTCGGCCAGTTCGCGTCCCGGACGGGCTGGCGCGACGAGGGCCTTTTCCAGGTAGCGGCGGCCTTCGGCAACGCGATCCTGATCGATCAGATACTCGCCGTAAAAGAAATTCGGGTCAATCCCGTCCGGATTGACGGCCAGCGACTTCCGGAACAGTGCTTCGGCCTTCTCCTTGTCGCCGAAGCCGAGCGGCCAGCGCGGCACCTTGGCGTAGAGCGTGGCCAGGCTGGTGTAGGCGGAACCGTTGAGCGATTTCTCGTCGAGCTTCAGGCTCTCTTCAAGCAAGGCCCTGGCTTCCTTGGCCAGCGACAGGCCGCCGAGGCCGCCACGGACACCGGCTTCGCTGGAGACGACGATGGCTTCCCAGATCAGTGCGGCGGCAAGATTCGGATTGGCCTTGGCGACCTGCCTGGCCTGAACGGCGAGTTCGCGATAGAGGTCGGCTTGCCGGTCTTCCGGCTGGCGGTACTTGATTTCTGCCCAGCGGTCCTGGATCGGTCGGATCAGGTCGTCGCCGGGGGCGGCCTGGAGCAGCGTCGAAAAACCGACGCCGAGGGCGAAAAGCAGGGATTTCAAGCGGGACATGATGGCTCCTTGGGTGCGAGTCTGGGTGTGATTCACGCCTTGGTGGCGTGTTGTTTGATGATGGCGAGCTTGCCGCGGATGCCCCGGTCGACGAGGCCGGGCGCGAAACCGTTGAGCCAGGCGAAAAAGCGCTCCGGGAAGCCGATGTGGCCTTCGGCGACATCGTTGGCGAGCATGGCGACGATGTGCCGGGCGACCTGTTCCGGGCTGTCGGTGGCGCTGCCCAGGGCACGGTTCAGCGCGCGCACCGCCGGCGGATTGATTGGCGTGTCGATGGCGCGCGGCGCGACGTGGATGACGCGCACCCGGCTGTCGGCAAGTTCGCGCCGCAGGGCCTGGGAAAAGCCTCGCAGCCCGGCCTTCGCCGCCGAGTAGGCGGTGAAGCCGGCGAAGGGCACGCTGCCGAAGGTCGAGCCGATATTGACCACCGCCGCCTCCGGTTGCTGCGTCAGCCAGGGCAGCAGGGCCTGGGTCAGGCGGATCGGTGCGCCGAGATTGGTCGCCAGGATGCGTTCGACGTCGTTCCAGTCCTGCTCGGCGAGCAGGCCGAAGCTGGCGACGCCGGCGTTGTTGATTAGGATGTTGGCGCCGAAGCTGCGGGCGGCCTGGACCGTGCTCTCGATGCCGCCGCCGTGCGTCAGGTCGGCTTGCAGCAACTGGTAGTCGCAACCGGCCGGCAGGTCGATGCGGGCC
>DKNF01000233.1 GCA_002470165.1 Betaproteobacteria bacterium UBA7395 | reverse complement strand
AAGCAGACCACCGGCACGAATATCCCGGAAATGCGGTCGGCCAGGCGCTGCACCGGCGCCTTCGAACCCTGCGCCTCGCCGACCAGGCGGATGATGCCGGCCAGCAGGGTCTGTTCGCCGACGCCGGTGGCCCGGCAGCGCAAGGCCCCCTGGCCGTTGGCCGTCGCCGCAAACACGCGGTCGCCGGCAGCTTTGCCCACCGGCATGCTCTCGCCGGTCAGCATCGCCTCATCGACGCTGGACTCGCCGTCGATGACCTCGCCGTCCACCGGCACGCTCTCGCCCGGACGTACCAGGAAGATGTCGCCCGGCATCAGCGCATCGACGGGCAGTTCCAGCCACTGCCCGTCGCGCTCGACGCGGGCGGTTTTCGGGCGCAGGCGGATCAGCGACTCGATCGCTTCCGAGGTGCGCGCCTTGGCCCTGGCCTCAAGCAATTTGCCGAGCAGGACCAGGGTGATCACCGCCGCCCCGGCCTCGAAATACACATGCTGATCGTGCAGGCCGAACACCGTGACCACGGCCGAGAAGCCCCAGGCCATGCTGGTGCCGAGCGCAACCAGCACATCCATGTTGGCACCGCCGCCGCGCAAGGCCTTGGCCGCGCCGTCGTAGAAACGCCAGCCGATCCAGAACTGGACCGGCGTCGCCAGCAGCAGTTGCAGCCAGCGCGGCAACTCGTTCTCGTGCCCGCCCTCGCCGAACATGAAGATCATCTGACCAACCAGCGGCAAGGTCAGCGCGACGGCGATCCAGAAACGGCGGACCTCCTGCCGATAGACCCGTTCCTTCTCCTGCTTTTCCCGCTCGCGGGTTCCGGCATCGACCAGGGTCGCAGAAAAGCCAGCCTTGGCCACCGCCGCGATCACCGCATCCGGCCCGACCCCGCTCAGGCGTACACGCGCCCGCTCGGCGGCCAGATTGACGTTGGCCTGCATGCCGGCCTGGCGGTTGAGCACCTTTTCCAGGCGCGTGGAACAGGCGGCACAGGTCATGCCGCCAATGGCGAATTCGATCACCTGTTCCGCACTGTCAGGCGGGGTCTTGTCAGTCACCTCAGACGTTCTCCATCAGGTAGGGCAAAGCGTACAGGCCGTAAATCCCGAAGCCGAGAATCAGCAGGCCGGACAAGATACGGACCACGGGCCGGCGGACAAATTCGTTGAGCCGCGAAAAAAGGATGCCGGCGAGCAACAGGTTGGGCAGGGTCCCCAGCCCGAAGGCCAGCATCAGGGCGGCGCCACGCCCGGCCGAACCGGCCGACAGCGCACTGGCCAGCGCGCTGTATACCAGCCCGCAAGGCAGCCAACCCCACAACAGGCCCAGCGGAAAGGCCTGACGGACGGTGGTGGCCGGCAGGAAGCGCCGGGTCAGCGGCTGAATGCGGCGCCACAGCGCCTGGCCGGCACGTTCGGTAAACGCCAGCGCCCGGGTCGCACCGAGCAGGTAAAAGCCCAGCGCGATCAGCATCAGGTTGGCAAACAGGTAGAGGATCAGCCGCGCCGGCACCTGCCCTTCCAGCCCCAGGCTGGCCGCACCGAGGGCACCAGCCAGGGCGCCGGCAGCGGCATAGGAGAGGATGCGGCCACCGTTGTAGGCCAGGTGCATCGACCAGCGCGACGCGCCGCCCATGGCCAGCGCACCGACGATACCGCCGCACATGCCGACACAATGTGCGCCGCCGAGCAGGCCGACGAGAAACAGGGCAAGAAAACCGGTATCGGGCATGAAACAGGGCTGGACAGGAAACAGGCGGGAAGTTTAACCCGCCCGCCCCTCCGCCGGCACCGTCAGATCACCTTCGAGTAACGCGTCCGCTGCCGGTCGGCGCGCAGGTAGCGGTCGAAGGCCATGGCGATGACGCGCACCAGCATGCGCCCCGGCGGCAGCACGGTGATCCATTCGCGCTCGATCTTGAGCAGGCCACCGCGCTCCAGTTCGCGCAAATCCTCGATCTCGGCAGCGAAATACTTGTGGAAATCGATCAGGTGCGCGCTCTCGATGCTTTCGATCGACAGCTCGAAATGACACATCAGCGCCTGGATGATGGAACGGCGCAGGATGTCGTCGGCGGTCAGCTCGATACCGCGAATCACCGGCAGCATCGGCGCATCGAGCCGGTCGTAGTATTCGTCCAGGGTCTTGACGTTCTGGTAGTAGGTCGGCCCGACCTTGCTGATCGACGAAATGCCGAAGGACAGCATGTCGCAATCGGCATAGGTCGAGTAGCCCTGGAAATTGCGGTGCAGGCGGCCCTGACGCTGGGCCACGGCCAGCTCGTCGTCGGGCTTGGCGAAGTGGTCCATGCCGATGAACACATAACCGGCGTCGGTCAGTTTCTTGATCGCCAGCGCCAGGATCTGCAGGCGCGCATCCGGCGTCGGCAGGTCGGCATCGGCAATCCGCCGCTGCGGCTTGAACAGACCCGGCAGGTGCGCGTAGTTGTAGATCGACAGACGATCCGGGTCCATCGCCAGCACCCGCTCCAGGGTCCGGTTGAAGCCCATCACGCTCTGGTGCGGCAGGCCGTAGATCAGGTCGATCGACACCGACTTGAAGCCGCTGGCGCGCGCCGCGCGGATCACGTTGAAGGTTTCCTCCTCGCTCTGCACGCGATTGACGGCGACCTGGACCTTCTCGTCGAAATCCTGGACGCCGACGCTCATCCGGTTGAAACCGAGCTCGCCGAGCAGGGCCACGGTGGCCGCATCGACCTTGCGCGGATCGACCTCGATCGAGTACTCACCGCCGTCGAGCAGCTTGAAGTGCTTGCGCGTCTCGGCCATCAGTTGGCGCATCTCGTCGTGCGACAGGAAGGTCGGTGTACCACCGCCCCAGTGCAGCTGGATGACCTCGTGCTCACCGTCGCGGCCTTCGAGCGAAGCGCTCTGCAGGGCGAGTTCCTTGCCCAGGTACTTCAGGTACTTGGCACTGCGCCCGTGATCCTTGGTGATGATCTTGTTACAGGCACAGTAATAACAGATGGTGTTGCAGAAGGGGATGTGGAAGTATAATGACAGCGGCCGGCTGATACCGCCGATGTTGCGCTTGCCGAGCCAGAGCGCTGCAGCCTCCGAGTCGAATGCTTCGACAAAGCGGTCTGCGGTGGGATACGACGTATAACGCGGGCCGTTAACGTCAAAACGGCGAATGATCTGTGGATCGAAGACGAGGTTTTCAGTTGCGAAATTCATTTAACATAGCGCCAAGTTTAGGCTCGATTATGTGGGGATGGATCGCAGTTCCGGTTGACATGGATCAAGCCAACGCAGGTTGCCAATGCCCAACACAATCCCGTTGAATCAGGAAATTACGCTGACCGTCATCAAGACGGCCTGCTCCAACTGCAACCTGCGCGAACTGTGCCTGCCCTTCGGTCTCAGCCTTGAGGAACTCGAGCGTCTCGACGACCTCATTTCGACCCGCCGCCGGATCAAACGCGGCGATCACCTGTACCGTGCCGGCGAGGCTTTCGACTCGATCTACGCGATCCGCAGCGGCTTCTTCAAGACCGACGTGCTGCTCGAAGACGGCCGCGACCAGGTGACCGGCTTCCAGATGGCCGGCGAACTCCTGGGCCTCGACGGCATCAGCACCGAACACCATACCTGCAACGCCATCGCCCTCGAGGACAGCGAGATCTGCGCGATCCCGTTCAACCGGCTGGAAAGCCTGTCGCGCGAGATCCACAACCTGCAACACCACTTCCACAAGGTGATGAGCCGCGAGATCGTCCGCGATCACGGCGTGATGATGCTGCTCGGCACGATGCGCGCCGAAGAGCGCCTGGCCGCCTTCCTGCTCAACCTGTCACAGCGCTTTACCGCACGTGGCTTCTCGCACGCCGAGTTCTACCTGCGCATGACGCGCGAGGAAATCGGCAGCTACCTCGGCCTCAAGCTGGAAACCGTCTCGCGCGCCTTCTCGAAATTCCAGGAAGAAGGCTATATCGCGGTGCAGCAGAAGCATATCCGCATTCTCAACGTGAACGGCCTCAAGGCGCTGATGAACCACCGCGCCTGAGTTTCAGCGCGCCGGTTCAAGACGCAGCAGCTTGCCGTCAGGCGCGTCGGTGAGCAGGTAGATCAAGCCGTCCGGCCCCTGACGGACATCGCGAATCCGACCTTCGCGCCCGCTCAGCAGGCGCTCTTCATGTACCACCCGCTCGCCGTCGAGTTCCAGGCGGACCAGCATCTGGTATTTCAGCGCGCCGACGAACAGGTTGCCGCGCCACGCAGGAAAACGCTCGCCGACATAGAAGGCCATGCCCGACGGAGCAATCGACGGCGTCCATTGGTACAGGGGCTGCTCCAACCCCTCGCGATGCGTGCCGACGCCGATTTTCGTGCCGATCACGTAATTCACCCCGTGAGTGATCACCGGCCAGCCGTAGTTGCGTCCTTTGCGCACGATATTGATCTCGTCGCCGCCCTGGGGGCCGTGCTCATGGGTCCACAAAGCGCCGCTGACCGGGTGCAGCGCCGCCCCCTGGACGTTGCGGTGGCCGACGCTGAAGATTTCCGGATGCGCGCCGGCCACTCCCCGCCAGGGATTGTCCGCCGGCACCCGACCATCGTCGTGCAGCCGGACCTGCTTGCCGGCCAGATCGTCGAGCTGCTGCGCCCGCGCCATCGTGCCGCGATCGCCCTGGCTGATGTGCAGGAAGCCGTCCCGGTCGAACACCAGGCGCGAGCCGAAATGCTGCCCGCCGGACGATTTCGGCCGTTGCCGGTAAATCACCCGCAGGTCTTCCAGCCGGTGACCGGCGGCATCGGACACCCAGCGTCCGCGCACCACCTCGGTACCGACCCCGCCCTCGCCGGCCGCGGCGTAGCTCAGGTAGATCCAGCCGTTGGCGGCAAAGTCCGGATGCAGCACGACGTCGAGCAAACCGCCCTGTCCGCTCGCTGCAACCGCCGGCACGCCCGCCACCGGGCGCGGATCGAGTCGACCGTCGGCCGCCAGCAAGCGCAGGCGCCCCGGCCGCTCGCTGACCAGCATGCGACCGTCGGGCAAAAAAGCCAGCGCCCAAGGATGCACCAGCCCCTCGCTGAGCACGCGCACCCGGAAATCCTCGCGTTCGCTGCGCAGCACCTCGGCCTGCGCCGGCAATCCCAGACAAGCCACCAGACCGGCGACCATCAACAGACGTTTCATCGGCATTTCCTCGTCATCGACTCAGGCCCAGCCACAGGCGTTCGCCGGGCTGATCCCAGTAAGGCTGTTCGCCGAAGCGCTGCTGCAGGAAGTCGATGAAGGCGCGTACCTTCAGCGGCAGATGGCGATTCGGCAGATGCACGGCGTAGATGAAGCGTTCGATCGGCACATAGCCCGGCAACACTTCGACCAGCCTTCCGGCCTGCAGTTCGCTGCCGATGATGAAGGTCGGCAGCAGCGCCAGGCCGAGACCGCCGAGGACGGCCTGCGACAGCGCCTCGTCGTCGTTGATGCGCAGCGAACCTGACACCGGCACCGAAATGTCGCCGTCCGGCCCCTGCAGGTGCCAGAAACCCTGCGTCGTCAGATAGGTGTAGTCGAGACAGTTATGCCGGGCCAGATCGGCAGGCACCTGCGGCACGCCCCAGCGCGACAGGTAGGCCGGGCTGGCGCAGATCTTCCGCCGGATCGGCGCCAGGCGCCGGGCGACCAGGTTGCCGCCGGGCTCCGGAGCGATACGCAAGGCCAGGTCGTAGCCTTCGTCGACCAGATTAACCAGGCGGTCGCTGATCGTCATGTCCACCGACAGCTCCGGGTACTGCAGCATGAAATCGGCCAGCGCCGGCGCCACGTGCAGCGTGCTGAAAGCCACCGGCGCACTGAAGCGCAGCTTGCCGCGCGGCGTCTGGTGCAGGCTGCCGATGGTGCTGTCGGCGCGCGCCAGTTCGTCGAGGATGCGGTCGCAATGCTCGAAATAGGCCTCGCCCACTTCGGTCAGGCTCAGCCGGCGCGTACTGCGCTGCAGCAGGCGGACGCCGAGCGCCGCTTCCAGCCGGGCCACCGACTTGCTCACCCGGGATTTGGAAATTCCCAGGCGCAAGGCCGCCCCGGAAAAACTGCGGGCCTTGACCACCTGGGCGAACAGCAGCATGTCGTTGATGTCGTGCACAGCGCTTCCATTGTTTCCTTAATGGAAACAGTCTTATTCAAACTTGCCGACTTATCAAGACCAGTCAGTGCAACTAACATCCTTGGTCCATTAATTTGCTTGGCTGAGCCAAACACACGAAACAGAAAAAACACATTAAATGCAACAGACTAACCTGATCATCAGCGAGATGGATTTCGTCCGCCTGATGGCTATCCAGCCGCCCCCGGATCTGCGCGCGGAGCTTGAGCGCGCCATTGTTATCCCAGACGATTCAATGAAAACTGACATCGTCACCATGGGCTCGCGCGTGCGCTACACCGAACACGAGACCGGCAACAGCCGCGAAATCGAGATTGTCTTCCCGGAAGAAGCTGAAGCCGCTGCCGGCAAGGTCTCGGTTTTTGCGCCGGTCGGCGCCGCCTTGATCGGCCTCGGCGTTGGCCAGGAGATCGAGTGGGACTTTCCGGGCGGCAGCACCCGCCGGCTGACCGTGGTTGAGGTCATCCAGCCAGAAAAACAACCAGGACACTAATCACATCAAGGGAGACCCGATCGTGCGCTACACCTCATTCCATGACTTCACCCAACATGTTGCCGCACGAAACCCCGGGCAACCCGAGTTCCACCAGGCGGTGGATGAAGTCATCGAAAGCCTCTGGCCCTTCATCCAGCAGCATCCGAAATACGCCGAACAGGGCCTGCTCGACCGCCTGGTCGAGCCGGAGCGGGTGGTCATGTTCCGTATTTCCTGGGTCGACGACCACGGCGACGTCCAGGTCAATCGCGGCTACCGCATCCAGCACTCGTCGGCCATCGGTCCGTACAAGGGCGGCATCCGCTTCCACCCGTCGGTCAACCTGTCGATCCTCAAGTTCCTGGCTTTCGAGCAGACCTTCAAGAACGC
>DKNF01000275.1 GCA_002470165.1 Betaproteobacteria bacterium UBA7395 | reverse complement strand
TTCCTCGGCGTGCCGTTCAACATCGCCTCCTACGCGTTGCTGACGATGATGCTGGCCCAGGTCTGCGGCTACCGGCCGGGTGATTTCGTGCATACCTTCGGCGATGCCCACCTGTACGCCAATCATTTCGAGCAGGCCCGGCTGCAGTTGTCGCGCGAACCGCGCGCCCTGCCGACGATGTGGATCAACCCCGAGATCAAGGACATCTTCGCCTTCCGCTTCGAGGATTTCCGGCTCGACAATTACGATCCGCACCCGCATATCGCGGCACCGGTTGCCGTCTGAACCATGGGACGCCTGACCGAGACGCCGGCCTGGCAGGCCCTCGCCCGCCACACGGCAACCATCGCCCCGCGTCATCTGCGCGAGCTGTTTGCCGACAATCCGCAGCGTTTCGAGCAGCTCACGCTGCAACACGGGCGGCTGTTGCTCGATTTTTCCAAGCAACGCGTCGATGCCACGACCTTGCAGTTACTTCGCGAACTGGCGGCCACCGCCGACTGGCAGGGCTGGATCGCCCGCATGCGCAACGGCGAGGCGATCAACCACACCGAACGGCGGGCGGTCGGCCATTGCCGTTTGCGCGCCGGCGACGCGGCACCCGCTGAGGTACGCACGGCACTTCAGCGCATGGAAGATTTCTGTGATCGCGTCCACGGCGGACAATGGCGCGGCTTTTCCGGCGAGCGCATCACCGACGTCGTCAATCTCGGCATCGGCGGTTCCGACCTCGGTCCGCGGATGGCGGCGCAAGCCCTGGCGGCCTACCGCCAGCCCGACCTGCGCGTGCATTTCGTCGCCAACCTGGACAGCGCCGACCTGGCCAGCGAACTAGTCCGGCTGAACCCGCGCACGACCCTGTTCATCGTCGCCAGCAAGACCTTCACGACCTTGGAGACGCTGACCAACGCCCGCACCGCGCGCGACTGGCTGCTCCATGCCGCGATCGACGAAAGCGCGGTCGCCCGGCACTTCGTCGCCGCCTCGACCAATCTCGAAGCCACCGCCGCCTTCGGCATCGCCCCCGAGAACGTTTTCCCGTTTGCCGACTGGGTCGGCGGGCGTTTCTCGCTGTGGTCGTCGATCGGGCTGCCGGTCGCCCTGGCGGTCGGCTTCCGCAATTTCGCGCAACTGCTGGCCGGCGCCCACGACCTCGACGAGCATTTCTTCTCGGCGCCGGCCGAGCACAACCTACCGCTGACCCTGGCCCTGCTCGGCCTGTGGAACAGCAATTTCCTCGACGCGCACAGCCAGGGCATCTTCCCCTACAGTCATTCGCTGCGCCTGCTGCCGACGCACCTGCAACAGCTGGAAATGGAAAGCAACGGCAAGCGCGTCGACCGCGACGGCCAGTTCGTCGATTACTCGACCAACCCGGTGCTCTGGGGCGAGCCCGGGACCAACGGCCAGCACTCCTTCTTCCAGTTGCTGCACCAGGGCAGCGAGCTGGTCGCCTGCGACTTCATCGCCCTCGGCCGCTCGGACTTCCCGCTGCCCGGCCACCACAGCAATCTGCTCGCCAACTGCCTGGCCCAGTCGTCGGCACTGGCCTTCGGCCAGACGGCGGAAGAAGCCCGTGCCGCCGGCATCGACGAGGCGCTGGTGCCCTACCGCACCTTCCCCGGCAACCAGCCGTCGACGACCATCGTCCTGCCGGAGCTGAATCCATTCACCCTCGGTCAACTGATCGCCCTCTACGAACACAAGGTGTTCTGCCTGGGCGTGCTGTGGAATCTCAATTCTTTCGACCAGTGGGGCGTCGAACTGGGTAAGCAACTGGCCAGCCGACTGGCGCCAACGCTGCGCGGCGAACGCCAGGACGAGGGACTCGACGCCTCGACCCGCGGCCTGATTGCCCACCTGCGCCAATTCCGGAACTGAACATGCCCGAAATCATCCTGATCGCCGCCGTCGCCGCCAATCGCGCCATCGGCAAGGACAACCAGTTGCTGTGGAGCATCCCGGAGGACATGACGCATTTCAAGGCGCTAACCGCCGGCCACGCCGTGCTGATGGGGCGCAAGACCTGGGAATCGCTGCCGGCGCGTTTCCGCCCTTTGCCCGGACGGCGCAACATCGTGATCAGCCGGCAGGCCGACTATTCGGCGCCGGGCGCCGAACTGGCCAATTCACTGGCGACCGGCATCGCCCTGGCCGAATCTGCCGAGAAACTGTTCATCATCGGCGGCGCCGACATCTACGCCCAGGCGATGGCGCTGGCCGACCGCCTGGAAATCACCGAAGTCGCTCTCAACCCCGAAGCCGATGCCTGGTTTCCGGTGATCGGCGACGAGTGGCGCGTCAGCCAGAAAAAAACCCCGCCCGCCAGCGGCGAAACGGGGTTTGCCTTCGTCAGCTACACGCGCCGCTGATCAGCGCACGCAATCCACGTAATAGCGCCCGTCCTTGTCCTTGACCAGGCCATGGACGTCGGTCTCGAAACCGGGGAAGGTGGCGTTGAACTCGCGGGCGAAACGCAGGTAATCGACGATGGTCTTGTTGAAACGCTCCCCCGGGATCAGCAGCGGAATACCCGGCGGATAGGGGGTCAGTAGCACGGCGGTGACGCGACCTTCGAGTTTGTCGACGGCGACGCGCTCGATCTCGCGGTGCGCCATCCTGGCGAAGGCGTCGGCCGGCCGCATCGCCGGCACCATGTTCGACAGGTACATCTCGGTGGTTAGGCGGGCGACGTCGTTCTGCTTGTAGACATTGTGAATCTCCGCGCACAGATCGCGCAGACCGACGCGCTCGTAACGCGGATTCTTCTGCACGAATTCCGGCAGCACGCGCCACAGCGGCTGGTTCTTGTCGTAATCGTCCTTGAACTGCTGCAGCGCGGTCACCAGCGTGTTCCAGCGGCCCTTGGTGATACCGATGGTGAACATGATGAAGAAGCTGTACAGGCCGCACTTCTCGACGATGACGCCATGCTCGGCGAGGTACTTGGTGACGATCGCCGCCGGAATACCGATGTCGTCGGCAAAATCGCCATCGACGTCGAGCCCCGGGGTGATGATCGTCGCCTTGATCGGGTCGAGCATGTTGAAGCCGTCGGCCAGGTTGCCGAAGCCGTGCCAGCGTTCGCCCGGCTTGAGCATCCAGGCCTCGCGCTCCTCGATGCCTTCCTCGGACAGGTCGTCCGGTCCCCAGACCTTGAACCACCAGTCGGCACCCCATTCCTGTTCGACCTTGCGCATGGCGCGGCGGAAATCAAGCGCCTCGCCGATCGACTCCTCGACCAGCGCGGTGCCGCCCGGCGCCTCCATCATCGCCGCGGCGACGTCGCACGAAGCGATGATCGAGTACTGCGGCGAGGTCGAGGTATGCATCAGGTAGGCCTCGTTGAAGATATCGCGGTCGAGCTTCTGTTCCTCGGCATCCTGGACCAGGATCTGCGACGCTTGGCTGAGGCCGGCCAGCAGCTTGTGCGTCGATTGCGTCGAGAACACCATCGATTCCTTGCAGCGCGGCCGGTCGGCACCGATGGCGTGGTAGTCGCCGTAGAAGTCGTGGAAGGCGGCATGCGGCAGCCAGGCTTCGTCGAAATGCAGCGTGTCGATCTTGCCGTCGAGTTCGGCCTTGATGTCTTCGACGTTGTAGAGCACGCCGTCGTAGGTCGACTGGGTGATGGTCAGCACGCGCGGCTTGGCGTTCTTGTCGGTGATGAACGGATTGGCGGCAATCTTGGCCTGGATGCTCGCCCAGGAAAACTCGCTCTTCGGGATCGGACCGATGATGCCGAAGTTGTTGCGCGTCGGCATCAGGAAGACCGGGATCGCGCCGGTCATCATGATCGCATGCAGGATGGACTTGTGGCAGTTGCGGTCGACGACGACGATGTCACCCGGGGCGACGGTCGAATGCCAGACGATCTTGTTCGAGGTCGAGGTGCCGTTGGTGACGAAATACAGGTGATCCGAGTTGAAAATGCGTGCCGCATTGCGCTCCGAGGCGGCAACCGGACCGGTGTGGTCGAGCAACTGGCCGAGTTCCTCGACCGCGTTGCAGACGTCGGCGCGCAGCATGTTCTCGCCGAAGAACTGGTGGAACATCTGGCCGACCGGCGACTTCAGGAAGGCGACCCCGCCCGAGTGGCCCGGACAGTGCCACGAATACGAGCCGTCGGCAGCGTAGTGGGTCAGCGCGCGGAAGAACGGCGGCGGCAGGCTGTCGAGGTAGGCGTTGGCCTCGCGCTTGATGTTGCGGGCGATGAACTCCGGCGTGTCCTCGTGCATGTGGATGAAGCCATGCAGCTCGCGCAGGATGTCGTTGGGGATGTGGCGGCTGGTGCGCGTTTCACCGTGCAGGAAGATCGGAATCTCGGCGTTCTTGTGGCGGATTTCGGAAACGAAGGCGCGCAGTTCGGCCAGCGTTTCTTCGGGTTCGAGCGCCAGTTCCTCGTCGTCGATCGACAGGATGAAGGCCGAGGCCCGGCTCTGCTGCTGGGCGAACGAGGTCAGGTCACCGTAGCTGGTCACCCCCAGGACTTCCAGCCCTTCTTGCTGCATGGCGTCGGCCAGCGCACGGATGCCGAGCCCGGAGGCGTTCTCGGAACGGAAGTCCTCGTCGATGATGATGACCGGAAAGTGGAAGCGCATGGTGTATCCCCAAAAGCGGCGACCCGCCGCAGCGGGTCGTAGAGTAAGCGGTTTACGTTACAGCGTGCGGTCAGATCTTGGGCAGGGTGACGCCTTCCTGCCCCTGATACTTGCCGCCGCGATCCTTGTACGAGGTTTCGCAGATTTCGTCGGACTCGAAGAACAACACCTGGGCGCAGCCTTCGCCCGCGTAGATCTTGGCCGGCAGCGGCGTCGTGTTCGAGAATTCGAGAGTGACGTGACCTTCCCATTCCGGCTCGAACGGGGTCACGTTGACGATGATGCCGCAACGCGCATAGGTCGACTTGCCGAGACAGACGGTCAGCACCGAGCGCGGAATGCGGAAATACTCCATGGTCCGGGCCAGCGCAAACGAGTTCGGCGGGATGATGCAGACGTCGGATTCGATCTCGACGAAAGACTTGGGATCGAAGTTCTTCGGATCGACGACGGTCGAATTGATGTTGGTGAACACCTTGAATTCGCGCGCGCAACGGATGTCGTAACCGTAGCTGGAAGTCCCGTAGGAGACGATCTTCTGGCCATTGACCTCGCGCACCAGATCGGGCGCGAAGGGCTCGATCATGCCGTGTTCCTGCGCCATGCGGCGTATCCACTTGTCTGATTTGATGGCCATTTCTTCCTGCTGCGATCGACAAAAATAAAGGCGGGATTCTACCCGCCTTTGCCATTCAATATGTCGACAAAATCAGGTGTTCTGCACGACGATGTTGGGGAATTTCGACGACATGTCCTTGGCCTTTTCGGCGACCTTGACGGCAACGCGGCGGGCGATGGCGCGGTAGATTTCCGCCGCCTTCGAGTCCGGCGCGCCGACCACGGTCGGCCTGCCGCCGTCGGCCATCTGGCGGATGCTCATTTCCAGCGGCAGGCTGCCGAGGAATTCGACGTCGTAGTCCTTGCACATCTGTTCGCCGCCGCCCTCGCCGAAGATGTGCTCGGCATGGCCGCAGTTCGAGCAGACATGCACGCTCATGTTCTCGACGATGCCGAGGATGGGGATGTTCACCTTCTCGAACATCTTCAGGCCCTTGCGTGCGTCGATCAGAGCGATGTCCTGCGGCGTCGTGACGACCACGGCACCGGTCACCGGCACCTTCTGCGCCAGCGACAACTGGGTGTCGCCGGTACCCGGCGGCATGTCGACGATCAGGTAGTCCACGTCGCGCCATTTGGTCTGGTTGAGCATCTGGTCGAGCGCCTGGGTGACCATCGGGCCACGCCAGACCATCGGCGTTTCGACGTCGATCATGAAACCGATCGACATCGCCTGGACGCCGTAGGCCTCCAGCGGCTCCATGCTCTGACCGTCGGCCGATTCCGGCTGCTGGCCGGCCAGGCCGAGCATCTGCGGCTGCGACGGACCATAGATGTCGGCGTCGAGCAGGCCGACCTTGGCGCCTTCCTGAGCCAGCGCCAGCGCCAGGTTGACCGCCGTCGTGCTCTTGCCGACCCCGCCCTTGCCGGAAGCGACGGCGATGATGTTCTTGACGCCGGGCAACAGCTTGACGCCCAGTTGCACGGCATGGGCGACAACCTTGCTGGAGACGCCGACCGAGACGTTGCCGATGCCGGGCAGCGTCTTGAGCGCCGCGATCACCTGCTGGCGGATGGCGTCGAAGCGGGTGGCGGCCGGATAGCCGAGCTCGATGTCGAGGCTGACGTCGGTACCGGCGATGCGGATATTGCGGACTGCCTTGCCAGCGACGTAACTCTTGCCGGTATTGGGATCAATCGTTGCGGACAGGATTTGCTTGATCTGCTCTTCGGTAAGACTCATGGTGACTCCGGTTTGGCTGGGAACGGGAAATACCCGACTGAATTGGTACAGTATAGCGCAAACCGGGCGCCGGGAGTCAGCCCGAAACCGTATCCAGGCGGTAGCCCTGGCCGTATACCGAAGTCAGCATCAGACCGCTTTCACCGGCCAGACCCAGCTTCTTGCGCAGGCGGCTGGCGTGGGTATCGACGGTGCGGGTATCGACATCGGCTTCGCGCGCCCAGACGGTGGCGAGCAATTCCTCGCGCGCCAGGACCCGGCCCACGTTCTTGAGAAAGACCACGGCCAGGTCGAATTCGCGCTGGGTCAGGTCGATTTCCTGACCGGCCAGGCGGATGCGGCGCCCTTCGACATCGAGTTCGATGTTGCCGAAACGCACCAGTTCCGGCATGCGCGATTTACGCTGGCGCAGCAGGGCATCGACCCGGGCAAGGAACTCCATGTAGCGCACCGGTTTGGGCACGTAATCGTCAGCACCCATGCGCAGGATATCGGAGGCGAACTCCTCCTCGGTGCGCGCGGTGCACACGACGACCGGCACATCCCAGCCGTGGCGCTCCCGAATCTTGGCGACCAGGACGTCGCCGCCGACATCGGGCAACACCCAATCGACGACGTAGAAGTCGAAGCTGCGCGTAGCCAGCGCCTCCAGAAATGATTTACCGTCGGCAAAAACCTCGACCTGGTAGCCTTCACTTTTCAGCAGGGCCTTGAGCACCTCGGCCTGGCTGCGACTATCTTCGATAACGGCAAAGTTCATACTTCCTCCTCGAAAGAAGGATTCTGCCCAGCATGGGCGCCGATATCAACCGACATAAGGCGGTTTTTACTCAGCCCATACAAACCCGTACCTTTTCCAACACACCGGGGTTTTGCCCAGGGCGCGTTAGAATTACGCCTTTGCCCAACGAAATCCGCCCATGTCGCGCAAGATCCTCGTCACCTCCGCCCTGCCCTACGCCAACGGCGCCATCCACCTCGGCCATCTGGTCGAATACATCCAGACCGACATCTGGGTGCGTTTCCAGAAGATGTCCGGCAACGAGTGCTGGTACGTCTGCGCCGACGACACGCACGGCACGCCGATCATGCTCCGCGCCGAAAAAGAGGGAATCACGCCGGAACAGCTGATCGCCCGCGTCCATGGCGAGCACTCGCGCGACTTCGCCGGCTTCCTGGTCGGTTTCGACAATTACTACAGCACGCACTCGCCGGAAACCCGCGAATGCGCCAATGACATCTACGGCAAGCTCAAGGCCGCCGGCCTGATCGAGGTGCGTTCGATCGAGCAGTACTACGATCCGGTCAAGCAGATGTTCCTGCCCGACCGTTTCATCAAGGGCGAGTGCCCGAAGTGCCACGCCAAGGACCAGTACGGCGACAACTGCGAAGTCTGCGGCGCCGCCTACGCGCCGACCGACCTGATCGAGCCGTTCTCGGCCGTCTCCGGCGCCAAGCCGGAACTGCGTCACTCCGACCACTATTTCTTCAAGCTCTCCGACCCGCGCTGCGAAGCCTTCCTGCGCGAATACACCAGCAGTGGCGTGCTCCAGGCGGAAGCCGCCAACAAGATGCAGGAATGGCTGGGCGCCCCCGGCGACAACAAGCTGTCCGACTGGGACATCTCGCGCGACGCGCCCTACTTCGGCTTCGAGATTCCCGACGCGCCGGGCAAGTACTTCTACGTCTGGCTCGACGCGCCGATCGGCTACATGGGCTCGTTCAAGAACCTGTGCGCGCAGAAGGGCCTCGATTTCGACGAGTTCTTCAAGAAGGACTCGACGACCGAGCTTTACCACTTCATCGGCAAGGACATCCTCTACTTCCACGCGCTGTTCTGGCCGGCCGAGTTGCAGCACGCCGGCTACCGCACGCCGACCAAGATCTTCGCGCACGGTTTCCTCACCGTCGACGGCGCCAAGATGTCGAAATCGCGCGGCACCTTCATTACCGCCGAGAGCTTCCTAAACAGCGGCATGAACCCGGAATGGCTGCGCTACTACTTCGCCGCCAAGCTGTCGAACACAATGGAAGACATCGACCTCAGCTTCGACGACTTCGTCGCCCGCGTGAATTCGGACCTGGTCGGCAAGTACGTCAACATCGCCAGCCGCGCCGCCGGCTTCATCGCCAAGCGCTTCAACGGCCAACTGGCGCCGGCCGACGACAACCTGCCGGCGATCCGCGCCATCCGCGATGCGGCGCCGCGCGTTGCCGAACTGTTCGAAGCGCGCGAATTCAGCAAGGCGATCCGCGAGATCATGGCCCTGACCGACGGCGCCAACCAGTACGTCGACAGCGTCAAGCCCTGGGAACTGGCCAAGCAGGAAGGCAAGGACAGCGAACTGCACGCCGCCTGCTCGAACGCGCTCAACCTGTTCCGCCTGCTCACCGTACTCCTGAAGCCGGTGCTGCCGGCCACCGCCGCCAAGGTCGAGGCCTTCATGAACCTGGCGCCGCTGGCCTGGGCCGACGCCGGCACACTGCTCGCCGGCGGCCACGCGATCAACGCCTACAGCCACCTGATGACGCGCGTCGACGGCAAGCAGATCGAGGCGCTGATCGAAGCCAACAAGCAGTCGCTGACCCCGGCCACCGCCGAAGCGCCGGCCAAGCCCTCCGCCAAGGCAGCCGAAAAGAAGGAAGCCCCGGCCAGCACCGACGGCCTGTGCACCATCGACGACTTCATGAAGGTCGACCTGCGCATCGCGAAGATCGTCAATGCCGAGCACGTGGACGGCGCCGACAAACTGGTCCGCCTGACCCTGGACATCGGCGAAGAAAACACGCGCAACGTCTTCGCCGGCATCAAGGCAGCCTACGATCCGGCACAACTGGTCGGCCGGCTGACCGTGATGGTCGCCAACCTGGCGCCGCGCAAGATGAAGTTCGGCCTCTCCGAAGGCATGGTGCTGGCCGCCTCCGACCTCGACGGCAAGACCCCGGGCCTCTATCTGCTATCGCCCGACAGCGGTGCGCAACCGGGCATGCGCGTGAAGTAATTTGGGCACCGGCAAGAGGCTGCAACGGCGGCCTCTTGCCTGCTGCAGCGCAACAATCCCAGCCTCAAGTTAAAGCTTTACTTTAAGTAAACCAGGCAATATCGATCGGCAGAATAGGGTTTTGATTCTATCCACAAAAGCTGTGGATAAGTCTGTGAATCAATCCATGAACAAAGCGCTAAGCTACCGTTGCACAAGGACTTTCCTTACCCTGCGCAAAACTTGCGCACAATCGCAAGCCATTGATTTAAAACGAATTGCAATCAATCGCCAGCGATTTGACAAATTCAACAGCGACCTGCAGCGGATGCTATCGACAAGCCGGCAGACTGTGCATAAGTCGTTGCTCAAGTGCACGCAATGTCAAGTCATTTACAAGACTTTTTTCAGGCTTTTTCCGATGACCGAGACCAGCAAATCCAAATTCCTGCCCCGACTGCTTGCTTACGTGTTAGCCGACCTGTTCGGTTTCGCCTGCCTGGCGCTGGGCGTGGCCTGGTTTGCCGGCGGCCCCGGCACCCTGCTTGAGCACTTCCCGGCCTCCAACGCGGAAGCCTTCGCCAGCGCTGCCGGTGGGCTGGCGGTGATCGCCTGGGCCATGACCCGCATCCTGCAGACCCTGGGCCAACTGGCGCCGCCGCGCGACGACTAGTCGCTACGCCCGCCGGGGCGCAACCAGTCGGGCAATTCGCGCTCACCGGCGTTATCGATGATGTACTGGCGAATCAGCCGCCGCACGACCTGCGACGGCGTCAGGTCCTGCTCGGCGCAGATTTCCTCGAATAACTCCTTCTTGCGCGGATCGATCAGCAGCGTCAGCCGGGCAGTGCGTTTCTCCATGATTTTCTCTTGTTGTGATTTGATGCGCATATATTAACATATGATTAACATTGACGATTAATCCGATAACCATATAATGCAGCGCTTCGCCCCGTGAGCGCGCGTCATGAAAATCGCCTTCCGCCCCAAGCTGCTGGATTGCCTGCCTGGCTATGATCGCAACCAGTTCGGCAAGGACCTGGGCTCGGGCATCACCGTCGGCGTGCTGGCTTTGCCGCTGGCCATGGCCTTCGCCATCGCTTCCGGCGTATCGCCGACGGCCGGCATCTGGACGGCCATCGTCGCCGGCCTGATCATTTCGCTGCTGGGCGGTTCGCGTGTCCAGATCGGTGGCCCGACCGGCGCCTTCATCCCTATCGTCTACGGCATCGTCGTCGCCCACGGTTTCGGCAACCTGCTCGGCGCCACCATGCTCGCCGGCATCATGCTGCTGGCCATGGGGCTGACGCGCATGGGCCAGCTGATCCGCTTCATTCCGCTGACCGTCGTCATCGGCTTCACCAACGGCATCGCCGTGGTCATCTTCCTGGCCCAGATCAAGGATTTCTTCGGCCTGTCGATTGCCAGCCTGCCGGCCGAATTCTTCGCCCGGATCAAGGTGCTGGCCGCGCACGCGCACACCGTCGATCTGCCGACCGTGGTGCTGTCGGTCAGTTGCTTCATCTTCCTGCTCTCCTATAACCGCCTGGCCCAGCGTTTTGCGCTGCTGCGCCGCGCCCCCGGCCCGCTCCCCGTGCTCGTCGTCGGCACCCTGGTCGCCTTCGCCCTCGACCTGCCGGTGGAAACCATCGGCAGCCGCTTCGGCGGCAT
>DKNF01000008.1 GCA_002470165.1 Betaproteobacteria bacterium UBA7395 | reverse complement strand
TGCATCGTCGCAGCGCACGCGGGCGAGCAGGCTGTCCGGTGCGACGGCATCAGTTTCTGCACCGCCCAGCATGACCGCCAGGCGACCGTCCGGCCGGTCATGCAGCCACTCGGCCAGACGCGCCGGATCGTCGCAGGCAATCGCCGACAGGCGCTCGCGCAACACCGCTTCGACCGCCTCTTCCCAGCCGGCCTCGACGTGGATCTGCTGCCACAATGCCGGTGCATCGGCCAGGCCGTGGCGCTGCAGCCATTCGGGCAACTTGCCGCTACCGGCGGTTTTCGCCTGCATCTGTTCTAGCGCGGCGCGGCGTGCCTGCCCGGCCGCCAGCTCGCGCTCCAGGCGCTGCAGTTCGCCCTGCACGGTCTTGCGTCTGGCCTCCAGTTGCGGCATTTCCTCCTGCAACTGCTGCAGGTGCTCCTGATCGCCGGCGAGTTCCTCGCGCAGCAACTCCAGCTCTTCTTCCTTCTCTGCCAGCGCCAATTCGTCGGGTGCCTCGCCGAAAGTCTCGTCGCGCAGGCGTTCACGGCGCTGGATGATGGCCTGCAGCGAACGCTGGGCGTGCGCCTTGTGGGTCTGCTCAACTTCCAGCTTCTGCTCGCCGTTGGTCGTGCGCGTCTTCAACCGCTGCAATTCTTCCAGCGCCTGCGCATGGTCTTCCTCGACCTGCGGCGCCAGGTTCATCTGCGCATGCAGGCGCTCCTCGGCTTCCTCGACGCGCAAGCGGGTGATTTCCTGCGTTTCTTCCCAGCTTTCCCGATCGACGGCGAGCTTCTCGGCCGTCTGCGTCCAGTGCGCCAGTTCGTCTTCCAGTTGCACCAACCGGGCTTCAAGCTGGCTGCGCGATTCGCGGCGGTGGCGGATTTCCGCTTCCAGCCGCGCGACTTCGGCATTGGCCGCGTACATCTCGCTCTGCGCGTTGTGCAGGGCGTCACCGGCAGCGAAATGGGCTTCGCGGGTTTCCTCGGCACGCGCCTCGGTTTCGCGCAGCGCGGCGCTCTGCGCTTCGAGTTCGGTCGTCGTCCGCTCGACATCGAGCGCCAGGCGCTGGCGCTCGGCTTCGGCTTCGCGCTTTTTCAACAGCCACAAAAGTTGCTGTTTCTGCACCAGTTGCTCGTTGAGCGCGTGATAGCGGCGGGCAACCTCGGCCTGCGACGCCAGGCGTTCGATCTGGTGGCCGAGTTCCTCGCGAATGTCCTCGACGCGCAGCAGGTTCTCGCGGGTGTCTTCAAGACGCCCCTGGGTTTCCTTGCGCCGCTCCTTGTAGCGGGTGACGCCGGCCGCTTCTTCGAGGAAGACGCGCAGGTCGTCGGGGCGCGCCTCGATGATGCGCGAGATCATGCCCTGGCCGATGATCGCGTAGGCGCGCGGCCCCAGGCCGGTGCCGAGGAAAAGATCGGTGATGTCCTTGCGCCGGACCTTCAGGTTGTTGATGAAGTAATCCGACTGCCCCTGCCGGGTCAGCACGCGCTTGACCGACAGTTCGGCGTACTGCGACCACTGGCCCATGGCCCGACCGAGCGAGTTGTCGAAGATCAGTTCGACGGACGCGCGCGACACCGGCTTCCTGTTGGTCGAGCCGTTGAAGATCACGTCCATCATCGACTCGCCACGCAATTCCGAGGCTTTCGACTCACCCAGCACCCAGCGCACGGCGTCCATGATGTTCGACTTGCCGCAGCCGTTCGGCCCGACGACACCGACCAGTTGCCCGGGCAGGGACACCGTGGTCGGATCGACGAAGGACTTGAAGCCGGCGAGTTTGAGTTTGGTCAGGCGCATGCGCGGTCATAGGCGGGACGACATGCCCGCCACATTGGGGGCCGTATGATAGCATCGTCGCCGCGCTGGCCCTTGCCTGCCGCCCACCCCGTTTTCAGGAACCGGCCGCTTCTTCTGCTGCCAACTTCTCTCCGTAACGTTCGGAAATGAGATTTTCGACGCCCCGGGTCAGTTCATGCCCGGCCAGACGCTGACCGAGACCGCGCACCGCCGTCATGAATTCGCTTTCGTCGAACCCCGCTGCCGTGGCCATCGTCAGCCACCAGGAACGCTGCGGGGAGACGATGACTTCCGGCATTTCCAGACCGGATGCCGCCCAGCGTTCCCGCCAGACGGGCGATACCGATTGCGCATTGAGGTCGATGGCCTTGGTCTCGTCCGCTGCCACGGGCTCGGTCACCGGCAGCAAATCGGGATTTTCACGGCCAAGGCGGCCCATCGCATTACTGATATCGAACTCCCGCTGCACATCGGCTTCGCTCATCGGCGATTTCCAGCCCAAGATCTGCACCCGCATGCTCAGATTCATCAGTAGATTGAAACGGGCTGACTGTTCGGTGTTCATGTTGGCATGCCCATCGGCGGACAAGCTGCGCATTTCCTCGCGAAAGCCGTCCAGCAAGGCCTGGTTCTCTGGCAACAGCGGCAATCCCAGGGGTCCTTCTCCGCCCAGAGCGCCCTGGGCCTTGTTGGCCGCAAGGCGACTCATGGCCTCATCGATCACATCCGCGGGGAAATCCTTGGTGAACCACTCGGTGACCGCCTGCGGCAACGGTATGCCGGTCGTTTTTGCCGCTGCCTCGCTTTTCAATGCTTCGCGGGCTGCCGACGAGATGCTTACGCTGTCGGCAGCGTTCGTTGGCGACACCGACGCCGGCCCGGCCGTCGCTATACGCTGCGCTGTCTGGCTGCGAAAAAACTCGGCACTTCCCTGAACACGTGAGATCGAAAACATGGACCAACTCCACAACATGCAATGGTGATGTTTGCACTGAGCAAGTGACATGCCATACGCAAAAACAAATACCGGAAAGGCTAGGTGCGCCTCGCTATCCGGGCTTGTGATAGCATCCCCGAGATCACAGCCCTTACCGGAGCCTGCCCATGAATCCGGACGACATTTTCCTGGCCCGCGCCGTCGAACTTGCCCGCCTGGGCAGCGAACGAGGCGATGGTGGCCCGTTTGGCGCTGTCATTGTCTTTGAAGGCAGGATCGTGGCCGAGGCCTGGAACCGGGTCGTTGCCAGCAAAGACCCGACCGCGCACGCCGAAGTCGCCGCGATCCGCAGTGCCAGCGCCGCGCTTGACCGCTTCCATCTCACCGGCTGTACCCTCTACGCCTCCAGCGAACCCTGCCCGATGTGTCTGGCCGCTGCCTACTGGGCGCGCATCGAGCGCATCGTCTTCGCCAACAGCCGTGCCGAAGCTGCCGCCATCGGCTTTTGCGACGACTGGCTCTACGACGAACTGCAACTGCCGGTCAGCGAACGCCGCATTCCCATGGAACACCGCCCGCTGCCGGGGGCGATCGAGACCATGCAGACCTGGGCTTGTTGCCCGCAACGTGTTCCTTATTGAGAACCGGACGCAAAGCCCGCGCCTTTTTCGGCGATAATCCGGTTTTACCCGATGCCTGATTGCTGCAACGTGAATCCCCATCTCGCCCAACTCCAGCCCTACCCCTTCGAAAAGCTGCGCGCGCTGTTCGCCGGCGTCACTCCCAACCCGCAACACAAGGAAATCAAGCTGTCCATCGGCGAGCCGCAACATGCGACGCCGCAGTTCATCATGGACGCGCTGCACGCCAACCTGCTCGGCCTGGCCAACTATCCGACGACCCAGGGCATTCCGGCGCTACGGCACGCAATCCACGACTGGTGCAACCGTCGTTACGGCATCGCCGTCGATCCGGAAACCGAAATCCTGCCGGTCAACGGTTCGCGCGAAGCACTGTTCTCCTTCGCCCAGACGGTCATCGATCCGACCCGCGCCGGTGGCACGCCCATCGTCGTCAGCCCCAACCCGTTCTACCAGATCTACGAAGGCGCGGCCTACCTGGCCGGCGCCGAGCCGCGCTTCCTGAACAACCTGCCGGACAACGGCTTCGCCTTCGACTACGGCCAGCTCTCCGACGCCGAATGGGCGCGCGTGCAACTGTTCTACGTCTGCTCGCCGGGCAACCCGACCGGCAAGGTGCTGTCGCTGGCCGACTGGAAGACGCTGTTCGAACTGTCCGACAAGTACGGCTTCATCATCGCCTCCGACGAGTGTTACTCGGAAATCTACTTCGACGAAGCCAACCCGCCGATCGGCGGCCTCCAGGCTGCACACTTGCTCGGCCGCAGCTTTGACCGCCTGGTGATGTTCTCCAGCCTGTCAAAGCGCTCCAACGTGCCGGGCATGCGTTCCGGTTTCGTTGCCGGCGACGCGAAGATCCTGAAGAAATTCCTGCTCTACCGCACCTACCACGGCTGCGCCATGGCGCCCCCGATCCAGGCAGCCTCGGTCGTTGCCTGGAACGACGAGGCGCACGTGCTCGATAACCGCGACCAGTACCGCGAAAAATTTGCCGCCTGCACGCCGCTGATCGGCGAAGTACTCGGCACCGGCATGCCCGACGCCAGCTTCTACCTGTGGGCGAAGACTCCGGTCGCCGATACCGAGTTCGCCCGTGGGCTGCTCGAACACTATAATGTCGTGGCCTTGCCCGGCAGCTTCCTCGCCCGCGAATCGCAGGGCGTCAATCCGGGCGCCAATTTCATTCGCATCGCACTGGTCGCCGGGCTCGACGAATGCCTGGAAGCCAGCCGCCGCATCCGTGAATTCACCCAACAACTTTGAGAGAGAAAAACACATGAGCCATCCGCTGCAAGCCACCATCGACGAACTCTGGGAAAAGCGCACCGAACTGACGACCCAATCCGCCGACGCGATCAAGATCATCGAATCGGTGATCGCCGACCTCGACACCGGCAAGCTGCGCATCGCCGAGAAGGTCAATGGCGAATGGATCGTCAACCAGTGGGCCAAGAAGGCCGTGCTGCTGTCCTTCCGCACCCGCGACAACCGCGTCCAGAAGGCCGGCGACATCAACTTCTACGACAAGGTCGACACCAAGTTCCAGGGCTGGACCGAAGAACAGTTCAAGGCCGGCGGCTTCCGCGTCGTGCCGGGCGCCTTCGCGCGCAAGGGCGCCTTCATCGCCAAGAACGCCGTGCTCATGCCCTCCTACGTGAACATCGGCGCCTACGTCGATGAAGGCACCATGGTCGACACCTGGGCTACCGTCGGTTCCTGCGCGCAGATCGGCAAGAACGTGCACCTCTCCGGCGGCGTCGGCATCGGCGGCGTGCTCGAACCGATCCAGGCCGGCCCGGTGATCATCGAAGACAACTGCTTCATCGGCGCCCGTTCGGAAGTCGTCGAAGGCGTCATCGTTGGCGAGAACTCGGTGATCTCGATGGGCGTGTACATCGGCCAGAGCACCCCGATCTACGATCGCGAAACCGGCGAGATCACTTACGGCAAGATCCCCCCGGGCTCGGTCGTGATCTCCGGCTCGCTGCCCAAGGACGGTGGCAAGTACAGCCTCTACGCCGCCATCATCGTCAAGAAGGTCGACGCGCAAACCCGCTCGAAGACCAGCATCAACGAACTGCTGCGCGCCTAACCCCCTCTCCGCGAAGGTCTTGCCATGATCCTCGACAAACTGTTCCAGTTGATGTCGGAAAAGCAGGCGTCGGACATCTTCATTTCCGCCGGCACGCCGATCCACATCAAGATCCAGGGC
>DKNF01000012.1 GCA_002470165.1 Betaproteobacteria bacterium UBA7395 | reverse complement strand
GGCCGCACTGGCCGAGGCCGGCCGCTATCTGGAGCGGGCCTCGCGGCAATGGGACGACGCCATCGGCCGGCTGCGCAGGCTCGTCGAGGACTGACGGCGCGGGGCGCTTTCCCGGCCTATCTTTTCTTGAACGGTGCCATGCCCTTGCGGGCGAGTTCGTCGGCGCGCTCGTTGTCGTCGTGNNGGCTCGACCCCGGCAGATGCCGGCAGGCAGGTGAGGGGCAGCGCGACCTCGGCGGTCAGGTCCCAGCGGGCCGAACCGTTTTCTTCTTGAACGGGGCCATGGCCAGGCGGGCAAGCTCGTCCGCCCGCTCGTTCTCCGGGTGGCCGGCATGGCCCCTGACCCAGTGCCAGGTGACGTCGTGGCGGGTGCGCGCCGCATCCAGCGCCTGCCACAGTTCGGCATTCTTCACCGGCTTCTTGTCGGCGGTGCGCCAGGCATTGCGCTTCCAGTTGTAGAGCCACTTGGTGATGCCGTCGCGCACATAGGTGCTGTCGGTGTGCAGCTCGACCTTGCACGGCCGCTTCAGCGCGTTCAGCGCCTCGATGGCGGCGGTCAGCTCCATCCGGTTGTTGGTGGTCAGCCGCTCGCCGCCCCACAGTTCCTTCTCGTGACCGCCGGCGCGCAGGATGGCACCCCAGCCGCCGGGGCCGGGATTCCCGCGGCAGGCGCCGTCGGTGTAGATGTCGACGATTTCAGTCGCCATGTTGCTCCTTTTGCGCGACCGGACGCAGGGCTTTGGCGCGTACGGTCTTCTTGCGCCAGTTGGGGGTGATCAGGCGGATGCCGTGCACCCGCTTGACGGCGCGCAGCATATAGACGGCGCCGGAAAATTTCCACCAGCGGCGGCCGGCGCTTTCGGTGAAGCCCCAGCGCTGCAGCCATTTCTGCTGCTCGCAGGGCGGGGCATAGCAGCCGAAACTGCCGCGGTCGACCTCGAAGCCGAGCAGCTTGAGCCAGTCCTTCAGCCGGGTCGGCGACAGGTAGCTGCCGTTCCAGGGGAAACCGCTACCGCGCCTGGCCTGCTTTTTCAGGCCCCACAGCGACAGCGGATTGAAGCCGGTGATGATCAGTTGTCCCTCGGGGATCAGGATGCGTTCGACCTCACGCAGGATCTGGTGGGGATCGTCGGCGAATTCCAGCACATGCGGCAGTACCACCAGATCGACGCTTTGCCCGGCAATCGGCAGGGCGGCCGGCGAACAGGCGATGGCGACCGATTCGCCGCTGCCGATGCGGATGCGCAGCGCCATCCGGTTGGCGCGCAGCAGGTCGCACTGTGGCAGGCCGATCTGCAGGGCGTTGAAACCGAAGATGTCGGGGACGGTCTCGTCGATCTGGCGGATTTCCCAGTCGAGCACGTAGCGCCCCTGCGGCGACGCCAGCCAGGCATCCAGTTCACGATTTGACATCCGGGCGCTCTGGTTCGATAGTTCCGGCATGTTCGAAATCTCGCTCATTCCCGCCTTCAAGGACAATTACATCTGGCTGCTCCGCCGTGACCGTCAGGCCTTCGTCGTCGATCCGGGCGACGCGGCACCGGTGCTGCAACGACTGGCGGCCGACGGCCTGGAACTCGGCGGCATACTGATCACCCACCATCACGCCGACCATCAGGGCGGTATTGCCGAATTGCTGGCCCACCGGCCGTGCGAGGTCTTTGCACCGGCCGATGAGTCTATCACAGGGCGGACCCGCCCCCTGCGCGGCGGCGAACGCCTCGATGTGCTCGGCGTTCCGGTCGAGGTGCTGGCCGTTCCCGGACATACGCTGGGGCATCTGGCCTACCTGGCGCCGGGCGCCTTGTTCTGCGGCGATACCTTGTTCGGTGCCGGTTGCGGGCGGCTGTTCGAGGGCACACCGGCGCAGATGAGCGACTCGCTGGCCCGCATCGCGGCCTTGCCGGACGAAACACGCATCTACTGCGCTCACGAGTACACGCAGATGAACCTACCGTTCGCTGTTGCGGTCGAGCCGGACAATGCCGACGTGCAGGCCAGGGGGCAGCGGGTGGCGGCGCTACGTGCCGCCGGTCAGGCGACCGTGCCCTTGCGGCTGGGCGAGGAGCGCCTGACCAATCCCTTCCTGCGCTGCCAGGTGCCGGCGGTCATTGCGGCGGCTCGGGCGCAGGGCGCGGCGGACGATACGCCGGTATCGGTGTTCGCCGCCTTGCGCGCCTGGCGCAACGTTTTCTAGCGCCGCTGGCGGACCCGGGTGGCGGCCTTCTTCAGGGCGTCGAGCACGCGCGCCGCGTTGAAAGGCTTGACGATGAAGCCGCCGGCGCCGTTCATGATCGCATCCTGAACGGTTTCCGGGTCGGCACTGCCGGTGATCATGATGAATTCGGTCTCCGGCAGCGACTGCTTGATCTCGATCATCGCCTCAAGTCCGTTCTTTTCCGGCATCAGCACATCCATGCAGACGATGTCCGGTTTCATGCGTTCGACCACTTCGACCGCCAGGGCGCCGTTACGGGCTTCGCCGACGACGTCGTATTCCTCGCCGCGCAGGATGCCGCGCAGGATGGTCCGCATCATGTCGTTGTCGTCAACGATGACGACGGAAACCCGGTTCTTGCGCATGGGCAGTCAGTAACAGTTGGCCTTGAAGAATAGCAGGGCAATGATGCAGATTCCGACGGCGCAGCAACCCCAGAAAATGCTCCAGCGCAGCGCCCGGCCGGCCTCAAGCCAGGCGCCGCGCTGCCGGGCCTGGAACAGGCGCTGGACCTCCCCGATGGTCAGGATGGCGGTCAGCGAGAAGAAGATCATGCCCGAGAACAGGGCGATGATCAGGCCGTTGTCCATGGTCCGGCAGCCGCCCCGGGTGATCCGCAGGTAGGAGAGGATGCTGTCGGTCCGGAAGGCATAACCGGCAATCAGGTAAACCAGACCGCCAAATAGCGTGATCAGGAAAATCGTCAGCTGCGTTTGCGCCTTGTGCAATTGCGCCCAACCACGCCTGATATCGTCGATAATCCACTTCATTGTTGCTGTTCGCCTGTATGTCCGCTTGTGCGGACTTGTTGAGTCAAATTTTTCGCCAAGATTACCATGTCCAAAGCGCTTCAGTCGGTGTTGTCAAAGCTGTCAACCTTACGTGGATTTGCCAGCCGGCCGAGCAGTCGCCGCCAGGGGAAGCGTGTTCTGGGGGGCTTGGCGGTTTTGCTGGCCGCCGGGTTTTTCCTGGCGCCTCCGGTGCTCGAATCGGTTCTGGAAAAACAACTGGCGAAGGCACTGAATGGCGAGGTCCGGATCGACGACCTGGCGATCAATCCGCTGGTGCTGTCGGTCACCGTCAACGGTCTCTCGGTGGTGCGCGGCGGTAACGAACAGGCTGCGTTCGACGAGCTTTACGTCAATCTTTCGGCGGCCTCGCTGTTCAAACTGGCGGTGGTCATCGACGAAATCCGGCTGGCCGGTCTGCGCGTTGCGGTGGCGCGCACCGGCGAAGGGCAATACGACATTTCCGATCTGCTCGAGCAGTGGATGAAACCGGACGAAACACCGGACAAGACGCCGCCCCGTTTTTCCCTGAACAACATCCAGCTGGTCGGCGCCAGCATCCGCTTTGCCGATCGTCCGCGCGAGCGCGAGTTCGTCGTGACCGACCTCAACCTGTCGCTGCCTTTCCTGTCCAGCCTGCCCTACCAGGCCGAGATTCTGGTCCAGCCGATGCTGTCGGCCAACGTCAATGGTTCGTCCTTCCGTCTCGACGGCCAGACCACGCCTTTTGCCGACGGGCGCGAGAGCGAACTCCGGTTCGACCTGGCCGGCTTCGACCTGGCCCAGCTGCAGCCCTATCTGCCGGCCGGTCTCCCGGTGAAAATCGCTGCGGCGCGTCTGGATTCGCAAATCCGGGCGGTGTTCCAGGAACTGCCGGGGGGGGTTAACTCGCTGGTGTTCGTCGGCAATGCCCGTCTGGCCGACCTGCAGTTGCAACAGGACGACGGTCAGGCGCTGCTGGCCTGGAAAGCGCTCGCCGTTGAACTGTCGCGGATCGATCCGTTCAACCGGCAGTTCGTCGTGCAGCGGCTGGGGCTGGACGGGCTGGAACTCGATCTCTCGGTCAATCGTCTTGGCGAGTTGAACCTGCTGACGCTGGCCGAACGCCTGTCGACGGCACCGTCCGCCGGCACCCCCGCGGCACCGGTGGCCGCCCCGCTGCACTGGTCGCTGGGCGAATTCGCCTTGAACGACGCGACCCTGCGCTGGCGCGATTCGTCCGGCAGCAAACCGGTCAACGGCGAAATCCGCCGTTTCTCGGCGCGCCTTGGCCCGCTGGATGAAAAACTGAGTGCTGTCGAAGTGATCGAGGCCGGCGCGCAAATCGATTTCGGGGAGCAGTTGCAACTGCCCGGCCTGGCCGTGAAGGCAGTTCGCGTCGACCTGGCCGGACAGCGCATCGATATCGGCGAAGTCAGCAATCCCGGCGCCCGCATCGCGCTTCAGCGCAACGCCGATGGCGAAATCGAATGGCTGACGCCGCCGCGCTTGAAGCCCTCCGGCAAGCGCGGGCAGCCGCCGGCATCGGCACCCTGGTTGGCCCGTGTCGGCAGCTTGGCGGTCGACGATCTCGGGCTGCGCTTCGAAGACCGTTCGGTACAGCCGGTCGCCGTCCAGCTGATTGAAGGGCTGAGCCTGCGTGGCGAAGGCCTGGGCAACCTGCCCAACGAAAAGGGCCGGCTGTCGCTGCAGGCGACGGTCAACAAGCAGGGCAAGCTGGCGGTCGATGGGGATCTGCAGGCCGAACCTTTTGCCAGCAATCTGAAGATCGACGGGCAGGCGATACCGCTGACTTCGCTGCAGGGCTATTCGGGACAGTTTCTCAATGTCCTGCTGCAGCGCGGACAGCTTTCCGCCAAAGGCGACGCCGCCCTGCGCCTGGAACGGGGGCGCCTGCTGGCCGGCTACAAGGGATCGGCGACGCTGGGCAACCTGTTGCTGGTCGATTCCGAGAACAAGGCCGATTTCCTGAAGTGGAAGTCGCTGCATCTGGGCGGCATCGACTTCCGGCTTGACCCGATGCGTATCGACATCCGCGAAATCGCCCTCAGCGATTTCTATTCCCGCCTGATCCTCAACGAAGCCGGTCGCCTGAATCTGGCCGACATCGTCCGTCAGCCGGCCGCCCCGGTGGCAGAGGCCGAGACCTCGGCGGTAGCGGCAACGGAGAAGGCGCCGCTGCCCCTGAGCATTGCCAGGGTGACGCTGAACAACGGGATGGTGAACTTTTCCGACCGTTTCGTCCGCCCGAATTACACGGTCGACATCGGCAAACTCGGCGGCCGGGTGACCGGTCTGTCGTCGGTTGATGGCACGGTGGCCGAACTCGAACTGCGCGGCAGTTACGGCAGGGCGGCGCCGGTATCGATCAGCGCGAAGCTCAATCCGCTGGCGGCCAAGTCCTTTCTCGACCTCAAGGCCGAAGTCAAGGATGTGGACCTGACCGGGTTTTCGCCGTATTCGGGCAAATACGCCGGTTACCTGATCGACAAGGGCAAACTGTCGCTGAACCTGGCCTACAAGCTGGAAAACCAGCAACTGACCGCCAGCAACGGCCTGTTCCTCGATCAGCTCACGCTCGGCGAGCGTGTGGACAGCCCCGATGCCACCAGTCTGCCGGTGAACCTGGCAATTGCGCTGTTGCGCAACAATCGCGGCGAAATCGACATCAACCTGCCGATCTCCGGTTCGCTCGACGATCCCCAGTTTTCGCTCGGCGGGGTGATCGTCAAGGTCATCGTCAACCTGTTCGTCAAGGCGGTGACCTCGCCGTTCGCGCTGCTCGGTTCGATGTTCGGCGACGGCGAGGAATTGTCGACCCTGGCGTTCGCGCCGGGGCAGACGCAGATCGATGCAGCGGCCGGCAAGAAGCTGGAGGCGCTGGCGCGGGCGCTCAACGATCGCAGCGCGCTGAAACTGGATATCACCGGCCACGCCGACCCGGAAACCGATCGCGAAGGACTGAAGCGTTTCGCCATCGAGCAGGCGATGCAGCGGGAAAAGCTCGCCGATCTGCGCAAGCAGGGCAAGGATGCGGAAACCACCAGCATCGAGCCGGCCGAATATCCGGCTTATCTGGCGCGGGTGTACAAGGCGGCGAAATTCCCCAAGCCGAGGAACTTCATCGGCCTGCAGAAGGAATTGCCGGTCGAGGAAATGGAAAAGCTCCTGCTGACCCATTTGCCGGCCTCCGACGCCGATCTGGGGCAGCTGGCGCGGGTGCGCGCCGAGCAGGTCCAGGCCTGGTTGCTTGAGCAGGGCAAGGTGGCGCCCGGGCAGATATTCCTGGTGCCGCCGAAGTCGGGCAAGGCGTCCGGGCAAGGCGGGCGGGTCGAATTTTCGCTGAGGTGAGTCAATGAGCGAAACCATGGCGCTGGCCCTGCCGATCGGGGTGATGGTGGTCATCCTGCTGCAGGTGGTGCTGCTCTGGCGGGCGACGCGGCCGGCTGACGATGCCCGCTCGCTGAGCGAACTGCGCGACAGTCTCGAGCGCGGGTTAGCACGCCTGGAGCGCGAACTGCGCGAGGAAATGGCGCGCGGCCGGCGCGAAGACGCCGAGGAATCCTTCCGCGACCGGGAGGAGCGCGCCCAATCGGCGAGCTTGCTCGGGCAGGCGGTCAGTACCCAGATGGGCCAGCTCGGCACCTTGCAGGCCGAGCGCCTGGAGGCCTTCGCCCGCGAACTCAACCGTTTCTCGCTTGGTCTGGACGAGCGCTTCGAGCGTCTGCGTACCGGTGTCGAAAGCCGTCTCGGCGCCATGCAGGCTGATAACGCCGGCAAGCTCGAGGAAATGCGCCGTACCGTCGACGAGAAACTGCATGCGACGCTGGAGCAGCGTCTGGGCGATTCCTTCAAGCTGGTCAGCGAAAGGCTGGAGCAGGTGCATCGCGGTCTGGGCGAAATGCAGAACCTGGCGGCCGGGGTCGGCGATCTCAAGCGCGTGCTGAGCAACGTCAAGACCCGCGGCACCTGGGGCGAAGTCCAGCTGGCGGCCTTGCTCGAACAGTTGCTGACGCCGGCCCAGTATGCGGCCAACGTGGCCACCCGGCCGGGCAGCAACGAGCGCGTCGATTTCGCCATCCGTCTGCCTGGGCGGGCGGAGGCCGAGGTCGTCTGGCTGCCGGTCGATGCCAAGTTCCCGATCGAGGATTACCAGCGCCTGATCGACGCCCAGGATCCGGAATCCGTCGAGGCTGCGGCGAAAGCCATCGAGACGCGGCTCAAGCTGGAGGCGCGCAGCATCCGCGACAAATACGTGGCGCCGCCGCACACCACCGATTTCGCGCTGCTCTACCTGCCGGTCGAGGGGCTGTACGCCGAGGCCCTGCGCCGGCCGGGACTGGCCGAACTCCTGCAGCGCGAATACCGGGTCAGCCTGGCCGGGCCGACCACGCTGGCGGCCCTGCTCAACAGCCTGCAGATGGGCTTCCGGACGCTGGCCATCGAGCAGCGCTCGGCCGAGGTGTGGGCCGTGCTCGGGGCGGTCAAGGGCGAGTTCGGCAAGTTCGGCGAGGCGCTGGCGCACACCCGCAAGAAGCTGGAGGAGGCGAGCAACAGCATCGTCCGCGCCGAAACGCGGACGCGCCAGTTGTCGAGAAAACTCAAGGACGTCGAGGCCTTGCCGGCCGACGACGCGGAAAAACTGATCGGGGGAGAGGGCGATGACGAAACGCGCTGAACTGGAAAACGCCTATCGGGCAACAAGCTACCGGGTGTTCCTGCCGGCCGGGAGTTTTGAACTGCGCATCGATGCAGCTTGCCCGGCGCTGGCCGAATGGCTGGCCGGGCGCGGCGAGACGGGCTTTGCCATCATCACCGCCTGCAATCCCGGCGGCGAGAAAGCCGATCACGGGCGCAACGCCGAGCGTCAGTCGGCGCTCGAATGCGACCTGCTGGAAGGCAACTACGAACCCTATGCCGCCGAAAACGTCGCCGACAGCGGGGATTGGCCGGTCGAGGAAAGTTGCTTCGTACCCGATATTGCACTTGAGGATGCGCTCGCACTGGCGGAAGATTACGGACAGAACGCCATCGTGTGGGGCGGGGCAGACGGGATTCCCCGTCTGGCCTGGACGGAAGACATCGAATAATGATCCGGAAAATCGGCCGCTTCGAAATTCGCGGCGAACTGGGGCGGGGTGCGCAGAGCACGGTCTATCGCGGTTTCGACCCGCAATTGCAGCGGGAAGTCGCGATCAAGACGCTGCATTTCACACACCCGGACCCGGCACAGAACAAGGTGCTGCTCGACGAGGCGCGGGCGGTCAGCCAGTTGCGCCACGCCAATATCGTGCCCATTTTCGAAGCTGGCGAGGAGGGCGGGGACATTTTCCTCGTCTTCGAACTGGTGCCCGGCCAGAATCTCGCCGAGCGCCTGCGCCAGGGCGGGGCGCTACCGGTACTCAAGGCACTGTCCATCCTGCGGCCGGTGCTCGATGCGGTGGCCCACGCCCACGCCCGGGGCATCATTCACCGTGACCTGAAGCCCTCGAACATCCTGATCGACGAAAACGGTACGCCCCGGGTCATGGACTTCGGCATTGCTGCCCGGGTCGATGCGCCCAGCGACAGCCGGGACGAACTGAGCGGCACCCCGGCCTACATGGCGCCCGAATACATCGAGCGCCGGGAATGCAGCGCGCGTTCCGACGTATTCTCCGCCGGCCTGGTGCTCTACGAGATGCTGGCGGGCCGCCGGGCAATCTCCGGCGACAGTCTGGCCGCTATGTTTCGCCGCATCCTCAGCGAGGATATCCGCCTGCCCGACGACGTGGCCGTCGATGAGCGCCTGGGCAGCATCCTGGCCAAGGCGCTGGCTCGCGACCCGGGGCTGCGCTATCAGGAAATGGCGCAGTTCATCGCCGCCCTCGACGAATATTCGGAAACCGACGATGAGCCGGTCGTCGATACGGTCGGCCGCCAGGCCACCATCGATTTCCTGCTGCGCCGGATGCGCCACAAGAGCGACTTTCCCGCCTTGTCGGAATCGGTCAGCGCGATCAACCGCATTGCCAACAGCGAGACGGAAAGCGTCAACAAGCTGTCGAACACCATCCTCAAGGACTTCGCGCTGACCAACAAGCTGTTGCGACTGGTCAATTCGGCCTACTTCCGGCCGGCCGGCGGCGGCAACATCAGCACGGTGTCGCGGGCGGTGGTCGTGCTCGGCTTCGAGAGCGTGCGCAACATCGCCATCACCGTCCTGCTGTTCGAGCACCTGCAGAACAAGGGCAACGCCAACCAGTTGAAGGAAGAGTTCCTGCGCGCCAATCTGGCCGGTGTCCTGGCCAAGGACATCGGTGCCGCGGCCGGCATGCACGATCTCGAACAGGCCTTCATCTGCGCCTTGTTCCACAATCTCGGCCGCCTGCTGTCGCAATACTATTTTGCCGAGGAATCCGATGAAATCCGCCGCATCATGGCCCAGCGCGGATGCAGCGACGATCAGGCGGCACAGCAGGTGTTGGGGATTTCCTTCGAGGATCTCGGCATTGCCATCGCCCGCCAGTGGGGCTTCCCGCCGGTGATCGTCGGCTCGATGCGGCGGCTGCCGCCCGGCCATCTGCGCAAGCCGGCGACGACCGAGGAGCGCCTGCGCGTGCTCGCCGGTTTTTCCGGCGTGTTGTGCGATGTCATCGGGCAGGGCGAGCAGGAGGCCGGCAAGCAGCAGTTGCAGAAAGTGCTGGGGCGCTTCAACGAAGCCGTGCCGCTCGACGAACCGGAAGTCATGCAGACGATTCGGCGCGCGGTCGAGGAAATTTCCGATTTCGCCCGGATCATTCATCTGAACGTCCAGCAAACGGCGTTCGGCCGGCAGATGCAGCAATTTGCCAGTAGCGTGGATGAGGCGGCGGCACCGCCGGTCGATGATTCGCTCGACGGCACCATGCTGCGCGATGCCGTCGCCCCCGGGGTGCTCGAAGACGTGACCGGCAATGGCGCGGCCGACGCCCAGGCGGTGTTGACCGCCGGGATCCAGGACATCAGCAATACCCTGGTCGACGGTTATCGCTTGAACGACATCCTGCGCATCATTCTCGAAACCATGTACCGGGCAATGGGCTTCAAGCGGGTGCTGTTGTGCATCCGCGATGCCAAGTCGGGCACCATGCAGGGCCGCTTCGGCTTTGGTCCGGAGGCGGCGGAGATTGCCCGCAACTTCCGCTTCCCCCTGAGTTTCACCCCGGATATCTTCCATGCCGCAACCTCCAAGGGTGCCGACATCCTGATCAGCGACATCGACGATCCCAAGATTGCCGGGCGCATTCCGGACTGGTATCGGCAGGCGGTGCCGGCGCGTTCCTTCGTGCTACTGCCGCTGAACATCAAGGGCAGTCCGGTGGCACTGATCTACGCCGATTGCGACGAAGCCGGCGGTATCGTCATCCCGGACAAGGAGTTGTCGCTGCTGCGTACCCTGCGCAACCAGGCGGTGCTGGCGATCAAGCAGGGCGGATAACAAAAACCCGCCGGGCGGCGGGTTTTCAGTCGATCACCAGAGTTGCCACCAGGGCGTCTTGCGTTCGATCCCGGTGCTGTAGAAGCGGCTTTCCGGGAAATTCTTGCGCAACACACGGTCGGCATCGTCGCGCAGGTCTTCCATGCCGAGCTTGTCGTAGGCCAGGTAGAGGATGTACAAGGCTTCCTCGATGGCCGGCGCCTGCGGGTAGGTCTCGACGGCGACCTGGGCGCGGTTGGCGGCGGCGATGTAGGCGCCGCGCTTCATGTAATAGCGGGCGACGTGAACTTCCAGCGAGGCCAGCGCATTGACCAGATAGTTCATGCGCTTGATCGAGTCGGCTGCGTATTTGCTCTTCGGGAAGCGTTCGACCAGTTCCTTGAAGGATTCGAAGGCTTCGCGGGCTGCCTTGGGATCGCGTTCGGTCAGGTCCTGGTTGCTCAGGTGGCCGACCAGTCCGAGGTCTTCGTTGAAGTTGATCAGACCCTTGAGGTAGTAGGCGTAATCAACCGCCGGGTGGTTCGGGTGCAGTTTGATGAAGCGGTCGGCTGCGGCCAGGGCTGAACCGGGCTCTCCGGATTTCCAGTACACATAGGCCAGTTCGATCTGCGCCTGCTGGGCGAAACGACCGTAAGGGTAGCGCGCTTCGAGCTTTTCCAGCATCTTCACTGCCGTATCCCAGTTGCCCTCGGCCTGCGACTCCTTGGCGGCCGCATAGAGACGTCCGGCCGACCAGCCGGCGGTTTCGTCATAGTCCGACGTGGTGCTGCAGCCGGCAAGTGCGGCGAGGGCCAATACGGCAAGCAAATACCTCAGACCGGCGGTGAACGAGGCGAATGCGGGTAAACTGCGCATCATGAACGATCCTTATGAAAACTCGGGCGATTATAGCCCAAGCGAGCCGCTCCAACTGACCGTTCCTGACGGCTGCGGCGGGAAGCGGCTCGATCAGGCGCTGGCCGAACTTCTGCCCCAGCATTCGCGCAACCGTCTGCAGGGCTGGATTCGCGACGGCCTGGTCGAAGTCGATGGCGATGTCGTCAGCGAACCCAAGCGCAAGGTGCTCGGCGGCGAACGTCTGCTGCTTGCTGTGCCGGATGATGCGGTGACTACCGAACAGCCGGAAGACATTCCGCTCGACATCGTCTTCGAGGACGAAACCCTGCTGGTCATCAACAAGCCGGCCGGACTGGTCGTGCATCCTGGCAGCGGCAACTGGAGCGGCACCCTGATGAATGCGCTGCTTCACCACGTGCCGGGCATTGCCGAGGTGCCGCGCGCCGGCATCGTGCACCGCCTGGACAAGGACACCAGCGGCCTGCTGGT
>DKNF01000195.1 GCA_002470165.1 Betaproteobacteria bacterium UBA7395 | reverse complement strand
GGCGCGGCCGGCCGGGTTCTGCAGGCCGGCCGCGCCGACCGCGTGCGACCAGCCCGGATCGCTGCGCTGGAAGCCCCACAGGGCCATCACCAGGAATACCGCCAGCGCGCCAACACCGAGCCAGCGGGATTCCTGCAGCAGGCTACCGATCTTGTCGGGCATCGGACTGGGGTCGTTTCTCTTGGCCATCGGCTTTTCCTCTACCGCTTCCGGCTTAGTCGAAAACGGGCTAAATCATTTTGCGTCATACAGTTAGCATGGAATTATAAACTGCTTTGATAGATCGGTTACGAAGCTCGACAAAACGATCCTCCATTAGCCGGCTATAATTTTCGCCGATCCCATCCTCAGGCAGAAAAAAGACATGAGCACACGTCACACCCCGCTGATCATTCTCGGTTCCGGCCCGGCCGGCTACACCGCCGCCGTTTACGCCGCCCGCGCCAACCTGAAGCCGGTGCTGATCACCGGCATGGCCCAGGGCGGCCAACTGATGACCACCACCGAAGTCGATAACTGGCCGGCCGACGCCGACGGCGTCCAGGGTCCTGAACTGATGCAGCGCTTCGAGAAGCACGCCACCCGCTTCGACACCGAAATCATCTTCGACCACATCCACACGACGAAACTGACCGAAAAGCCGTTCACGCTGATCGGCGACGCCGGCACCTACACCTGCGACGCGCTGATCATCGCCACCGGCGCTTCCGCCATGTACCTCGGCCTGCCGTCCGAACAGGCCTTCCAGGGCAAAGGCGTGTCCGCCTGCGCCACCTGCGACGGTTTCTTCTACCGCAACAAGCCGGTCGCCGTCGTCGGCGGCGGCAACACGGCGGTCGAGGAAGCGCTCTACCTGGCCAACATCGCCAGCCATGTCACGCTGATCCACCGCCGCGACAAGTTCAAGGCCGAGAAGATCATGCAGGACAAGCTGTTCCAGAAGGAGAAGGAAGGCAAGGTCACGATCCTGTGGAACAGCACGCTCGACGAAGTGCTCGGCGACGATTCCGGCGTCACCGGCCTGGCCGTCAAGCATGTGCAGACCGGCGAAGTGAAGCAGGTCGACGTGCATGGCGTGTTCATCGCCATCGGCCACAAGCCGAACACCGACATCTTCGCCGGCCAGCTTGAGATGGATCACGGCTACATCGTCACCCAGGCCGGCCGCACCGGCAACGCCACGCAGACCAGCATCCCGGGCGTGTTCGCGGCCGGCGACGTCCAGGACCAGATCTACAAGCAGGCCTGCACCTCGGCCGCCAGCGGTTGCATGGCCGCACTCGACGCCGAGCGCTACCTCGACAACCTTGGCCACCAAGCCTGACCCAGGCTCGCTGAAGGACGGCCTGCGGGCCGTCTGGCGACAACGCGCGGCGGCTCCGGTCGCTGCGCCGCCGGCCAAACCGGCCAAACCGCCGGCCAGTTCCGGCAACGAGGCAGACGAACAGGCCTTGTTCCGCCAGGCCGTAGCCGGCACCCAAGTGCTGCCCGACGCCAATCGCGTGACCCTGGCCAAACCGCCGTCACGACGCATCGTTGCCGCCCGCTCCTTGGCCGACGACAATCAGCCAAGGCGCCGCATCGCCGGCGACGATACCCTGCCCGCCGGCTGGCAGGACGATACCCGCCCGCGCCGCCTACCCGACGACCCCGAGCAGGCCGCCTTCATGCTGGCGATGAGCGGCGTCGCGCCCTTGCCCGACAAGAATCTGGCCGAGTTGAACAAGCCGACGCCAAAGCCGGCTCCCCAGCAATCGCTGGCCGACCGCCAGGCCGTGCTGCGCGAAAGCCTGCACGCTCCGATCGCACTCCAGGATCGGCTCGAAGGCGGCGACGAGCCGGCCTACCTGCGCGACGGGCTGGCGCAGACCATCCTGCGCGACCTGCGCCGGGGCCGCTGGGTGATTCAGGACGAAGTCGACCTGCACGGGCTGAACCGCGAACAGGCCCGCCACCTGGTTGCCGGCTTCCTGCATACCTGCCTGCACCAGGGCAAGCGCTGCGTGCGCATCGTGCATGGCAAGGGCCATGGTTCGCCGCACAAGCTGTCGATCCTGCGCCAGCTGGTACGCGGCTGGCTGGCCCAGCGCAACGAGGTGCTCGCCTACTGTCAGGCCAAACCCCAGGACGGCGGCGAAGGCGCCCTGCTGGTCCTGCTGCGCGCGCCCAGGGGATGAAAAAAATGCGCCCCGCAGGGCGCATTCGGTGCTCCCGGGTTGGCCTCAGACGATCAAGGGCACGATCAGCAGGGCGACCAGGTTGATGATCTTGATCAGCGGATTGACCGCGGGGCCGGCCGTGTCCTTGTAGGGATCGCCGACGGTGTCGCCGGTAACCGCAGCCTTGTGGGCGTCCGAGCCCTTGCCGCCGTAATGACCATCCTCGATGTACTTCTTGGCGTTGTCCCAGGCACCGCCGCCGGTGGTCATCGAAATCGCCACGAACAGGCCGGTCACAATGGTACCGACGAGCAGGCCGCCCAGCGCCTGCGGGCCGAGCAGCAGGCCGACGACAATCGGCACGGCGACCGGCAGGATCGACGGAATCATCATTTCCTTGATCGCGGCGACGGTCAGCATGTCGACGGCTCGTGAGTAATCCGGCTTGGCCGTGCCTTCCATGATCCCCGGGATTTCCTTGAACTGGCGCCGGACTTCGACGACCACGGCACCGGCCGAACGGCCGACCGCTTCCATGGCCATGGCGCCGAACAGGTAGGGAATCAGGCCGCCGATGAAGAGGCCGATGATCACCATGTGGTTGGACAAATCGAAGGTGATGCCGGTCAGTCCAGCCGCTTCAAGGCCGTGGGTGTAGTCGGCGAACAGCACCAGCGCGGCCAGGCCGGCCGAGCCGATGGCGTAGCCCTTGGTCACCGCCTTGGTGGTGTTGCCGACGGCGTCGAGCGGATCGGTCACCGCGCGCACTTCCGGCGGCAGTTCGGCCATTTCGGCAATGCCGCCGGCGTTGTCGGTGATCGGACCGTAGGCGTCGAGGGCGACAACGATACCGGCCATCGACAGCATCGAGGTGGCAGCAATCGCCAGGCCGTACAAGCCACCGACCGAATACGCCGCCCAGATCGAGGCGCACACGGAAAGCACCGGCAGCGCCGTAGCCTTCATCGAAATGCCGATCCCGGCGATGATGTTGGTCGCATGCCCGGTCTGACAGGCCGAGGCCACGTGCTTGACCGGACCGTACTCGGTGCCGGTGTAGTACTCGGTGATCCACACCATGGCCGCCGTCAGCACCAGGCCGATGATGGCACAGGTGAACATGGTGCCGGTGGTGATGCCCGCTGCCGGGTCGCCGGCGCCAATCAGCCACGAGGTCACCGGGTAGTAGAAGGCCAGCGCCAGCACACCGGCCACGATCAGCCCCTTGTACAGGGCGCCCATGATCTTGCCGCCGTCGGAAGTCTTGACGAAGTAGCAGCCGACGATGGAGGCGATGATGGAGACGGCACCCAGCGCCAACGGATAGAGGATCAGCGCGTCGCCCAGTCCGGGGAAGGCCTTGAGCGTGAGTGCGCCGAGCACCATGGTGGCGACCACGGTCACCACGTAGGTCTCGAACAGGTCGGCAGCCATGCCGGCGCAGTCGCCAACGTTGTCGCCGACATTGTCGGCGATCACCGCCGGGTTGCGCGGATCGTCCTCGGGAATGCCGGCCTCGACCTTGCCGACCAGGTCGGCGCCGACATCAGCGCCCTTGGTGAAGATGCCGCCCCCGAGGCGGGCAAAGATGGAAATCAGCGAGGAGCCGAAAGCCAGGCCGATCAGCGCGTGCAGCGCCGTGTCCTGGTTCAGCCCGAAGGCCAGCAGACCGCCGTAATAGCCGGCAACGCCGAGCAGGCCCAGACCGACCACCAGCATGCCGGTGATCGCCCCGCCCTTGAAGGCCACGTCCAGTGCCGGCGCAATGCCCCCGCGAGCTGCCTCGGCAGTACGCACATTGGCCCGCACGGAAACGTTCATGCCGATGAAGCCGGCAGCACCGGACAGCACCGCACCGATGACGAAGCCAACGGCCGTCGCCATGCCCAGGAAGATGGCGATCAGCACCGCCATCACCACGCCGACCATCGCAATGGTCTTGTACTGACGATTCAGGTAGGCCGCAGCCCCTTCCTGGATCGCCTTGGCGATTTCCTGCATGCGCGCGTTCCCCGCCGGCAATGCAAGAATGGAACGACTGGACAACCAGCCGTAGACGACCGCCAATGAAGCACATAACAACGCCAACCACAATGCAGAAGACATCATTTCCCCTCTCTCTGAACGGACAAACAAGTGAACAGGCTATTTCTCCGAAAAACCTTCCGGACAGCAAGAAACGACGCGAGGCAAATCGCGTCGTTTGCGGAAGTGAAGGAAAACGGGGGGTGGTCGGTCTGTGCCGACAGGGGTCTTGCCCTGGAAACTGCCTTGATCGCGGCAGCACTTCCTGTTTCTACGAGGAAGGCCGGCCGCGTCGTCATGCGCTGACCCTTAGTTCAGGGACGTGACACGATCGGACACGCCGATCCTGCCATCGTCACACACCCTGGGGTGTGTGGGGAAGACTGGGGATGCGTGACGGCACATGCCGCCACATCTTCTCTCTGCCTGAATGATGCTCATGAAATCCCGCTTGCCACTGAATCGTTGGAGAAACCTGACTGACGGACGAGGGGGCATGCCCCTCTGGTGGGGAAAATTACCCCCTTTTCCGGACTCGGTCAAACGGTTTGCTCAGGCTTGATGTAAATAAGCCGCAAGCGGGAAAAAAGAACAATGTCAGATGGCGGCTTCGTTGGTTTCGCCGGTACGGATGCGGACCACCTGCTCGACCGAGGTGACAAAGATCTTGCCGTCACCGATCTTGCCGGTGCGCGCCGCCTTGACGATGGCATCGATGGCCGGATCGACCTGTTCGGTGGCAACAACGATTTCGATCTTGATCTTGGGCAGGAAATCGACAACGTATTCGGCGCCGCGATACAACTCGGTATGACCCTTCTGGCGGCCAAAACCCTTGACCTCGGTCACGGTCAAGCCGGTGATGCCGACCTCGGACAGGGCTTCACGGACTTCGTCGAGCTTGAACGGCTTGA
>DKNF01000047.1 GCA_002470165.1 Betaproteobacteria bacterium UBA7395 | reverse complement strand
AACTGGCCGAAGTCGATGCGGCTTCGCTGTGCCCGACCGATGCCGTCACCCAGCAAGCCTCGTCGCGCGATGCGCTCGATGCCAAGGCGCGGGAGATGGTGGCCGTACCGCGGGCGCCCATGGTCATGCAAGCCTCGTCAGGGCCGGTCGGCGACATCGAAAGCCGCGTACGTTCGTGGGCGGAAGCCTGGTCGGCAAAGAACTACTCGGCCTATGCCGCATTCTATGCACCGACCTTCACCCCGGACGGGGGGCTGTCCCGCGAAGACTGGGACCAATTGCGACGTGCCCGCATTCTGCCAAGAGAAGCGATCACGATTGGCATCGAAGCCATGAGGGTCAAAATGCAGGGCGAAGATCACGCAATCGCGGAATTCGAACAAACCTACCGCTCAAACATCTACAACGACCGGGTCTTCAAGACGCTGGAGATGATCAAGGTCGACGACAGATGGCTGATCAACCGTGAAAGCTCACGCCCCTGCGCCGGCAATACCGTTGGCGGATGCAGTGTCAGCGGGGGGACAGCGCCTCGCGCAGGGCATCGATAAATCTGGGCAAGTGATCGGCCAGAGGCAGCAAGGCCTGTTCGGCTGCTGCCCGGTCGCCTTGCTTGAGGGCGTTATCCAGTTCGGTCACCAATTGGTGGATGGGTAAGGCCCCGATACTTCCTGCCGCGCCTTTGAGCTTGTGGGCAACTTTCTCGGCGGCGAGCAGATCATTTTTCTCGATCAATTCCGCGAGTGTCTGCGCATCGGTCGCGTGATCGGCAACACACATTGCGAGAACCCTCCGGTAGCCGGCCAGCTTCCCACGCACCAATCTGAGGCCAGTCTCCAGATCGAGATCGGCGATTCCGGCAAGTCTTGCCCGCAACTCGCCATCGTCATCGACGACGGTTTCGGATGCCTGATTTTCTGGCGCGGTGGCTCCCGCCTCCACAGCGCCCCCCGTCACCGGCAACCATTTGAGCAAGGTGGCATAGAGCATGTCCGGATCAACCGGCTTGGCGACATGATCGTTCATGCCGGCAAGCATCGCGGCCAGGCGATCCTCATCGAAGGCGTTGGCGGTCATGGCCAGAATGGGGATATTCTGCCAGCCGGCCAGGGCGCGAATGGCTCGGGTCGCTTCGAGACCACCAATAACCAAAAACCCAACCCTTATCGGTTGGGTTTTTTTCTGCCCGGAATGCCAGTGTTGGCGCGGTTTCCGGCCTTGCTGCGACGGACGCCGCCGCCCCGGATGGCCCGGTTTCGGGCGGTTTTCCGTTCTCTGTCCCCGCCCATTCTCTGTTTCTGCGAAGGAGGACTTCGCACCCACCCCAGCGCTGGCGCGGGTTTCCGGCGACTTGTTCGTCAGGCAAACCGCCTGCACGCTGGCGACCCGACCCCGAACGGGCTACCCGTTCACGATAGGCCGGACCTCCCAGGTGATTGCCATGTCGGGCCGGTAGACCACCTCGTTGCCGTACTTGATGCTGGCCTTCAGGTGTTCTGCCAAGGGCTTGTCGTACTTTTCGATCTGCCTGATGGCGCGGTCGACGGCGTTGCGGAAGGCGTCACGGACGTTCTTGCGCTTGTCTCCGACCCTGCGCTGTCGCCCGCCAAGGCCCTTGCCGCCCTCGATGTACTTGACCAGGGCCGCCATCTCCTTCTCGATTTCCTCAATGCGGGCGTGGTCACCACGTTCACGCGCTTCTTCCATTTCCTCGAACAGTTCCCTCGCTTGCTGCTTGCACTCGTTCAGCGCACGCCTGTCCGCGACGTCTCCGGCGTCCCCCAAGGGGATACCCTGGGTCACTTGGTAGCCATCTTCAATATCCTCCGGAGCGATGCCGCTGCCGGCAGGCTGTTCAATTGTATTGACGGCATTTCCGACAGCGATCTCATAGACCGACATCTCTCGATCCGGAAACGCCAGCAGGAGGTTGATGTACTCCGCGCCCTTGTCGACGTTGAGCAGGCAGATGGTGTTGCGGCCCTGAAATCGCGTCTCCCAGACCGCACCGCGTTTGCGAAAGAAGTTCTCCGGCTGCTTCTCCATCGAAATCACCGCCGGTACCGAGTTCACCGAAGCGGACTCGTAGACCGTTCGCAGCAGACAGTCGCCGGGCAATGAGCGCTCCCGGATCTGGGTGAAGTAACGCCGCCCGAGCTCGTCGAGCGCTCCCGTCACCTCGTCGGCGTGCCGCTTGTAGAGATCGAATACCCGCTGCGCAGCCTGACCGGCGCTGCTGTAGTTCAGGTACTTGAGTACGCGACCGACGTCGGGGTAGCTGCTGACGAACTGTGTCACGTCCGTCAGGTTCTTCACCTGGTTGGCTCGCTCCAGGTAGGCGGCGGCCATGATCTTGTCCTCGCCTTTGTCCCGGCTCTGGGTGAAGACGTCGACCTTGTAGTGCTCCACCGGGTCGTGCTGATCGGCCTTGGCGGCGAGAATGGCGAAGCGCCGGTCGATGCACTGCGAGCAGCCGCCGCAATGGGTGTGCTGATTCGTCATCTCCCAAGTGTGCGTGCAGGTCATCGAGTGCTTGATCAAGTCGTGGCAGCCCGCGTCGGTGATGATCTTGACGACGTCGGCCTTGGTTTTCCAGATGTAGGGGTTCTCGACGGTGAAAGGCTCGCCTGCCACCAATGAAAGCAGGTCTTGGAAGCCTTTCATCACTCTCGGGTGCGTTGTCCTTGTGGCACGGCCACCGACCACCTGAGCGCACACAGGGAGGTTCAGGCTGATGACGCCGTTCTCGTAAAAGCGGACGCTCTTGAGATTGAGCATCCGAGCAATCGTCGCGCCGATGGAGACGTACAGGAACGACCGGCTGCGCTGGGTGTACTCGTGGTTCAGTTCTTTGGTCTTGTGGACGCGAACGGTAATGCGGTGCGGTACGTTGTCGCCTGCTTTCGCGGCCAGCATCTCTTCGAGTACGCGGTGTCGCTTGTTGAGCTTGGAGGTCGACTTGTGGGTGACCAAGAGCACGCGCCGCTTCTGGTTCACAACCTCATCGATGGCACCGGCCAGGGAATCCAGTCCCCCGGAAAACATGACCACCTGCTCCGGCATCCCGTACATCTGCTGGGTGTCATTGAACTCGAGGTATTCCTGGAACTGGTGATCCTGGTCGAGTTTGACGAAGTCGAACTCGTACTGATCGTCGGACAGAAACCCTAGCGTCGAGCACAGCGTCTCCTGTACCTCCGCGCTGTTCCAGAAATCGGGATTGCGCACCGGAACCACGAAATGCAGGTCGCGCCGCCAGCCGTCACCGAAGCTATCGACATCGTCCGCGCCGCGTCTGACCACCTGATCGGCGCTGTAGACGTAGGTGGCGATCTCAAGCAGGTCGTGGAACAGCGGCGGCACACCACGAAACATTTTGGTGTGGACGTCTTCGATCCGCAGGGTGATGTTGCCGTGCCCGGCCTTGCCAGAGAGCCGCAGCCGCAGATCTCGCGAGGGGTCTTCGCTGATGCCTTTGGCGGATGCGTTGCCGCAGAGTACGTATCGCTTATCTTGCATCGCTACTCGCTCCCATCTTCAACTCGTCCCTCATCTTCTTCAGCGCGTAGCCCGCGAATCCGTCCGACGATTTTCTGGAGATGTCGCCGCCCTCGTGAAAGCGGTGCTTGGAAAACCACTCGCTCGAAAACTGCTCGACGATGAGCGAGGCTTCCCGGGTATGGATTTGCAGTGCGGCATTGAATTCGGCGGCCTGATTCATCGTGGCAAAACGCATCCCCTCGCCGAGCTGGGTGTTGACGACCTTGCTCAGGAAATACTGGAGACCCTCGTTGGCCAGCCGAGCGAAAAAGTGCCGTGAAAACTCGCCGAACTCCCGGGGCTTGCCCAAGTCGGCCAAGGCCGCACGCATCGTGTCCGGGTCGGAAGAGAACAGCGAATGCAGCTTGGGGGCGAGCACATCGTTGACGGCACCGACGATGGCCCGGTTGGCGAGCATGCCGAGATCGGAGCGCTTGCCGTTGCCTTCTACGCGCCGATCCAGCGCCTCGGTGATTGCCGTGGTCACATCGGTGAGCGAGGGATCGGCGGGGAGATGGATGCCCGCCGCGGCGAGATGCAAGAGGATGTCGGGCTTCTTGGCGGCAATCGCCATCTGCGTCATCAGCCAGACGGCCTCGGTGTAGCCGACATCCTTCATGACGAAGGAGAAAGCCTTTTCCGCCGCCGCGATGGTGGCTTGGGCGATCTGAGACACGTTGGCGCCGGCGGCGATCAGGCCGACGACCTCCTTCCACTCCTTCGTCCTTGGCAGAACCCCGAGCCGAACATGCCCCATCCTGTTTCCCCCGTAGAGATCAGTGCATCGCCGTCAATCGTCGCGCTTGATCACGACGATGCTGCGTGCCTTCTTTGCTTCCTTCCTCACATACCCCTTGCGCACCAACTGTGTGATCTGTTCATGAGCGCTGGCGTGGCTGATCCCCAGCGCCTCGGCCAGCTCCTTGACGGTGGGCGGCAGGCCTGTGCTGTCGAGGATCTGACAGATCGCCCTCAACGTCCTGGCCTGCGGCTCCGTAATCCCCTCGGTCTTTCGCTTGCTCATGGCTTTGCTCCTGGCCGACGCGTGCAATATATGACCTGATGAATATCAGGTCAATGGAGGCGACCCGGCGCGAAATCTCTCCGAACCGGCTGCTGACCGAAGGTGCGTCGCCCCCCGCTCATGCCGGTTGAAACGGGATACTCCGACCGCCGCTCGGGCATATTCTTCGTGACGGTCTGATGATTTCACTGGGTACCGATATGACCGTCGAACAAACACTCCCCGAATTGATGTCGCCCTGCGCCCGGGCGCGCGAGGCCGCAGCCATCCTTGCGGCCGCCATTGCCCGCCTGCATGCCACCCGCCCCTGCGACAGCGAGATTTCTCTTGGCTTCCCGGCAGCCGAGCGCGTTCATACAACCCCCTCTACAGAAGGAGTTTGCCAATGAATGCATCGACAACCGGCCCGTCCCTGGCGGCGCAGATCGCCAATCTGCCCAAACTGCCCATGAGCGAGTTGTGGGCGCTTTGGGACAAGTATTTCCCGCGCCGCCCGCCGCACCACAACCGGAACTATGTCGAAGGTCGGCTCGCCTACAAGATCCAGGAGGAAGCGCTGGGCACCAAGCTCGAGGTGCAGACGCAGATGGCGCGCATCGGCGAAGCGCAATCGAAGATCAAGACGCAGCGCGGCGTCGAAGTCCAGGTGGTGCCGGGCACCGTGCTGGTGCGCGAATTCGACAACCGCGAGCACCGCGTGACCGCGCAGGCCGACGGCAGCTTCGAATATGAAGGCCGCCGCTTCAAAAGCCTGTCTGGCGTCGCGCGCCACATCACCGGCACCCAATGGTCGGGACCGCTGTTCTTCGGCATCACCAAGACCAAGCGGGGTGGGAAATGAAAGCGGTGGTCACCAAGAAACGCTGCGCCGTCTACACCCGTGTGTCCACGGACGAGCGTCTCGATCAGTCGTTCAACTCGCTCGACGCCCAGCGCGAGGCGGGTCAGGCCTACATCGTGAGCCAGCGCGCCGAGGGCTGGCTGCCGGTGGGCGACGACTACGACGACGGCGGCTACTCGGGCGGAAACATGGAACGCCCGGCCTTGAAGCGCCTGCTGGCCGACATCGTCGCCGACCAGATCGACATCGTGGTGGTCTACAAGATCGACCGCCTGACCCGCAGCCTGACCGACTTCGCCAAGCTGGTGGAGGTGTTCGAGCGCCACAAGGTGTCGTTCGTGTCGGTCACCCAGCAATTCAACACCACGACCTCGATGGGACGGCTGATGCTCAACATCCTGCTGTCCTTCGCCCAGTTCGAGCGCGAGGTCACGGGCGAGCGCATCCGCGACAAGATCGCCGCCAGCAAGCGCAAGGGCTTGTGGATGGGCGGCTACACGCCGCTGGGCTACGAGATCAAGGACCGCAAGCTCGTCATCGAGGAAAAGGACGCCGAGATCATCCGGCGGATCTTCACGCGCTTCACCGAGCTGCGCTCGATCACCGACGTCGTCCGCGAACTCGCCCTCGAAGGCCTGACCACCAAGCCCAACCGTCTCAAGGACGGCCGCGTGCGCAACGGCACGCCGATGGACAAGAAGTACATCTCCAAGCTGCTGCGCAATCCGATCTACGTCGGCGAGATCCGCCACAAGGGAACGGTGTTTGCCGGGCAGCACGAGCCGATCATCACCCGCCAACTGTGGGATCGGGTGCAGGGCATCCTGGCCGAGGATGCCTACGAGCGGATGGGCAAGACCCAAACCCGCCACAAGACCGATGCCTTGCTGCGCGGGCTGATGTACGGCCCCGACGGCGGCAAGTACCACATCACTTACAGCAAGAAGCCCTCGGGCAAGAAGTACCGCTACTACATCCCCAAGGCCGACAGCCGCTACGGCTACCGCAGCAGCGCCACCGGCATGATCCCGGCCGACCAGATCGAGGAAGTGGTGGTGAACCTGCTGATCGGCGCGCTGCAGTCGCCCGAGAGCATTCAGGGAGTCTGGAACACCGTGCGCAGCCAGTACCCGGAGATCGACGAACCGACCACCGTGCTGGCCATGCGCCGTCTCGGCGAGGTCTGGAAACAACTGTTCCCCGCCGAGCAAGTGCGTCTGGTCAATCTGCTGATCGAGCGTGTCCAGCTCCTCTCCGACGGCGTCGACATCGTCTGGCGCGAGTCCGGCTGGCGGGAGCTGGCCGGGGAACTGCGTCCTGACAGCATCGGCGGCGAGATGCTGGAGCTGGAGGCACTGTCATGAACCGCTCATCCAAGAAGCTGATCAGCGATGGCAAACCCCACGAGCGCCGCCACCCGCTGGAGGGAGGCGGGGTGCGCATCACCACCTTCGTTCCCCTCCATTTCAAGAAACGGGGCGTCAAGAAGGTGATCGTCGCACCGGAGGGCGTCAGCCAGCCGGTCGCCGTCACCGCGACGCCGGTGCTCACTCCCGAACAGGATCGCCCGCTGCTCAAGGCACTGGGGCGCGGTATCTACTGGCAGCAACTGATCGACAACGGGACGGTGACCAGCGGCACCGAGATCGCCGAGCGCGAAGGCATCCACCGCTCCACGGTGAACGACCTGCTGCGGCTGGCGCTTCTCGCCCCCGACATCGTCCAGGCCGCCTACGAAGGACGGCTGCCCCGGGCGGTGTCGCTGGAGGCCATCCTGCGGGCCAAGGTGCCCTTGGACTGGAATGAGCAACGTCGTTTGATCGCCTCCCTCGGGTAGCGGAGGGGCCGCGCAAAAAATTTTTCCGCTACGCCAAAAGTAGCTGTTGCTACGCCGGATGTAGCGCCTTCCCCGATGAAGGCGTGAACCGGCGTCAACGGCCAGTACAGGACTGGCCACCGGTCGCGTCCCCATCCCTGAACGGGAAAGGAGCACGGCAATGGCCTATGAATTGGCACTGTCAGGCGGCGTCGGTGGCACACCGGACCGCAAACCCGGCGTCGGTTTCAGTTCGACGCCAACTTCTGAATCCACGGCGCTATCCGAGCGGCGCTTCCTCTCCGAGGCCGAACTCGCCCAACGCTGGGGCATGTCCCCCAAGACACTGACGCGCTGGCGCGGCCTCGGCCGGGGCCCGGTCTTCAACAAGTTCTCGAAGAAGGTGGCCTATCCCCTCGATGGCAAGAACGGCGTGCTCGATTACGAGAAGCGCCACGTCTATGCCTCGACGTCCGAACGTGTGCAGGCGTGAGGAGATGACCATGAACGAACTCACCATCTTCCCCGCCGACATCGCCGCGATGTCCGTCAGCCAACTGGCCGCACTGCCGCCCGCGCAGAAAGCCGAGATCGACAAGAACCTCGATGCGGCCATCGACTGGCTGAAGAAGGCGCGCAACAAGTTCGATGCCGCGCTGGAGCAGTGTTACGGCGAGCAGGCCCGCGCCGCGCTGCGTGAATCCGGCCGCGATTTCGGCACCGCTCACATCAGCGATGGCCCGCTGCACATCAAGTTCGAGCTGCCCAAGAAGGTCAGCTGGAACCAGCAGCAACTGGCCGAAATCGCCGAGCGTATCGTGGCTTCGGGCGAGAAGGTCGAGGGCTACCTCGACATCAAGCTGTCCGTCTCCGAATCCCGCTTCACGAACTGGCCGCCTGCCTTGCAGCAGCAGTTCGCCGCCGCTCGCACCGTGGATTCCGGCAAGCCGTCGTTCCGGCTGGCCCTGGTCTCGGAGGACTGAACCATGAACACCCAACTGATCCCATTCGCCTTCGAAGGTTTGCCCATCCGTGTGACCACGGATGCACAGGGCGATCCCTGGTTTGTCGCGGCCGATGTGTGTGCCGCGCTCCATCTGCCCGATACCCACAAGGCCGTCGCCCGCCTGGACGATGACGAAAAGGGGCGGAATTCAATTCCGACCCCTGGCGGCGAGCAGGACATGACCATCGTCAACGAGCCGGGCTTGTACAGCCTCGTGCTGGGCAGCCGCAAGCCAGAGGCCAAGCGCTTCAAGCGCTGGGTCACGCACGAGGTCTTGCCGGCGATCCGCAAGACGGGCAGCTACGCCGTTCCCGGCGCACTGGCGGCCTTGCCTGCTCCGACGCACGACCGCGTGTCGGCGATCCTGCTGATCGGCGAGGCCGTGGCGAAAGTGCCGGGGGTCAAGCCGGGCATCGCGGCGGCGGCAACGCTGACCTGCATCCAGGAGAACACCGGCATCAGCACCGAGGTGCTGCGCCGCGCGCTGCCGTCGGCCAACGCGCCGGTCTGCGCGCTCAACGCGACCCAGCTCGGCAAGTTGCTGAACCGCTCGGCCAAGGCCACGAACCAGTTGCTGGCGTCCAGCGGATTCCAGTTCCGCAACGACCGCGACGAATGGGAACTGACCAAGGCCGGTGAAGCCTGGGCCGAGGCCATGCCGTACTCGCGCAACGGGCACAGCGGCTACCAGATCCTGTGGAATCCAGCGGTCGCCGAGCAGTTGAAGGAGGTGGCGTGATGGCACTTCCCATCGTCACCGCCGACCAGCGACTGGCCGAGAAGCGCGGCGTCAAGGGCGTGCTGATCGGCAAGGCCGGCATCGGCAAGACCTCGCAACTGTGGACGCTCGATGTCGCGTCCACCCTGTTCTTCGATCTGGAGGCCGGCGATCTGGCCGTCGAGGGCTGGGCCGGCGACACGATCCGGCCGCGCACCTGGGCCGAGTGCCGCGACTTCGCCGTGTTCATCGGCGGACCGAACCCGGCGCTGCGCGACGACCAGCCGTACAGCCAGGCGCATTTTGAGGCCGTCTGCGCCCGCTACGGTGATCCGACCCAGCTCGCCAAGTACCAGACCCTGTTCGTCGATTCGATCACGGTCGCCGGCCGGCTTTGTCTGCAGTGGTGCAAGGGCCAGCCGCAGGCCTACTCGGAGAAGACCGGCAAGCCGGACAGCCGGGGCGCTTACGGCCTGATGGGTCAGGAAATGATCGCCTGGCTCACCCACCTGCAGCACACGCGCGGCATGAACGTGTGGTTCGTCGGCATCCTCGAGGAAAAGCTCGACGACTACAACCGCCGCATCCAGCAGTTGCAGATCGACGGCGCCAAGACCGGCCTCGAACTGCCCGGCATCGTCGACGAGGTGATCACGCTCGCCGAACTGAAGGCCGACGACGGCTCGAGCTACCGCGCCTTCGTCTGCCACACGCTGAACGCGTGGGGTTTCCCCGCCAAGGACCGCTCCGGCCGCCTCGACGCGATCGAGGAGCCGCACCTCGGCCGCCTGATGCAGAAGATTGCCGGCCCCGCCCGCCCCGCGCCCGAGCGGCTCGACTTCACGCACCCGGCCGCCGCCCCTCAAACCACCGAATGCTGAGCAGGAGTAAACCATGACCACCTGGAACGATTTCAACGACGCCGAACAGCAGCACGACTTCGACCTCATCCCCAAGGGCACCGTCGCCCGCTTGCGCATGACCATCAAGCCGGGCGGCTACGACGACCCAAGCCAAGGCTGGACCGGAGGTTACGCCACCCAGAGCTTCGACACCGGCTCGGTCTATCTCGCCTGCGAGTTCGTCGTGCTGGAGGGCGAGTACGCGAAACGCAAACTGTGGAGCAACGTCGGCCTCTACAGCCCCAAGGGGCCGACCTGGGGTCAGA
>DKNF01000004.1 GCA_002470165.1 Betaproteobacteria bacterium UBA7395 | reverse complement strand
TTCGGCACCGGCTACTCGTCGCTGGCCTACCTCAAGCAACTGCCGGCGGACAAACTGAAGATCGACCAGTCCTTCGTCCGCAACATGCAGGACCACCCGAACGACCACGCCATCGTCGCCACCATCGTCGCCATGGGCCGCACGCTGGGCATGAGCACCATCGCCGAAGGGATAGAGAGCGACGAACAGGCGGCAGCGCTACGCCAGCTTGGCTGCCAGGAAGGCCAGGGCTACCAGTTCGGCCGCCCGGAAAGCCCCGAGACTTTTGCCAGCCGCTGGCTGGGCTGACTTAGCAGCACTCTTCCTCGACCTGCAACAGGAGTTCGAGCGCCTCGCGGTCGCCGCATTGCTCGAAGAACTCGCGAATCTGGTTGATGTGCGAATGCACCAGGAATAGATCGTCCGGCGCCGGGCCGCTTTTCGGTGTGCGCTTGGCCATGAAGTAATGCCAGAAACGGTGGTCGCCACCCTGCGCCGCCACGTTGCAGGCGATGTAGCCCATCACCCGCCGGGCATTGCCGGCGCAGTCGATACCGTCGAAAGTGAGGTAACGGTCGGTCGTTTTCTGGTTGGGGATTTGCCGGGTCGATTCCATGGGTGCCTCCGTGAGTGAAACCGCCCTCACTGTAAATCGGCAGGCGCACGGGGTCCGTCGGCTGGCCGACAGTTTTTCAGATTGGCGCCCCCAGGCGACGCAAGGTATCGAGCTGATAGATGTAAAAGACGCGTCGCCCCTGGCGTTGCAGGATACCTTCGCGTTCCCACTGGTTGAGCAGCGACGACACCGTTTGCCGGGTCGAGCCGAGCAGGCTGGCGATATCCTCGGTACCGAGGTCGAGCGGTAGCAGCCAGATACCGCCGACGAGCGGTCGCCCGCGCCGTTCGGCCATGCCGGTCAGGAAACGCGCCAGGCGTGCCGGCACTTCGCGAAACGCCAGGTCTTCGATCAGGTTGACGGCATTGACCAGCAGCCGGCCGAGCACACGCATCATCACCGGCGTGACCGACGGATCGCTGGCCAGCTTGCGGGCAAAAGCCCCCGTTTCCATGAGCCAGATCCGCGACGGCACGACGGCTTCGACATAGGTCGGCGTATGCGTCGTGTAGATGTCGCCGGGTTCGAGAAAACTCAAACTCAATTCGCGGTTTTCACCGGCCAGATAGACCCGCAGGCGCCCGCTTTCGATGATCAGTACCTGGTTGCGCAGATCGCCCGGGGTCGCGAACAGGCACCCGCGCGGCAAATCGTGCGCGACGAAACCGTCGAGCAGATGCGGTGGAATCCGGCGGAAAGCGGGGTCGGCACTGGCCGATGGCAGATCGAGCTCCATGGATCATGGAAAGCAAGACCAGGACCACCGGCAAATCACATGAAATCAATGACCTGCAAAGGCACAAGCGGTCGGCAATACGACAAAGACCTACACCGCGACCAGCGTCTGCCTTCCGTACCACTCGTCGCCGGCGGCCAGTTGTTGCGCCGTATCGGCGGCCGCCGCCTCGACGCAAAGCATGTGGCGCCAGCCGTCGGCCGGCATGTCGGCGAGCGCTGCGCATTTTTCCACCCACGGGTTCCAGACGACGACATCGGGGAAGCCCTGCTGCTGGATGCCCAGGCTGAGATTGCCGGCGCGCAGCAATTGCGGGCGCCGGACCTGGCGATAGACGCGGTCGGTTTCGGCTTCGACCAGCAGCTCGGTGCCGGTCTCGCGGACGACCTTGCCGCCGTTAGCGGCGTCGCGGTAATCGTGGCCGTGCAGGCCTTCAAGGGCGACATCCTCGACCTGGATCGCACGCAGATAGGTGTGCAGGGCGGCGGTGAATTCGAACTCGCGCGCACCGGTATTGACCACGCACAGTTCGAGGTCGATGCGGTCGGCTTCGATCATCAGCGTCAGTTCGAGGCGGAAGGCGTGCGGCCACAGCGCGCGGGTGGTCTCGTCGTCGCCGGTTTCGAACGTGACCAAGGCGTAATCGTCGCCGCTGCGGCGGGCGCTGACCTGCCATTCGCGGGTACGCACAAAACCGTGTTTGGGCAGTTCGCCACGGTCGGAAAATTGCGGGAAGCAGACCGGGATACCGCCACGGATGGCAACGCTGCCATCGAATACGGCTCGCGGCGACAGGTAGAGGCGCTCGCGGCCGTCGGGCGTGATCCACGACAGGACCTGGGCGCCGAGCCGGCTGACGACGGCGCTGCTGCCTTGCGGACCGATCAGGCGCAGGGCCGGAATGCCATGGAATTCGATTTCTTCAATGCCGGGTTTCATTGGACTTGGGTATCTCGTAGAGGTTGGGACGCAGGTGCAACAGCTCGACTTCGTGGCCGAGCAGGATGACGCTGCCGCGTCGGCGGTTGTCGCCGTTATCGCTGTATTCGAACTCGAAACTGCGGCGCAGGCACAGGTGGCCGTCGTCGTTGCGGGCCAGGCCGCGCAACCGGCCGACCACGGTGTCGTCGAGGAGTTGCAGGCCCTCGCCGGCACACGCCGCCTGCGCGGCGCGGGTACCGATCTCGCGGGCCTTCAGCGAATCCAGCCAGAACCAGATCAAGGCCGCGACGACGAGGATGAAAATGCTTTCGTATATGGGCATGGCGGCGAAGTATACTGCCTGCCATGCTCAGTTACCGCCATGCCTATCACGCCGGCAACCACGCCGACGTACTCAAACACCTGATCCTGCTGCAGATCGCCCAGTACATGGGCGAAAAACCTGCGCCCTTCTGGATCATCGACACCCACGCCGGTGCCGGCCGCTACGCGCTCGACTCCGCCCACGCCAGCAAG
>DKNF01000267.1 GCA_002470165.1 Betaproteobacteria bacterium UBA7395 | reverse complement strand
CCCCGGTGCCGGCGGCTTCGCCGGAGGGCCGGGTGGCCGAGCTGCAGGCTCGCGTCGACGCCCTGCACGCGCAGATGCTGACGGCCAGCGAAGTGATCGCCTCGCTGGCCGAACAGAATGCCCAGCTGGTGGCGCGCATCGAAAGCAATCGCCGGCGTACGCTGGCCTTGCTGATCATCAATATCGGCGTCGCCGGGCTGGCGCTGACCGCCTGGCTGAACTGAGCGGCCGACCGCTCAGCCGCCGAGCAGCGTCATCAGTTCGCCCTGGGCGTTGTGTGGTTTGCTGCGGCTGGAGCGGCGACGGTGGTAAATCCCTTGGCTGTTCATGTCCCAGCCCTGCTGATTGTCTGCCAGATAGAACTTCAGGCCTTCGGTGATGACGCGGCGTTTCAGTTTCGGGTCGAGGATGGGGAAACCCAGTTCGATGCGCTTGAAGAAGTTGCGATCCATCCAGTCGGCTGACGAGAGATAGACGCTTTCCTTGCCGCCGGCGTGGAAATACATGATCCGGTGGTGTTCGAGGAAGCGGCCGATGATCGAGCGCACGCGGATGTTCTCCGACAGGCCAGGAACGCCGGGGCGCAGCATGCAGATGCCGCGTACGATCAGGTTGATCTCGACGCCGGCTTTCGATGCTTCATAGAGCGCATTGATGACTTCCGGCTCGACCAGCGAGTTCATCTTGGCGACGATGCGCGCCTTCTGGCCGGCACGAGCGGCTTCGGCCTCGGCCTCGATGGCGGCGACGACGTTCTGCTGCAGCGTGAACGGTGCCTGCCAAAGATGCTTCAGCGTCCGTGCCTTGCCCAGGCCGGTCAGTTGCTTGAATACCTCGGAAACGTCGTGGGTGATTTCCTCGTTGGCGGTGAGCAGACCAAAGTCGGAGTAGAGACGGGCAGTACGCGGGTGGTAGTTGCCGGTGCCCAGGTGAGCGTAGCGCTTGAGGCCGCCTTCTTCGCGGCGGACGATGAGCAGCGCCTTGGCGTGAACCTTGTAGCCGACCACGCCATAGACCACGTGGGCGCCAACTTCCTCAAGCTTGGTCGCCCAGCCGATGTTCGCTTCCTCGTCGAAACGAGCCATCAGCTCGACGACCACGGTGACTTCCTTGCCACTCTGCGCGGCGCGCAGCAGCGACTGCATCAGCACCGAATCGGTGCCGGTGCGATAGACCGTCATCTTGATCGCGACCACGCTCGGATCGCTGGCTGCCTGGTTGAGCAGTTCGATGACCGGGGCGAAGGACTGGTAGGGGTGGTGCAGCAGGATGTCGTTGCGGCGGATGGCGTCGAAGATGCTGCCGCCCTTGGGCAGGCCCTTGGGGGTGCCGGGAACGAAGGGGCGGAATTTCATGTCCGGGCGGTCGACCCAGTCGGGGACCTGCATCAGCCGCACCAGGTTGACCGGGCCATGCACGCGGTAGAGGTCGACCTGCTGCAGGCCGAACTGCGAGAGCAGGAATTCGGTGATTGCCGGCGAGCAGTTGTCTGCCACTTCCAGGCGCACCGCGTTGCCGAAATGGCGTTGCGGCAATTCACCCTGCAACTTGGTGCGCAGGTTGGTGACTTCTTCCTCGTCGACGAACAGGTCGGAATTGCGCGTGGCGCGGAACTGGTAGCAGCCGAGCACGGTCATGCCGGTGAACAGCTCACTGACGAACTCGTGCAGGATCGACGACAGGAAGACGAAGCCGTAGGCGCAGCCGGCCAGTTCCTCGGGAACCTGGATGACGCGGGGGAGGACGCGCGGTGCCTGGACGATGGCGATGTTCGAGCTGCGGCCGAAGGCGTCCTTGCCTTCGAGTTCGACGGCGAAATTGAGGCTCTTGTTGAGGACGCGCGGGAAGGGGTGCGACGGGTCGAGTCCGATCGGCGTCAGCACCGGCACCATTTCGCGCAGGAAGTAATCGCGAATCCATTCGCGCTGCGCTTCGTTCCAGGTCGACCGGCGCAGGAAGCGGATGCCTTCGGCGGCCAGCGCCGGCAGGATGACGTCGTTCAGGTGCTGGTACTGCTCGGTGACGATGGCGTGTGCTTCGGCCGACACCAGGCGGAAGGTTTCCTGCGCCGTCTTGCCGTCGATGGTGACCACCGGCGTATGCGCCCGGATCTGTTCCTTGAGGCCGGAGACGCGGATTTCGAAGAATTCGTCCATGTTGCTCGAGACGATGCACAGGAAGCGCAGGCGCTCGAGCAGCGGCATCCGCTCATCCTGCGCCTGGGCCAGTACCCGGCGGTTGAAGGCGAGCAGGCCGAGTTCGCGGTTCAGGTAGTTTTCTGCCGGAAATCTGGGGGTAAGCGGAGTATTGATCATGGCGAGCAATCCAAAAGCATTTTCTCAAGTATAGGCCTCAAGCTGCTCATTTTGTTGCGTTTGTGTTACGGCAAGATGACGCGCCCGGAGATTGTTCGATTCAGCGCATGTCCTTGGCCATGCGCAAGGCGTCGGCTTCCAGCACCAGGGTGTCGGTGCCGGCACAACCGGTCATGTCGATTTCCTCGATATCGGGCAGGGCCACCGGTTCCAGTTCCTCGCGTCCGCTCAGGCCGGCACGCTGGGCTTTCCAGCAGGCGATCATGACTTCGTTTTCGGTCAGGCCGCATTCCATGCCCTCGGGCAGGGTGGCGCCAAGTTCGAGCAGGGTGCGCACGACTTCGGTTCGTTTGCCGCGGATGGCCATGCTCAGCGGCGAGGTCGGCAGGCGGTTGTCCGCCAGATTCACCTGGGCGCCGCGGTGCACCAGTTCGCGGACGATGTCGGCGTGACCCATGAAGCAGGCAATGCCCATGGCCAGGCCCGGTTCGCCGTTGCCGTCGTCGAGTTCGACGGGTTCGCCGGCATCCAGCGCCGCCTTGACGTCGGCCAGCTTGCCGCTGCGGATGGCTTTGATCAGCATGATTTGTGAGGACATGAACGTTCTTCCGTAGGTCTTGGTTGAATCTTACTGTCGCCGACGCTTGCTGTCTGTCAAGCTGTGTAATGCATTGTAGATCGCCTGTTGGTATCGGTGGTTCGGATTACGACTTTAGTGCTACCCGTATCCGGCCTGAACAGGTATCCTGTCATCTGAATGTCGCAACGGGTTTCCACGTAATGAAAATACTTCTGGTCGACGATTCGCGCGCCATTGCGATGGTCACGACCGCTCGCCTCGAATCCTTCGGGCACGAGGTCAAGCATGCCATCAATGGTCAAACGGCCATTGACCTGTTCCAGGCCGAGCGTTTCGATCTGATCCTGATGGATATCGAGATGCCGGGCATGAACGGTTTCGAGACCACCACCCGCATCCGCTCGCTGGAAGGGCATGAGCCCTGGGCCTGGACGCCGATCATCTTCGTTACCGCCACCGACAGCGACACCAATCTGGTGACCGCCATCGAGGCGGGTGGCGATGACTTCATTTCCAAGAGTTCGCCGGAAAGCGTGCTCCAGGCCAAGATGAAGGCGATGTCCCGGATTGCCGCGCTGCGCTCGCGTCTGGCGCTGGCCAACGGGAAATTGCAGGATCAGGCCAATCGCGACGGTCTGACCGGCCTGCTCAACCGACGGGCGATGGACATGCGCGTCGATCACCTGTGGGAAATGGCCGTTCAGCAGGGCAAGCCGTTCAGCCTGCTGATGGTCGATGTCGACAATTTCAAGAGTTTCAACGATCACTACGGCCATCAGGCCGGCGACGAGTGTCTGTGTGCGGTTGCCGCCTGCCTCGAAAAGGTTGCCGAGCAGGCCAACCAGGACCAGATGGCCCCCGGATTGTTTGCCGCGCGCTACGGCGGCGAAGAATTTTCGCTGATCATTCCCGATGCGGCACCCGGGGTGCATGTGGGCATCGCGCTTGCCGTCGTCGAGGCGATTGCCGCATTGAACATCCGCCACGAGTGGAATGCCGAATGGGGCAAGGTGACGGTATCGGTCGGTGCCACCTGCATGGCGCCCGCCAGCGGCCCCGTGCATCAGGTGTTCCGCATGGCCGACGACCTGCTCTACAAGGCCAAGGAGTCCGGTCGCAACCGGCACGAGGCCAACTGAGGCGGGATTTCAGTCCTGGCGGAAGAAGGCCAGGGGGGCATGGCCGGTCGCCCGGTAGGCCTCGCAACGCGAGATGAATTCGCGGGTGCTCTTGGGCATCGGCGTGCGCGCGCGGGTGATGTAGAAAATCAGGTCGCGCCCCTGGCGGAACAGTTGCAGGCCTTCCGCCGTATCGTGGTGGACGGTTTCGCTGCCGGTGGCTACCGGTAGCGGCGTCAGGTTGTCCAGGCGCTCGCCGGCGGTGACCATGATGGCCCAGACGTCGAAAATGTCCGGATCGGTACGCAGCGTTTCGGTCTTGATCTTGGCGGCATTGGCCAGATCGACGATGGCCGACTCGGCGCCGGCGAACGCCGGCAACTGAGCCAGGTTGGTGATCATGCAGCGGGCAATCAGGTCGATGTCGCGCATCGTCTGACCGATCTTGATGTAGCGGCTCTCGTAGAAATCTTCCAGCGGAATCGAGAAGGCGCGGAACGGCTCGCCCCACAGTTCGTCGATGCCTTCCTCGCCGCTGCGGTGCAGCACGTTGCGACCGAGTTCCATGGCTTCGAGCAGGCACCGGCCGCATTCGCGCATCAGCGGGTTGTCGCTGAGGATCTCGATGCCGCAGGCCTGGAGTTCGACCAGCTTGCGGAAGATGTCGGCGGCGCGGTTGAACAGTGCGCCGGCCAGCATGGCGCCCTTGACGCGCCGGCGAGCCGGGTCGGTTTCCGCTTCAAACGCGCTTCTTGCCTCGGCCAGTCGGGTGCCGGGAATGTTCAGGCCGTGTTCGGTATGGTTGAACAGGCGGCGGGTCAGCGCGTCGATCAGGCGCTTCTTGGCTTCCAGCGTATCCGCAGGCACCTTGTACGCCTTGATCCAGTAACCGTCGTAATAGACACGCTCTTCGCCGTTGATGACGCGGCGAGCTCCTTCCACCGGAGTATCTTCCTGGTTTGGCACGCGGTTGAGTTGAAGCACGTTGATCATGGGAGGCAAAGTATTACAAAAGGCGGAGTCCGATACAAGCAAAAATCAGCTATCCAGTTTCTCCCGGGGAAACATATTTTTACTGATTTCCCGTGGCGACGCCCTCCGGCGGCAGATAAGATTCCCCTGTCAATAATTGGAGCAACGACTCATGAAGGCAATCAAGGCAGTGGTTTTCCTCGGCGGGCTGCTGGCGCTCGGTGTCCAGGCGGCTACGACGGTCGATCTGGCCGCCGAAGCGGCGCGGCCGGCCGTCAACGACCAGGTCCGCGCGGTCGTCTATAGCGAGGTTCAGGGCAGCAATCCGGCCGATCTGGCGCGTCGCGTCAATCAGGAGATCGCCGGCGGGCTGCAACTGATTCGCGGCAAGGCCGGGGTGACGGTCAAATCCGGCAACCAGTCGACCTACCCGGTCTATGGTCGCGATCAGAAAATCGAAAGCTGGCGCATGCGCAGCGAGCTGGTCATCGAATCGCGCGACCTGGGTGCCGTCTCCGAACTGCTCGGCGAACTGCAGCAACGCCGGCTGGCGGTGGCTCAGGTCAGCCAGATGCCGTCGCCGGAAACCCGTCGTCAGGTCGAGGACGAAGCGACGCGCGATGCGATCAAGGCCTTCCAGAGTCGTGCCGAGGTGGTTGCCGGTGCATTGGGCAAAAAGTGGAAGATCAAGCAGTTGTCGGTTTCGCAACAGGGCGGCGCCATGCCCATGCCGGTGTTCCGCGCCGCCAAGGCGATGATGGCCGAAGCCATGCCGGCGCCGCTGGATGCCGGTGAGAGCCTGCTGACGACGACGGTCAGCGGCCAGATCGAATTGCTCGACTGAGTTTCAGAAGCGCGAGAACAGGTCGCGCAACTTGCACAGCGAGGTGCTGATGTCGAAGCGCGGGTCGGACAGCGCTTCGCCAGCCAGGATGCGGGTGATGGCCACTGCCGGGTCGGTTTCGCCGGTGACCAGTACCTCGCAGCCGCGCAGCCTCATGTGACGGATGAAACCGTCACCGGCGCTGGCAACCACGGCGATGTCGATGCCGTCCAGCGGGTGCGGCCGGTCGTCGGTGAAGACATGCAGCACTTCGTCCTTGGCCAGATCGACCAGGCGCGGGGCCGGCAGCAACTGGCTGGAGCGGTGCTGCGACAGGTCATAGAGCAGCCACTGCCGGCACTGGCCGGCGTGGCCGCTGACTTCATTGAAATTCCGGGTGGCGATGGCGATTTTCATGAGTGTCGTGAACCAGACAGGAAATCACATGCGCATGCAAGTTTCGCACCCGGAGTCGCCGCTCAGCCCTTGCCCAAGGCGCTGCGCACCGAATCGGCCAGCGGGGTGGTCGGCCGGCCGATCAGCGCGCCCAGTTGCCGGCTGTCGTCGTACAGGCCGCCCTGGGCGGCGCCGGTGTCCGATTCGGCGAGCAGGTCGGCCAGGCCTTCGGGCAGGCCGGCGTTGACCAGTACGCCCCGGTATTCGGCTTGCGGCAGGTTGTGGAAGGCAATCGGCCGGCCCGCCTGGGCGGCGATTTCGGCGGCCAGTCCGGCGAGCGTGTAAGCCCGGTCGCCGGCCAGTTCGTAGGTCTTGCCGGCGTGACCGCCGCCGCTCATCACCACGGCCGCGGCTTCGGCGTAATCGTTGCGCGCGGCCGAGGCAATGCGGCCGTCGCCGGCGCAACCGAGCACGGCGCCGTGGGCGAGGATGGCGTCGATGCCGGCCAGGTAGTTTTCGGTATACCAGCCGTTGCGCAGGATCGTGACCGGCAGGCCGGACGCCCTCAGCGCAGCTTCGGTCGCCTTGTGCTCGGCGGCAATCGGTAGCGGTGAGGTGTCGGCGTGGAGCAGGCTGGTGTAGGCGAGCAGGCCGACATCGACGCGGCGGGCGGCGTCGATGACCGCCTGGTGCTGGGGCAGGCGACGGCCGATTTCGCTGGACGAAATCAGCAACACCTTGTCGCCGGCGGCAAAGCACCGGGCCAGCGTTTCCGGTCGGTCGTAATCGGCCTCACGCACGGCAATGCCCCGCGCTGCCAGGGCGCCGGCTTTGTCCGGATTGCGTACTGCAGCGGCGATTTCGCTGGCGGGAACGCGCTTGAGCAGGTGCTCGATGACGAGTTGGCCGAGTTGGCCGGTAGCGCCGGTGACGACGATCATGGGACTTCCTTTCTTGATTTCGTGATGGGGAAGCGCAGGATAATGTTTATACTTACGAATAGTAAGTACGCACGAAAAGGTAAGTGTTCAATGAACGACCGGATTTCCCCCGAACCGCCCGCCACGCTGGCCGAACTGATGCGGCGCGGCAACGTTTTCGCCGAACAGTGTCCGTCGCGCGAGGTGCTCAAGCACGTCACCAGCCGCTGGGGCGTCCTGCTGCTGGTGGCCTTGCGCGATGGCACGCAGCGTTTCAGCGATCTGCGCCGCAAGGTTGGCGGCATCAGCGAGAAGATGCTGGCGCAAACCCTGCAGTGGCTGGAAGCCGACGGCTTCGTCGACCGCATCGCGCATCCGGTGGTGCCGCCGCACGTCGAGTACAGCCTGACCCCGCTGGGCGAGGAGCTGGCGCTGAAGGTCGAGGGGCTGGCCGACTGGATCGAGTTCAAGCTGCCGGAAATCATGGCGGCGCGCGTCCGCCGGGAAAACCCGGCGGACTAGCGCCGCCTCACTCCATCAGGGCGACGGATTTGACCTGGACGCGCACCGGCAGGCCGGGAACGATGCCGAGTTGATCGGCTGAACGCCGGGTCAGTCGGGCGACCAGCAGGCTGTCGCCAACGGCAACCCGGACCAGCAGCAGGCCGGGGTGGTCGTCGGCGGCCAGGCTTTCGACCCGGCCGTCGAGGCAGTTCTGGATGCTGCTCGGGCCGGTATCGCCAATCGCCAGACTGACGTCGCGGGCGAGCACGCGCACG
>DKNF01000058.1 GCA_002470165.1 Betaproteobacteria bacterium UBA7395 | reverse complement strand
GCCGACGACATGGGCCTGGGCAAGACCGCGCAAACCCTGGCCCACCTGCTGCTGGAAAAGGAGCAGGGGCGTCTCGACCGACCGGCCCTGGTGATCCTGCCGACCTCGCTGATCTTCAACTGGAAGAGCGAAGCCGCGCGTTTCGCGCCCAGCCTGCGCGTGCTCTCGCTGCACGGTCCGGAACGCAAACAGCGCTTCGCCGAGATCGACAGCCACGACGTCGTCCTGACCACCTACCCGCTACTCTGGCGCGACGCCGACGAGTTGATGCAGCACAGCTACCACCTGCTCATCCTCGACGAAGCGCAGACGGTCAAGAACGCCCAGAGCCGCAGCGCCGAAGCGGTACGCAAGATCGATGCGCGCCACCGCCTGTGCCTGACCGGTACGCCGCTGGAAAACCACCTCGGCGAACTGTGGAGCCAGTTCGACTTCCTGCTGCCTGGCTTCCTCGGCAGCAGCAAGCAGTTCACCCGCCACTGGCGCACACCGATCGAGAAGCAGGCGGACACCGACCGCCGCGACCTGCTGGCCCGCCGCATCCGGCCCTTCATCCTGCGCCGCAAGAAGGAGGACGTTGCCCAGGAATTACCGCCGAAGACGGTGATCGTGCGCAGCGTCGAGCTGGAAGGTGGACAGCGCGACCTCTACGAAACGGTGCGCGCGGCGATGGACGCCAAGGTTCGCGACGAGATCGCCCAGCGCGGCTTCGCGCGCAGCCAGATCGTCATCCTCGACGCCCTGCTCAAGCTACGTCAGGTCTGTTGCGATCCGCGGCTGGTCAAGGCCAACTCGGCACGCAAGGTCAACGAGCGGGCCAAACTCGACCTGCTCATGGCCATGCTCCCCGAACTGGTGGACGAAGGCCGGCGCATCCTGGTCTTCTCGCAATTCACCAGCATGCTTGCCCTGATCGAACAGGAACTCGACGCCGCCGGCCTGGGCTACGCCAAGCTGACCGGCGACACCGTCGACCGCGAAACGCCGATTCGCCGCTTCCAGGAAGGCGAAGTTCCGATCTTCCTGATCAGCCTGAAGGCCGGCGGCGTCGGCCTCAACCTGACCGCCGCCGACACCGTCATCCATTACGATCCGTGGTGGAATCCGGCCGTCGAGAATCAGGCCACCGACCGCGCCCACCGCCTCGGCCAGGACAAGCCGGTGTTCGTCTACAAGCTGATCGTCAGCGGCAGCATCGAGGAAAAGATCCTTGCACTCCAGGAGCGCAAGGCCGAACTGGCCGCCGGCATCCTGTCCGAGGATCATCAGGTCGACGTCAAGTTCGGCGACGACGATCTGGCCGCTCTGTTCGAGCCGCTGCCGGGCTGACCGCCCTCACGCCACGACCGGCTGAGCTTCGATCAGGGAGATCAGCCCGGCCAGCGCATGGCGCACCGATTGCTCGCGCACTGCGGCCCGATCGCCGGCAAATTGACAGGTCGCGGCAACACAGCCGGCTTGCCGTCCGGCCCAGGCGAAACACACCATGCCCACCGGTTTTTCCGGCGAACCGCCGCTCGGGCCGGCAATCCCGGTGATCGACACGGACCAGTCGCCCAGACTGTGGGCCAGCACCCCCTGGGCCATCGCCCGGGCGACTGCCTCGGAAACCGCGCCATGGCGGACCAGCGTCGTTTCCGGCACCCCCAGCATGTCGCGCTTGGCGGCGTTCGAATAGCTGACGAACCCTCGATCGAACCAGGCGGAACTACCGGCTACCGCCGTCAGCGTCTGCGCCACCCAGCCACCGGTACACGACTCGGCCACCGCCAGGCACTCCCCCCGGCGCTCCAGTAGACGGCCCAGGCGACCGGCCATTGCTTCAAGTTCATTCATGGCGCAATCCTAACAATTGGTTACAGAACCGGTACCAAAGCGCGACAGACCCAGGGACTTCAAAGTCCTAAACTGCAAGGGCATTGAACCCCTCCTCTCGAATTCCCCCCATTCGAGAACTTGTACCCCGCCGATGGCGGGGTTTTTTTTGCGCTTAATCATACGCCAACCGTTATAATTTCGGCTTTGTCCTTTTTGCAAACGGGGTCTTCAGCATGGCCGAGCAACATTCTTCCAAAAGCATCATGTGGGCGACCATCATCGTCGCCGCAGTCCTGATCGCGATCATCTTTCCGCTGACCAACAAATCCTTCGAATCCGCCGCCACCAACAACGCCGGCGCCGACGAGGCCGAACTGCGCATCCAGCCGGTCGCCCGCTTCGAACTGGCGAAGGCAGAAGTGGCAGAAGAAGGCGGCGCGCCGAAGGATGGCCCGACCGTGTACAACAGCGTTTGCGGCGCCTGCCACAACTCCGGTGCCGCCGGCGCGCCGAAGATCGACGCCAAGGGTGACTGGACTGCCCGCCTCGGCGCCGGCAATGCCGCCCTGTACGCTTCCGTGATCAACGGCAAGGGCGCGATGCCGCCGAAGGGTGGCGCTGCCAAGCTGTCCGAGGACGAAATCAAGGGTGCCGTCGATTACATCCTGAGCAAGGTCAAGTAAGCCGCAACACCAGCAATTTCCAGGAAGGGAGGCTGCAGCCTCCCTTTTTCATTTCTTGGCGGCCAGCAAGGCCTTCATCGCGTCGAGCCGGGCGCTGCCGGTGGCCCGGTCGGGCATCGCCGCCTGCTTGCCGCCGGAAAAACGCACGTCTTCCTGACCCATCTCGGCGATGAAACGCGACGGCTCGCAGGGAATCAGTTCGCGCGCCTGCTTGCGCTTCTCGCAATAGCTGATGTGCAGCGAGCGCTGGGCGCGCGTGATGCCGACATACATCAGCCGCCGCTCCTCCTGCAGCTTGGCCGGGTCCAGCGACTCGCGGTGGGGCAGGATGCCTTCCTCGACGCCAACCAGGAAAACATGCTTGTACTCCAGGCCCTTGGCGGCATGCAGCGTCGATAGCTGAACGGCGTCGACCTCCTCGCTGTTCTGCTTTTCCAGCATGTTGATCAGGGCGATGCTCTGCACCAGGTCGATCAGCGTCTTGCCGTCTTCCTCGCCCTTCTTGTTGATCCACTCGGCGAATTCGCAGACATTGGCCCAGCGGGATTGCGCCGTGCGCTGCTCTTCGGTGTCGTAGAGATAGGTTTCGTAATCGATCGCCTTGAGCAGGTCAGGCAACACCTGCTGCGCCGGCTCGCGGCTTGCCCGCTCCTGCATGCGATTGATGAAGCGGCAGAATTCGAGCAGGGGTTCGAGTTGCCGGGCCTGCACGCGGTGGGCAAAGCCTTCCTCGAAAGCCGCATGGAACAGCGAGACGTGCCGCTCGCCGGCATATTGCCCGAGCACCTGCAGGGTGGCCGCGCCGATGCCGCGCCGGGGCGTGGTCGCCGCGCGGATGAAGGCCGGATCGTCGTCCTCGTTGGCCAGCAGACGCAGATAGCTGGTCAGGTCCTTGATCTCGGCCTTGTCGAAGAAGGATTGGCCGCCGGAGAGCAGATAGGGAATTTTCTGGTTGCGCAGTTGCGTTTCGAGCAGCCGGGCCTGGTGATTCGAGCGGTAGAGGATGGCGTAGTCGCGGAACTTGCCGCGATGCTCGAAGCGATGGGCCTGCAGCTTCATGACCACGCTCTCGGCCTCGGCCTCGTTGTCCTTGCTGGCGGTGACGTAGATCGGGTCGCCGTGGCCGAGTTCCGACCACAGGGTCTTGTCGAACAGTTTCTCGTTGTGCGAGATGACGTTGTTGGCGGCCTTCAGGATACGGACGGTCGAGCGGTAGTTCTGCTCGAGCTTGATCACCTTGAGGGCCGGGAATTCGCTGGGCAGTTTCTTCAGGTTGTCGATGTCGGCGCCGCGCCAGCCGTAGATCGCCTGGTCGTCGTCGCCGACCGCGGTGAATTGGGCGCGGACGCCGGTCAGCAGCTTGAGCAACTGGTACTGGCAGGCATTGGTGTCCTGGTATTCATCGACCAGCAGGTAACGCAGTCGGTTCTGCCATTTCTCGGCAATCTGCGGATGCTCGCTGAACAGTTTGACCGGCAGGCCGATCAGGTCGTCGAAGTCGACCGCCTGGTAGGCTTTCAGCGTCGCTTCGTAGCTCAGGTAGGCAGCGGCAGCGAGCGCTTCGTGCTCGTTGGCGACGAGCTGACGGGCGGCCTCGGGCGTGATCAAGGCGTTTTTCCAGTTGGAAATGATCGACTGCAGCCGGCGCAGCGTCGCCTTGTCCACCGTCTTGGCACAATCGCCGATGATGCCGGCGCAGTCGGCCGAATCAAAAATGGAAAAGCGCGGCTTGTAGCCGAGCGCCTTCGCTTCCTCGCGCAGGATGCGCACCCCGAGCGAGTGAAAGGTCGAAATCTGCAGCTCGTTGGCGATCCCCGACGACATCAGCTTGCCGACGCGCTCCTGCATTTCCTTCGCCGCCTTGTTGGTGAAGGTGATGGCGGCAATGTTGCGCGGCTGGAAGCCGCAGTCCTGGACCAGATAGGCGATCTTCTGCGTGATCACGCGCGTCTTGCCCGAACCGGCGCCGGCAAGGACAAGCAGGGGACCGTCGAGGTAGTGGATCGCTTCGCGTTGCTGGGGATTGAGGCCGGACATGGCGCCAGGATTCCTGGTACGGGATGACAAGGTGTCGACGCGGTGCCGTGCGGGCAAGCTTCGACGCGGCTGCGCATTTTACCGCATGCACCGGCAAGTGCCGGCTCAGACCGTCTCGTCGATCTTTCCCGGACGCTTGCCGCGGGTGTTCATGTTCAGCAGCAACAGGCCCAACGGACCCAGGCCAGCCAGTTGCCCGGCCAGTCTTTCCGCATCCTGGCGACGCCGTTCGACGCCCTGATAGGGACCGACACTGCGCGGATCGACCTCGGCCATGTCCTGCTGCAGGGAGCGTTCGCGGTCGTTGCTCGCCCCCTCCATCGCCTCGACCCGGCGGACTGCGTGCGCCTGGGCCAGCAGAGCCCGTTCCGCCGCTTCCGGCGAATGGCGCTGCGTGGTGGAAATCAGGCGTGAGGTTTTCATGATCGGGCTCCTGACCCGATCTACGGCATCCCGGCCGAAAACTTGAATCGCGACAGCGACTTAGAGCGCGCCGAACACCTTCTTCAGGATCGCGCTGCCCGCAGCCACCGGGTTGGCGCGCAGTTTGCGTTCCTCTTCGGCGATCATCAGGAACAGACCGTCCATGGCCTTCTGCGTGACGTAGTTGTCGATATCGGCGTCCTTCTTGTCGACCAGGCCGAAACTCGCCGCCTTGCCGGCGAACTTGTTGTACTGGTCGGCCAGCTGCAGCTTGCTGGTCGCCGACTTGACGATGGGCAGGAACTTGACCGCCAGTTGCTCGCTCGACGAGCGGCGGAAATATTCGGTCACGCTGTCGTCACCGCCGGTCAGGATGACCTTGGCATCCTGCAGGGTCATCCGCTTGATGGAATCGGAGAGGATGGGCAGGGCCTGAGCCACGGCATTTTCCGCCGCATGGTTCATGGTCTCGACCAGTTGATCGGCCTGCTTGCCCATGCCGAACATGCGCAGCCCGGACTCGGCTTTTTCCAGATAGCCCGGCAGCGGAATCTTGACCTTGCTGTTGCCCAGAAAACCATTTTTCTGGCCCAGCGAGCCGACCGCATACTCGGCCCCCTTGGCCAGCGCCTGACGCACCCCGGCACCGGCATCGGCATTGGAGATGCCGTCTAGGCCGGCTGCATGCACCAGCCCCGTGGACAGGAAAAAACCGAACGCAAACGCAAGACGACGGACGATGGCAGGCATGATGAATCTCCGGATGTTCAAACGATATCGAGATGCCCGATGCCCTGGGTCAGGTCGCGGTCCTTGGATTCCTTGCCGTGCAGCTTGATCTGCAGGCGCAGGTCATTCAGCGAGTCGGCGTTGCGCAGGGCGTCCTCGTAGCTGATCTTGCCGTTGTCGTAGAGATCGAACAAGGCCTGGTCAAAGGTCTGCATGCCGAGTTCGCGCGACTTCTTCATGATTTCCTTGATCTCCTGGACCTCGCCGCGGAAGATCAGGTCGGAAATCAGCGGCGAGTTGAGCATCACCTCGACCGCGGCGACCCGGCCTTTGCCGTCCTTCTTCGGCAGCAGGCGCTGCGAGACCATCGCCCGCACATTCAGCGACAGGTCCATCAGCAGTTGCTGACGGCGCTCTTCGGGGAAGAAGTTGATGATCCGGTCGATCGCCTGGTTGGTGCTGTTGGCGTGCAGCGTCGCCAGCGCCAGGTGGCCGGTCTCGGCGAAGGCGATGGCGTAGTCCATGGTGTCGCGGTCGCGGATTTCGCCCATCAGGATGACGTCCGGCGCCTGGCGCAGGGTGTTCTTCAGCGCCGGCCCCCAGTCGTCGGTATCCACGCCGACTTCGCGCTGGGTGACGATGCAGTTCTTGTGCTCATGCACGTATTCGATCGGGTCCTCGATCGTGATGATGTGGCCGTAGCTGTTCTCGTTGCGGTAATCGACCAGCGCCGCCAGCGAGGTCGTCTTGCCGGTACCGGTGCCGCCGACGAAGATGATCAGGCCGCGCTTGGTCATCGCCAGATCCTTGACCACTTGCGGCAAGCCGAGGTCGTCAAGGGTAGGGATGGTCATGTTGATGGTCCGGCAGACAACGGCGACGCGCCCCTGCTGAACCAGCGCATTGACCCGGAAGCGGCCGATGCCGGTCGGCGAGATGGCGAAGTTGCATTCGCGCGTCGACTCGAATTCGGCGGCCTGACGGTCGTTCATGATCGAACGGGCAAGTTCGGCCGTGTGCTGCGACGTCAGCACCTGGTTGGAGACCGGCGTGATCTTGCCGTCAATCTTGATGGCCGGCGGAAAGCCGGAGGTGATGAACAAGTCCGAACCACGCTTCTGCGCCATCAGGCGCAGAAGATCGTGCATGAATTTCATTGCCTGATCGCGTTCCATTTATTCCCCCGAATCAACTGGCCGGCATCAGGCCGGGAAGGCGTCCTTGTTGGCGGCGCGCAGGCGCGCTTCGCCGCTGGCCACGACGTTGCGGCGGACCAGGTCGATCAGACACTGGTCGAGCGTCTGCATGCCCTGGGCCTGACCGGTCTGGATCGCCGAGTACATCTGCGCGACCTTGTTCTCGCGGATCAGGTTGCGGATCGCCGGCGTGCCGATCATGATCTCGTGGGCAGCGACGCGGCCCTGACCATCCTTGGTCTTGAGCAGGGTCTGCGAGATGACGGCGCGCAGCGATTCGGACAGCATGGCGCGGACCATTTCCTTTTCGTCGGCCGGGAAGACGTCGACCACCCGGTCGATGGTCTTGGCGGCCGACGAGGTATGCAAGGTGCCGAACACGAGGTGGCCGGTCTCGGCCGCAGTCAGCGCCAGACGGATGGTTTCCAGGTCACGCAATTCGCCGACCAGGATCACATCCGGGTCTTCACGCAGTGCCGAACGTAGGGCGTTCGAGAAGGACAGGGTCTGCGGACCGACTTCGCGCTGGTTGATCAGGCACTTCTTCGACTCATGGACGAATTCGATCGGGTCCTCGATGGTCAGGATGTGTGCGTAGTCGTTTTCATTGACGTGGTTGACCATCGCCGCCAGCGTCGTCGACTTGCCGGAGCCGGTCGGGCCGGTGACCAGCACGATGCCGCGCGGATACTCGGAAATGTCCTTGAATATCTTCGGGCAGTTCAGCTCTTCCAGCGTCAGCACCTTGGTCGGAATCGTCCGGAAGACGGCGGCGGCACCGCGCTGCTGGTTGAAGGCGTTAACCCGGAAGCGGGCCAGGTTGGGAATCTCGAAGGAGAAGTCGCATTCCAGCGTTTCCTCGAAAATCTTGCGCTGGCTGTCGTTCATGATGTCGTACACCATGCCGTGCACGTCCTTGTGCTCCATCGGCGGCAGGTTGATGCGGCGCACGTCGCCATGGACGCGAATCATCGGCGGCAGGCCGGACGACAGGTGAAGGTCGGATGCCTTGTTCTTGACGCTGAAGGCCAGCAGTTCGGTGATGTCCATGCGATTGGTCCTTGGAGCCCGTGTATACTTGATCGATCGAAATTGCCAATGGATTATGAGCGCAATCGCCGACAACCTGCAAGCCGTACGAAACCGCATCGCACAAGCGGCGCGGGCGGCCGGGCGGCCGGCGGACAGCATCAGCCTGCTCGCCGTCAGCAAGACCAAGCCGCTGGCCGACGTGCTGGCCGCTGCCGCCGCCGGACAAACCGACTTTGGCGAAAACTACGTCCAGGAGGGCGTGGACAAGCTTTTGGCGAGCGCCGCCGGCAACTCACTCACCTGGCATTTCATCGGCCCCTTGCAGAGCAACAAGACGCGCCTGGTCGCCGAACATTTCGACTGGGTGCATTCGGTGGACCGGCTGAAGATTGCCGAACGCCTGTCGACGCAGCGGCCATCGACGATGCCGCCACTCAATGTGTGCGTCCAGGTCAACGTCTCGGGCGAAGCCAGCAAGAGCGGTTGCGCGCCCGCCGAAGCGGCTGCCCTGTGCCAGGCGGTGGCCCGGCTGCCCGGCTTGCGCCTGCGCGGCCTGATGGCGATTCCCGAACCGACCGACGACATTGCCGCGCAACGCCTGCCGTTCCGGCAATTGCGCGGGATTTTCGAACAACTGCAGCGCACCGGCCTGGCGCTGGATACGCTGTCCATGGGCATGTCCCACGATCTTGAAGCAGCCATTGCCGAAGGCGCCACCCTGGTGCGCATCGGCACGGCCATTTTTGGTGAAAGAAACTACGCATGAAGATTCTCTTCCTGGGCGGCGGCAACATGGCCAACGCACTGATTGGCGGCATGGTGAAGCAGGGCTTTGCCGCAACCGACATCCACGTCATTGATCCGGGTGCCGACGCCCGGGCACGGCTGAGCGCCAGCTACGGCGTCCATTGCCACGCCGCGGCCGGCGATGCCCCCGACGCGCCCGACGTCCTCGTCCTCGCCGTCAAGCCGCAGCAGATGCGCGAAGCGGTGGCGCCATTGGTCGGTCGTCTCGGCCAGGCCATCGTCGTCAGCATCGCCGCCGGCCTCGACATGAGCGCGCTGTCGCGCTGGCTCGGCGGCCACCGGCAGATCGTGCGCAGCATGCCGAATACGCCGGCCCTGATCGGTGCCGGCATCACCGGCCTGTGCGCGCTACCCGACGTCGACGCCGCCGGCAAGGCACTGGCCGAACGCGTCCTGCGCGCCGTCGGCAGCACCGTCTGGATCGACGATGAAGCGCAGATGGATGCCGTTACCGCCATTTCCGGCAGCGGCCCGGCCTATGTCTTCCTATTCATCGAAGCCCTGCAGCAGGCCGCCGCCGAACTCGGCTTCACGCCGGCCCAGGGTCGCCAGCTGGCCATCGAAACCGTTCAGGGTGCCGCCGCACTGGCCGCTGCCTCCGACGAACCGGCTTCGCTGTTGCGCGAGCGCGTCACCTCCAAGGGCGGCACCACCGAGGCAGCACTCAAGGTGATGCTCGAACGCGGCGTCAAGGATGGCATCGTCGCCGGTTGCCTGGCCGCTGAAACACGTGGCCGCGAACTCGGCAAACTGCTCGGAGGAGATGCGTGATGCAGGCTTTCTTTTTCCTGATCAACGCGGTCGTCAGTTTTTTCTGCACCCTGTTGCTGCTGCGCTTCATCATGCAGATGGCGCGGGTATCGTTCGCCGGACAACTGGGTGATTTCGTCGTCAAGCTCACCAACTGGGCAGTCAAGCCCTTGCGCCGCATCGTTCCCGGCGTCGCCGGCGTGGACTGGGCCAGCCTGGTGGCCGCGCTGTGGCTGCAACTGATGTACGCCGGCCTGCTGCTGTCGGTGACGCCGGTCGAACTCAGCGCCGATGCCTTCGGCACCGTCCTGATGATCCTGATGCTGGCCATCCGCGGCCTGATCCGCCTGGCCATCTACATCACCATCGGCGTCGTCATCCTGCAGGCGGTGTTGTCCTGGATCAACCCCTATTCGCCGATCGCGCCGACCGTCAATCAACTGGCGCGACCGATCCTCGACCCGATCCGCCGTTTCGTACCGCTGATCGCCGGCGTCGACCTGTCGCCACTGGTCGTCATCCTGCTGCTGCAGGTCGTGCTGATGATCGTCTGATGTCCGTCTGGTACCGCTTCGGCAAGGATGGCAGCGCGACGCTGACGCTGCACATCCAGCCGGGTGCCAAAAAAACCGAAGTCGCCGGCCTGCACGGCGAGGCACTGAAAATCCGCCTGGCGGCGCCACCGGTCGACGGCAAGGCCAATGATGCGCTGCTCCGTTTCGTGGCCGAGCAACTTGACCTGCCCCGATCTGCGGTCACGCTCAAGAGCGGTCAGACTTCACGCCACAAGGTCGTGGAAATCCTCGGCAGCACCGAGGCCCGCATCGCCGCTTTCGCCGGCTGAACGGACCCCGGTACCGCCGGCCGGCTATTTCTTGGCCGGACTGCTTGCCGCGCCGGTCGTCAATTCCGGACGCAGTTTGTCGATACTCTTCTTGCCGAAGCCTTTGACGTTCGTCAGATCGTCAACCGACTTGAACGGACCGTTCTTGTCCCGGTGTTCGACAATCGCCCGGGCCTTGCCCGGGCCGATGCCCTTGACCGCGTCCAGTTCCGCCTCGGTCGCCGTATTGATATTGACGGCGGCCATCGCCATGCCGATGCCTGCCAGCATGCCGAACAACAGGGTGGTAATGCGTTTCATCGAAGCCTCCTCCTGAATATTCCTGGTTGGTGAGATTGCACAGCGGCCTTCCGCTGCGCCGAAATATTCTATATGAATATGACAATGTATTTGTCGACAAAATAAAGCGGCCGGACGGCCGCTTCTTCCGGAGGCCCGGAGTCAATACACGATGCGCCCGCCAACCAATGTCCGGCGGACCTTGCCGCTCATCCGGCACCCCAGCCAGGGCGAATTCTTGCCGCGACTCTTGAGCGCCTCGGGCGTCAGTTGCCACTCGGCTGCTGGGTCGAAGATGCAGATATCGGCCGCTGCGCCGATGGCCAGCGAGCCGCCGGCCAGGCCAAGGATGGCTGCCGGCGCACTGGTGATCCTGGCCAGCGCCGCGCTCAGCGAAATACCCGCCTGTTCCGCCCATTTCAGTGTCAACGGCAGCAGCACTTCCAGACCGGTGGCGCCGGGTTTGGCTTCACCGAAAGGTACCAGCTTGTCGTCGGCGCCAACCGGCGTGTGGTCCGAGCAGATCGCGGCAAATCCTTCGGCCGCAGCGGCCGACAAGGCAGCCCGGTCAGCCTGGGTACGCAGCGGCGGCTGAAAGCGGGCATGGGTATTGAAGAAGCCGATGTCGTTTTCGGTCAGCAACAGGTGATGGACGCCGACATCGAAGCTGAGCGGCAGCCCCTCGGCCATTGCCGCCTTGGCCAGCGCCACGCCAGCCGCCGACGACAGGCGGGTCAGGTGCACGCGGCAACCGGTATCGCGCACCAGTTGCACGATGGTGGCGATGGCGATGGTCTCGGCGGCGACCGGGATGCCGGCCAGACCGAGACGGGCCGCGACCTCGCCGTCGTGCGCGATGCCGTTGCGCGACAGCCAGTGGTCCTGCGGATGCAGGAAGACCGGGAAAGCGAAGCTGGCCGCGTATTCGAGCGCGCGCAGCAATGCCTCGGTATCGACCACCGGCACCTTGGCCTGCGAGAAGGCGACACAGCCGGCCTTCTTCAGCCCGGCCAGTTCGGACAGGCGCTCGCCCTGCAGGCCGAGCGTCAGGGCGCCGAGCGGCAGGACGCGGGCCTTGCCGATTTCCCGGCCGCGA
>DKNF01000056.1 GCA_002470165.1 Betaproteobacteria bacterium UBA7395 | reverse complement strand
TGTCCATCAGGATCAGGTCGTAATTGCCGCTGCTCGCCATGTCCAGCGCCTGCTGACCGTCCTCGGCGACATCCACGCTCAGGTTCACATCGCTGAACAGCGACAGCGCGACTTCGCGGTTGATCGGCTCGTCCTCGGCGAGGAGCAGGCGGCAGTGGGCGTAGTCCCGGGCGAGCCGGGTTTCGGCGCTGTCGCCCTCGATGGCCGGGCGGCTCGCGGCAGCGGGGATCGCCAGTCCGTGTTTCAGCCGGGCAGTGAACCAGAACGTGCTGCCGTGCCCGGGTTCGCTGCTGAGTCCGGTGTCGCCGCCCATGGCCTGGGCCAGCTTGCGGGTCACGACCAGGCCCAGGCCGGTACCGCCGAAGCGCCGGGTGATCGTGTTGTCGGCCTGTTCGAAGGCGGAGAACAGGCGGGCCTGCGCCGCCGGATCGATGCCGATGCCGGTATCCCGGACCTCGAAGCGCAACAGGACGCCGTGCTCGTCTTCCTGCTCGCGACTGACCTTCAGGGTGACGTTGCCCTGGTCGGTGAATTTGATGGCATTGGCGGCGAAGTTGAGCAGGGCCTGCTGCAGGCGACCGGCATCGCCGCGCAGCACGAGGCCGGGGACGTCGTTGACGATTTCCAGGTGCAGTCCTTTCTCCATTGCCTTGTCGAGCATCATCGACGAGACGTTGGCAAGGATGATGCCGGGCTGCAGTTCGTTTTCATCAAGCTCGAATTTGCCGGCCTCGATCTTCGAAAGATCGAGGATGGCATTGATGATGTTCAGCAGATGCTGCCCGGCCAGGTCGATCTTGTGCAGGCGTTCCTGCTGGTCTGGCGGGACGCCGGCGCGGCTGATCAGGTGCACCATGCCGGTGATGGCGTTGAGCGGAGTGCGGATTTCGTGGCTCATGTTGGCCAAGAAATTGCTCTTGGCCTGGCTGGCTGCCTCGGCAATTTCCTTGGCTTCCTGGAGCGCCTGCTCGGTCTTCTTCTGCAACTCGATGGCAGCTTCCAGCTGAGCCGTCCGTTCGCGGACCTTGATTTCCAGCAGGTCGCGGTGGCCGGCGATTTCGTCCATCGCGGCGCGCAGTTCGGTGATGTCGTGGGCGATGCCGAGAATGCCGATCAGGGTGCCGTCGGCCAGGCGCATCGGCACTTTCGTCGTCAGGAACAGGCCCTGATAATCGCAGCCGGCGAAGTGCAGCCATTCCTCGTTGGTGCTCGGGCCATCGGCGCTAATCGCTGCCAGGTCCCTTTCGCGGAAAAAATCGGCGAGTTCGGGCTCGACGAAGTCGTGGTCGGTCTTGCCGACAATTTCCTTCTCTCTGGCGCCGAAAAATTGCTCGAAACGCGGGTTGCAGGCCAGGTACACGCCGTCCGTATCCTTCAGCCAGATCAGGTCGGGGATGGTGTCGACCAGGGTGTGCAGGTGGGCGCGCTCGCGGGTCAGCGCGGTCATGGTTTCGTTGAGCACACGCGCCAGCGTACCCAGTTCGTTGTCCGGCAACTTGCCGTCGACCGGCACGAATTGTCCGCCGCGGGCCGAGTCAACGGCCTGCATCAGGCGGTCGAGCGGATTCATGATTTCCCGGCGCATGAAAATCAGGCCGATGATGAAAACCAGCAGCGAGACCGTCGCCAGGCTGGCGAAGCCGGCACCGATCAGCAGGCCGGTGGCCGTGTCGCCGCTCTCTGCCGGGCGGACAAAACGGAAACTGACGGCGGCGCCGTCGACCAGCGGTGCCGTGGCGGTGGAGAAGGTGTGTTCTCCGGATTTGCCGAGGCGCAGGTTGGCAAACCAGCGCAAGGTCAGCGCGCGTTCCTCGCCACTCTCGGTGTTCAAGGCCTGCGCAGGCATCTGCGCCGAATGTAGCGCGTCGTCGTTGCCGATGGCGAAGGCCAGGCCGGTCTCGTTCGCGGTGCGCTCGATGAAGCCGAGGTCGAGGCAGCGCCCGACCGACAGGCGGCCGATTTCGCCGGCGGTCGAAACGACGGGCAGGTCATGAACCAGGGCGATGCCCGGGGCGGTGCGGCAGCGCCCGAAACGGACCTTGTCGCTGCCGGCTGATGTTGTCAGGTCGAGGTCGGCAATGGGTTCGAAGGGGGCCAGGCTGGCCTTGCTGGCGAAGAGGACGGGGGCGCCTTCGCTGCGTTGCGACCAGTAGAGATTCTGCTGCATCGCGTAGCCGGCGATCGGGCCGTGCCGGCTGCTGACCAGCAGCCAGTCGACGCCGCTGGCCCGGCCGCTTTCACCCAGCAGCAGGGCCAGTTCGCGGGCAGGGAAGTCGAAGATGTCGGGGTTGCCGCGTTCGCTGTCGAAGTAGCCGTCAAACAGGTGCAGGGTGGCCTGCAGCTTGGGCGATGCGGACAGCGTCTGCGTCATTTCCGCCAGTTCCTGCGCCCGGTAGGCGGTTTCCGTATCGAGGTGATGCCAGGCGGCGTCGATCGTGCGCGTCTGTTCGTCCCACTCCTGCTGGCCACGCAGGACGGAAAACAGCAACCCGGCAACCACCAGCACGGCAAGGGTTGCGGCAAACCACAGCAGGAGGAGCCGATGGGCCAGGGGCAGCTTGCGCACGTTCAGAATACCGGTTCGATGCGCTCCACGTTGTCGCGGGTGACGGCAATGGATGCGACGATGCGTTCGCGCATCGCCAGACGGCCCCCGTCGATCAGGGTCAGCGCGGCCTCGGCGCCTTCGCGGCCGAAGGTCGGGTAGGTGAAACTGGCGTCGAGTTCGCCGGCCCGGATGGCGTTGCGGGCCTCGGTGATGAAGTCGATGCCGGTGATCGGGATGTGTCGTGGATCGCGTCCGGCCTTCTTCAGGGCCATGATCGCGCCCAGCGCCATGCTGTCGGACTGGGCGTAGATGGCATCGAAGGCCAGGTTTTCGGCGAGGGCTTCCTCGACTTTCTGGATGGCCAGTGCGCGTTGGGAATCGGCACGCTTGATCGCGGCAATCTTCAGCCCGGGGTGTCTGGCCAGTTCGTCCATGAAGCCTTCGGTGCGAAGCTGTCCCGGCGTCGAGGTCGGGATGTGCTGCAACATCAGTATCCGGCCCTTGCCGTTCAGTCGCCGGGCCAGGTATTGCGCCGCCTGGCGCGCGATGGCGCGGTTGTCGGCGGTGACGAAGTGGGTGAATTCCTCGCCATTGACCCGTCGCGACAACAGGATGACCGGGATGCCCCGGCGATGGATGCGGGCGATCGGCTCGCGCATCAGGTCGGCATCGCGCGGACTGGTGATCAGGATATCCACCCCGCGCGCCGCGAACTGCTCGATGTCCTGGACCTGACGGGCGGTGTCGCCGCCGGCGTCGCTGAACACGAACTCGATGTCGGGGCGTTTGCCGAAAGCCTGCTGCAGGTCGCGGACCTGGGCCGCGCGCCAGTCGTTGGCCATGGTGTCCTGGGCGAAGGCGACAACATGCTTGCGCTGCCGGGAGGGATTGGCAAATAACTGCGGCGCCAGGCTCAGCCCGAGGGCGAGCAGGCCAAATTGCCGGCGTTGCATGAGAGACTCCCTTCTCTTCCGTTTGGCGTCAGCGATTCTCGTGCCGCTGTCGCACCAATGCCTTCACTTTAACCCATTCACGGTCGCTTTTCGAGTCGCACCGGGCAACTTATCGACTGTCGGCAAGCCAGTTGAGCAGGGCGTCGATGGCCTCGCCGCCGGCCTGGGCGCGCGGATCGTTGATGAAGAACGTCAGGGCATGGCGGCGGCCGCCGGCGTCGAGCACGTAGCCGGCAGCGGTGCGTACGCCGTTCAGCGTGCCCGTCTTGATATGCGCCCGGCCGCTGGCGGCATCGCCGTTCAGGCGTTTTTTCATGGTGCCGTCGATGCCGGCCAGCGGCAGGCTGGCGATGAATTCCGGCATCACCGGGCTGCGCCAGGCGTCGAGCAGCAGGCGGTTCATGCTGCCGGCGCTGATGCGCTCGCTACGCGACAGGCCGGAGCCGTTGTCGATGACCAGTTCGGGAAAGTCCAGGCGGCGCGAGCGCAACCAGTCGATGATGCGGCGCGTTGCCCGCTCGTTGCTGGCCGGCGCGCCATCGTTGCCGAGCGTCAGGAAGAGCTGGCGGGCCATGACGTTGTTGCTGTACTTGTTGATGTCGCGCACGACTTCGCCCAGCGCGGCCGATTCGTGGCGAACCAGGGGGGCGGCGGTGGCCGGGGTCAGGCCGGGACGAACCTGCCCGTCGATACGCCCGCCCAGTTCCTGCCACAGCGTGAGAATCAGGCCGCTGGCATGGGCGTCGGCGGAAAGCGGTGCCAGATTGACCGTTCGTTCGCCGCACTGCAGCGCGTAGCCGCCTCGGATTTCGAGCCGGCGGCCGGCGCCGTCGGGAACCACCGCGAGCGAAACGCGGTCGCGCCAGTCGCCTGGGCAAGGGCCGTTCAACGCCTGCAGGCGGTCGTCCACGATCAGGCCGGCACTGGGCGATTCGAGCCATGCCCGGGCTTGTCCGTCGACGGGTTGCAGGGTGAAGCGCAAGGCCTGGAAATCCATCAGCAGGCCGTTGGGGCCGACGTTGTAGGCGCGCAGCGGCTTGTTGTCGAAGGCTGCCGGATCGAAGGCGGTGCTGGCAAAAACACTGCGGTCGAGGACGATGTCGCCGGCGATGCGGTCGACGCCGCGGGTGCGCAACTGGCGCAGCAGCAACCACAGGTGTTCGACGGTGAAACGGGGGTCGCCGCTGCCCTTCAGGTAGAGGTTGCCGGGCAGCGTGCCGCGCTCGACCGGCTGTTCGGCGAGGATGGTGGTTTGCCAGGTGTGGGCGGGGCCGAGCAGGTTGAGCGCGGCATAGGTGGTGAGCAGTTTCATCACCGATGCCGGGTTCATGACCATTTCCGCATTGTGCGCGAGGCTTGGCGCCATCGCGTCGACCGGCTGGACGATCAGGGCTACCTTGTCCGTGGGGATCTGCGCGGCCTGCAGGGCGCGGACGACCGGGGGCGGGAGTTGGGCGGCGACCGGGGCACTGGCGGTCAGGGCCAGCAGCGACAGGAACAGGATGAATGGGCGGGCAGTCATGGTGCGGCAGACGAAAAAAATGGGGGCCTGAAGGCCCCCATTTTACGTTGCCGGCTATCGCCGATCAGTGTTTGTAAAGCTCGAAACCGGAAATCAGCTGGGCCAGCGACTTCGAGGTCTGCAGCAGGTCGGCGGAAGCCTGACGGGCCTGGCGCGCAGCGTTGGTGTTCTGCTCGATCAGGTCGGTGATCTGCTGCATGCTGATGGCGACCTCCTCGCTGGCAATGCCCTGCTGGCGGGCGGCATCGGAAATCTGCCCGGCCATCAGGGAAACCTGACTCGACGACTGGGTGATGCCTTCCAGGCCGGCGACGCTCTCGCGCAGCTTGCCGATCCCGGTTTCGACTTCCTGCGAGGCGACGTCCATGCTGGCCACGGCCTGCGCAGTGACCGACTGGATTTCGCTGACCGTGGTGTTGATGTCGGCGGTCGAGGTCGTCGTCCGTTCGGCCAGCTTGCGCACCTCGTCGGCGACCACCGCGAAGCCGCGTCCCTGCTCGCCGGCACGGGCGGCTTCGATGGCGGCATTGAGTGCCAGCAGGTTGGTCTGGCTGGCGATGTCGGCAATGACGCTGGTGATGTCGCCGATCTTGGCAATCGAGCGGTTCAACTGGTCGATGGTGGTGTTCGAGGCATTGACGGCATCGACGACCCGGTTCGTGGCGGCCATGCTCTGGCTGATGTTGGCGTTGCTCTGATTGACCTGGAGTTGCGATTCGCGGGCGGCACTGGCCGTGTCCTGGGCGTTGGCGGCAACTTCCTGGACCGACTGGCTGAATTCCTCGGTCGCGGCAGCCACACCCTCGACGCTGGCCTGCTGTTGCTCGGACTGCGAGGTAACCTGGGCCATCTGGGTTTCAAGCAGCTTGCTGCGCGAATCGATGGCGCGCGAAGCGGCGTTGATCTCGTCGAGCATGGCCTTCAGGGTGCCCTGCATGACGCCGAGGTTGCACAGCAGCAAGCCGGTCTCGTCGCGTCCTTCGATGTCGATCTCGTCGGTCAGCTTGCCCTCGGCGATCCGGTCGAACTGGGCGATGGCCTTGCGGATCGGGCCGACGATGGCATTGACCAGGAAGGCGCCGCCAATGACCGCCAGCAGGATGGCAGCGACCAGCAGGCCGATGCTCAGGTTGCGCACCCAGCGGTAGTGCGCGTCGGCCGCTTCGTAGCGGGCATTGGCACCGTCGGCGATGGCCTGGATCAGCGCCTGGCCGTCGCGTTGCATTTCGGCGTAGAGCGGATTGACCTTGCTCAGCAGCAGGACGTTGGCGTCCATGAAGTTGCCCTGGCGCAGCTGCTCGCGGGCCAGGTTGATGCCTTCGCGGGAGAAGCGCTCACGGGTCTCGCCGAACTTGTCGAGCAGGGCCTTTTCCTTGTCGGTCAGCGGGGTGGCCTTGAGCCGGTCGAGCAGTTCGTTGATTTCCTTGCGGTTGTTCAGCGTGTTGTCGATGTGCAGGTCGATCGGATGATCGTGCAGCTTGGCAAACTGGCTGGCCGGATCGTGCTGCAGGCCGAGCATGATCTGCGAGCGGTTGTCCGAGAGCAGGAACATCATCCGGTTGACGACGTTGGAGGGAACCAGGTTTTCGTTGTACAGCGCGATCAGCTCCTCGTCGGTGCTCTTGAGGCTGGTCAGTCCGACGATGCCGATGGTGCTCATCAGCACGACCAGTGCCGCCATGGTTGCCCAGATGCGGGCGCGCAGCGACAGCGACTTGCGGCCGGTGGCCGGCAGGCGGCCCTTCTGCCCGGCGGC
>DKNF01000067.1 GCA_002470165.1 Betaproteobacteria bacterium UBA7395 | reverse complement strand
TCCTCGCCCCAGCCGCACAGGTGATCGACCAGCTGATCCTTGCTCACCAGTCGCCCCATGCGCGACAGCAAGACTTCGAGCAGACCGACCTCGCGCGCCGACAACTCCAGCGGCGAACCGTCGATATTGGCCACCCGGCCGACCTGGTCGTAACTCAGCGAACCGCACTGGATGGTCGGCGCCGTCCCGGCCGAGCGCCGCGTCAGGGCGCGGACCCGGGCTTCCAGTTCGGCCAGCTCGAACGGCTTGACCATGTAATCGTCGGCGCCCAGGTCGAGGCCCTTGACCCGGTCGTGGGTGCCGTCGAGCGCGGTCAGGATCAGCACCGGCAACTGCGAGTTGCGCGAACGCAGGCGCTTGAGCACTTCCAGGCCGGACAGCTTGGGCAGGCCGAGATCGAGGATCAGCAGGTCGTATTCGACGGTCAGCAACGCGGTGTCGGCATCCACTCCGTTGGCCGCCCAATCCACCGCATAGCCGGCCTGGCGCAAGGACCGGCTCAGGCCGTCGGCGATGATCGCATCGTCTTCGGCAATCAGAATTCGCATGTTCGACACTCCCCCCAGGAGGCGTAAGCATTTTGTAAGCCTGCCCCATTAATCTGGACGGGCTGTTCTCCTTTTATGGTCTTAGGAGTTCGAGGCGCAAGCCCCGACTCAGGGGGTGGTCCGATCCTGCACTGGACAGCCCCCTACCGTTTTTTTCCGGCGACCGGAATCCCGACAAGTCTAGCAAATAACAAAAGCGTCGGGATCGCCGCTGCGTCGAATTGACGCGGCTACTGATGCGGCCGCAAGGCAACGTGACCGATACCGGTTTCCGAACGGATCAGCTGATCCTGGAACAACAGCCGCTCGCGCGCCGCCTGCGGCGAACGATCAAGCAGCGACAGCAGCCAGATGGCCACGAAGGCCAGCGGCATCGAGACAATCGCCGGCGAAGCATACGGGAACGGTGCCGAGCCGACCGGGTTGTGCAGTGCACTTTCCCAGACCACCGGCGACAGCAGCGTCAGTACCACCGCCGTGGCCAACCCGAGAAAACCGCCGACGGTCGCCCCGCGCGTGGTGCAGTCCTTCCACAGCACCGCCATGAACAGCACCGGAAAGTTGGCCGAACAGGCAATCGAGAAAGCCAGCATCACCAGGAAAGCGACATTCTCGTGTTCGAAGACAATGCCGAGGATGACGGCAACCACGCCGAGGGAAAAGGCGGTCAGCTTGGAAACCCGGCGTTCGTCGCTGGCCCGGACATTGCCCTTGCGCCACACCGTGGCATAGAGATCGTGCGACACGGCCGAGGCGCCGGACAGGGTCAGACCAGCCACCACCGCCAGGATCGTGGTGAAGGCCACGGCCGAAATGAAGCCCAGGAAAAGATCGCCACCCAGCGCGCTGGCCAGGTGCACCGCCGCCATGTTGGCGCCCCCCTGCAAACCACCGGCAACCTTGCCGCCGACGAAATACGGGCCGGGGTTGCCGATCAGGCTGACGATGGCGCCAAAGCCGATGATGAAGGTCAGCACGTAGAAATAACCGATCCACAGCGTCGCCCAGGCCACCGACTTGCGCGCCTCGCGGGCATTGGCGACGGTGAAGAAACGCATCAGGATGTGCGGCAGACCCGCCGTACCGAACATCAGCGCCATGCCGACGGAGATCGCCGACACCGGATCCTTGATCAAGCCGCCGGGTGCCATCAGCGCGTCCTTCAGCACATGCAGGTCGCTAGCCCGGGCAAACAGGGCCTCGGGGTTGAAGCCGACATGGAACATCACCGCCAGCGCCATCAGCGTGGTACCGGCGAGCAGGAAAACCGCCTTGTTGATCATCACCCAGGTCGTCGACGTCATGCCGCCGAGCAGCACGTACATCATCATCACGATGCCGACCATGATCACCGCATAGGCGTACTCCAGCCCGAACAGGATTTTCACCAGCTGGCCGGCCCCGACCATCTGTGCGGTCAGGTAGAAAAGCACGACGACCAGCGAACCGACCGCGGCGAAGGTGCGCACCGGACGTTGCGCGAAACGGTAGGCAGCGACGTCGGCAAAGGTGAACTTGCCCAGGTTGCGCAGGCGCTCGGCCATCAGGAAGGTGATCACCGGCCAGCCGACCAGCCAGCCGACCGAGAAGATCAGCCCATCGAAGCCGCTGACGAAAACCAGGCCGGAAATCCCCAGGAAGGACGCCGCCGACATGTAGTCGCCGGCAATCGCCAGGCCGTTCTGGAAGCCGGAAATCCCGCCACCAGGGGAATACAGGTCGGCCGAAGAGCGACTGCGCACGGTCGCCAGGCGCGTCATCCACAAGGTGGCGCCGACGAAGAAGATGAAGGTGGTGATCGCCGACCAGTTGGTCGGCTGGCGCGGCCCGAGGCCGACCGAGGGCATGGCCAGCGCGGCACCGGCAGTTGCCAGTGCGCAGGCAGCAAGAATCAGGAAACGGACGGACGGGCTCATTTCAATGCCTGGCGGCGGATTTCGGTCGTTTCGGCATCGAACTCCCGGTTTGCCCGGCGCACGTAGATGGCCGTCAGGACGACGGTGAGCACGATGATCGCCAGCCCGAACAGCACGCCGGTGTTGGTCGCCATGCCGTCAAATAGCGGCAGCGCCAGCCATTTCGGCGAGAAGGCCAGCACCAGGATGTAGGAAAAATAAGCCATGACGATCAGGGCTGCCAGGAAAAAAGCGAAGCGGTTCCGTTTTCTGACCAGGGCCAGAAATCGCGGATTTTCACGGATATGGCCGCAACTCGCAGCTTGCTTCTGCATGAAACCGACTCCATCGGACCACCGGCCCGGCGACGCAAAGGCCGCAAGAATAGCGCATTCCGGCGCATGTTGCGATGCCGCAAAAAGCGGGCGAAAAAAAGCCCCGCCGAAGCGGGGCCTTTGACTGGCGCGAGGCCGGCCGGGTATTACATACCCATGCCGCCCATGCCACCCATACCGCCCATGCCGCCCATGTCGGGCATGCCGCCGGCCGGCTTGTCTTCGACCAGTTCAGCCACCATGCACTCGGTGGTCAGCATCAGGCCGGCCACGGAGGCGGCGTTCTGCAGTGCGGTGCGGGTCACCTTGGTCGGATCCAGCACGCCCATTTCGACCATGTCGCCGTACTCGCCGGAAGCGGCGTTGTAACCGTAGTTACCCTTGCCGCGAACGACCTTGTCGACCACCACGGACGGCTCGTCGCCGGCGTTGGCAACGATTTCGCGCAGCGGGGCTTCGATGGCCTTGAGGATCAGCTTGATGCCGGCGTCCTGGTCGTGGTTCTCGCCCTTCAGGGTCTTGACCGCGGAACGGGCACGCAGCAGGGCAACGCCGCCGCCAGGAACGATGCCTTCTTCAACGGCGGCACGGGTGGCGTGCAGCGCGTCTTCGACACGGGCCTTCTTTTCCTTCATTTCGACTTCGGTGGCAGCGCCAACCTTGATCACGGCAACACCGCCGGCCAGCTTGGCCACGCGTTCCTGCAGCTTTTCGCGGTCGTAGTCGGAGGTCGCTTCCTCGATCTGCACGCGGATCTGCTTGACGCGGGCCTGGATCGAAGCTTCGTCGCCGGCGCCGTCGATGATGGTGGTGTTTTCCTTGGCGATCTCGACACGCTTGGCCTGACCCAGATCCTTCAGGTCAGCCTTTTCCAGCGACAGGCCGGTCTCTTCGGAGATCACGGTGCCGCCGGTCAGGATGGCGATGTCTTCCAGCATGGCCTTGCGACGGTCGCCGAAGCCCGGGGCCTTGACGGCAACGGTCTTCAGGATGCCGCGGATGTTGTTGACGACCAGGGTAGCCAGCGCTTCGCCATCGACGTCTTCGGCGATGATCAGCAGCGGACGCGAGGACTTGGCAACCTGTTCCAGCACCGGCAGCAGATCGCGAATGTTGGAGATCTTCTTGTCGAAGAGCAGGATGAACGGGTTGTCGAGCAGGGCAACCTGCTTGTCCGGGTTG
>DKNF01000107.1 GCA_002470165.1 Betaproteobacteria bacterium UBA7395 | reverse complement strand
GGCCCGGCTGTCCGGTCGGCATGCCGACGTCCGCCGCCTGTGGGCCTACTACGGCGACACCATCGAGGCGGCCATCGACCCGGCGACCATCCTCGCCGCCATGCGCCGCGCCGGGTTCGTCGATGTCGATTGTGCGGTGACCTTTGGCGTTTTCCGCGAGTACGTCGGTCGCAAACCATGAACACCACCGAACTTTTCCTGATCGCGATGATGCTGATCTTCGCGCTGCCCTGGCTGATCTGGCGGATCGGCCGTACCGAGTATTACGCACCGCTGGTGGTCGTGCAGATCCTGACCGGCATCCTGCTCGGTCCGGGGGTGCTCGGCCAGGCTTTCCCCGACTACTACCGCTTCGTGTTCACGCCGGGGGTCATCCAGTCGCTCAATGGCATTGCCTGGTGGGCGGTGATGATCTTCGTGATGATCGCCGGGATCGAACTCGATCTCAAACAGGCCTGGCAGCATCGCCGGGAAAGCGGCATCACCGCCGGGCTGGCGCTGGGCACGCCGCTGTTGTTCGGCGCAGCCGCCGCCGGCGTGATGTTGCTCAGCGACGGCTGGCTGGGCAGTCAGGGCCAGTCCTGGCAATTCGTCCTCGGCGTCGGCATGGCCTGCGCGGTGACGGCGCTGCCCATCCTGATCCTGTTCATGGAAAAACTGGCCGTGCTGCGCCAGCCCATCGGCCAGCGCATCCTGCGTTATGCCAGCATCGACGACATCGCCATCTGGGGCGTGCTGGCGCTGATCCTGATGGACTGGACCCGGGTCGGTCGGCAGTTCTTCTTCATGCTGGCGTTCGCCTTGATCGCCTGGCTGTTCCGCAAGCTGATGGCCCGCCTGAGCGAAGGCGACCGCTGGTACGTGGCGCTGATCTGGCTGGCGGCCTGCGGTTTCGGCGCCGACTGGGCCGGCCTGCATTTCATGGTCGGTGCTTTCCTGGCCGGTGCGGTGATGGAAGCCGAATGGTTCGACCAGGAGAAGATGGACCAGTTGCGCCATCATGTCCTGCTCGTGGTGATGCCCGTTTTCTTCCTGTCCACGGGCCTGCGCACGACCTGGACGATGGGTGGCGAAGCGGTGTTCTTCGCGGCCGGCCTGCTGCTCGTCGCTTCGGTTGCCGGCAAGCTGATCGGCGTGCGCATCGCCGGCCGCGTGCTCGGCTGGGCGCCCGGCGAAGCCAGCATCATCGGCTGGTTGCTGCAGACCAAGGCGCTGATCATGATCATCTTCGCCAACATCCTGCTCGACCGCGAGATCATCAGCAGCGGTGCCTTTACCGCCTTGTTGCTGATGGCGGTCGCCAGCACCATGCTGACCGTGCCGATGGTGGCGCCCAAACTGGCGCGCCTGCGCGAATTGATCGGCCGTTCGGCCTAGCGGATCACCAGGCGGCCGTTCTCGCGCCGCACCGGCATGGCGAAGTCGAAAAGATCGGCTTGCGCGCACAGGTCGAGATCGGCCGCTGGCAGGTTGGGCCAGGTGCCGGCGCTGAAGCGGCGGCCGAAATCGGAAGCGCGGACCCGCTGTGCGTAATGTTCGGCAGCAGGCTGTTCGCCGAGCAGCAGCGCTTCCAGGTAATCGGCACAGGCGATGTCTTCGTCGCCGTCACGATCCACCCACTCGCCGGTGATCACGAAGCAGACTTCGTCCGGCTTGTCGGCGCGGATTGCCGCGGCCGTGGCGCGGGCGCAGACCAGCGCGCAGGCGTACAAGCGGCGGGCATGGTGAAAGCGCTGCAGGCCGCGCACGCCGGCGGCGGTGCTCATGACCAGGCTGCGGCCGCTCAGGTCGAGGCCGGCCAGTTGCGCCGGCGAATTGCCGAAATCGAAACCGGGTACCGGATCGCCACCGCCGACGGCGCCGACCGACAGGGCATTTTCCATCTGTCCGGCCAGGCCGGCGGCGCTGGTGACGTTCTCGACCGGGTAGATGGCGCTGGCGCCGCGCGCCAACGCGACGGCGGCGGTGGTGAAGGAGCGCAGCACGTCGATGACGACGACCGTGTCGGCGTCGGTCGGGCGGGCCTGGACGCGGTTCAGGAAGACCCGGGAAAAGCGCATCGCCGCCTCAGAGCATGGCGCCGTTGATCGAGATGATCTGGCCCGAAATGTAAGCCGCCTTGTCGGAGGCGAGGAAGGCGACCAGTTCGGCGACCTCGTCCGGCCGACCGGCCCGCTGCATCGGCACCAGCTTGCGCACGGCCTCGGCGTCGAAGGCGCCGGCACTCATGTCGGTATCGATGATCCCCGGCGCCACGGCATTGACCGTGATGCCGCGGCTGGCGACTTCCAGGGCCAGCGACTTAGTCGCCGCGTGCAGCGCGCCCTTGGCCGCCGAGTAATTGACCTGGCCGCGATTGCCGGCCAGTCCGGCAACCGAGGTGATGTTGATGATGCGGCCCCAGCGGGTACGGATCATCGGCAGGCTGAGCGGCTGGGTGACATTGAAGAAGCCGTTGAGCGAGACGTCGAGCACGCTTTGCCACTGCTCGCCGCTCATCCCGGGAAAGACCGCGTCGGCGTGGATGCCGGCGTTGTTGACCAGGATCTGGATGCTGCCGGCTTCGAGCAGGCGCTCGATGGCGGCGGCGCTGGCAGCGCGTTCGCTGACGTCGAAGGCGATCGCTTCGGCGCTGCCGCCAGCAGCGACGATTTCGGCAACGAGCGCTGCGGCGCGGTCGACGTGGCGGTTGGCGTGGACGATGACGTGATGGCCGTCGGCGGCCAGGCGACGGCAGATGGCGGCGCCGATGCCGCCGCTGCCGCCGGTGACGAGGGCGCGTTTCATGGGGCTGACTCCGTGACCAGGCGGCCGGCGTCGAGGATCACCGCGGCGCGCCCGGCGAGCAGGGCTTGCCCGCGATGGGCGACGGCGAACTGGTAGAGGATGGTGTTGCCGTCGCCGGACAGGCGCTCGGCATGGATGTCGAGATCGTCCGGCAGGTCGTCGAGCCGGGCGACATGCAGGTGCACGCCGCGCACGCTGGTCAGGTAACCCTGGCGTGGCGTCTCGTCGGCGCCAGCCAGCAGGGCGCCATGGACAGCCATCGCCTGGGCGGCGTACTCGATGCCGGCGGCGGAACCGAGTCGCTCACCGTCGCGCAGGGGGTTGTTGGCGGCACGGTGGCTGCTCGCCCGGCAGCGGATTTCCCCGGGCGACCAGTCGGTCACCGTGTCGAGCAGGCACATGCTGCCCTGGTGCGGAATATGCGCGGCGATCCAGGCGCGATCTAGCATGGCTGGACTTCGACCGCGAGCTGCATCGGCGGCAGGTAGTCGAGGCAGACGCGGCCGGCTTCGCCGCGCGCCAGCGTCTGCAGCATGGGCAGCGAACGCAGGGCGGGAATGCTGGTGCGCAGGCTTTCCAGCGCAGCGTCGGCGAGGTGTTCGGCGGGTTCGTCGGTCGGGGTCACGGTGATCATGCACTGCGAGCGCTCACTCTGCTGTGGGCTGAGCAACAGCGCCACCCCGCCGCAATCCGGCGTGTCGCGTTTGGCGTGCAGCGGTGCCGGATATTCACTGTCGTAGGCGATCAGCAGTACCGGCTGGCCGTCGACCAGCAACTGGCCGAGGGCGTCGAGCAGGCCGGCGCCGAAACTGGCGTCGTAGGCGCAGATGACCTGGCACGGCGCCATCGCGTGGGTGGCGATGCCCCAGTAGCCGGCGGCGGCGTTGTGCACCGAGTTGTGGAAGCGGGTCGGCGAGATCTGTCGGTCGTCGGTCGCCAGTTGCTCGCACAGCGCGTGGCAGTTGTGGCCGTCGGCGCCGGAAGCGGCAAAGACCGTGGTCAGCGTGGCTACGTCGGCTGCGGCATGGGCGGCGGCTTCGAGGCCGATGGCCAGGGTCAGC
>DKNF01000110.1 GCA_002470165.1 Betaproteobacteria bacterium UBA7395 | reverse complement strand
GCAAGATCCTCGACGAGAAGGGCATCGCTGCCGCCGACGTCGCCGGTTCCGGTCGTGGCGGTCGCGTGACCAAGGAAGACGCCGTGGCCGCCCAGGCCAAGCCGGCTGCCGGTCCGGTTGTCGCTGCCAAGTCGACGACCTCGCTGCCGGTGCCGCCGACCGGTGTCGCCCTTGGAGACCGCACCGAAGAGCGTGTGCCGATGACGCGCCTGCGCGCCCGCATCGCCGAGCGTCTGCTGCAGTCGCAACAGACCAACGCCATCCTGACCACGTTCAACGAAGTCAACATGGCCCCGGTCATGGCCCTGCGCAAGCAGTACGGCGAGAAGTTCGAGAAGACCCATGGCGTTCGCCTCGGCTTCATGGGCTTCTTCGTCAAGGCCGCCGTTGCCGCGCTGCAGAAGTTCCCGATCCTGAACGCTTCGGTCGACGGTAACGACATCGTTTACCACGGCTACATCGACATCGGCATCGCCGTCGGTTCGCCGCGCGGCCTGGTGGTGCCGATCCTGCGCAACGCCGACCAGATGTCGATCGCCGACATCGAGAAGAAGATCGCCGAATTCGGCGCCAAGGCCAAGGACGGCAAGCTGTCGATCGAAGAACTGACCGGCGGCACCTTCTCGATCTCGAACGGCGGCATCTTCGGTTCGATGATGTCCACCCCGATCATCAACCCGCCGCAGTCGGCCATCCTCGGCATCCACGCCACCAAGGACCGTGCCGTCGTCGAAAACGGTCAGGTCGTCGTGCGTCCGATGAACTATCTGGCGATGTCCTACGATCACCGCATCATCGATGGCCGCGAAGCCGTCCTCGGTCTGGTGACCATGAAGGAAGCGCTGGAAGATCCGGCCCGCCTGCTGCTCAACGTTTAAGCCAGCATCGCCGGCGCCAGTGTTCCCGCACGGGCGCTGGCGCCTTTGCACATCTGAAAGAAAGGTTGATCCATGTCCAAGCAATTTGACGTGCTCGTTATCGGCGGTGGTCCCGGCGGCTATGTCGCCGCCATCCGCGCCGCCCAGCTCGGCTTCAACACCGCCTGCGCCGAATCCAACGCCTATGCCGATCCCAAGGGCGAACCGCGTCTTGGCGGCACCTGCCTGAACGTCGGCTGCATCCCGTCGAAGGCACTGCTGCGCTCTTCCGAACTGTACGAGGAAGCCAATCACTCCTTCGCCATGCACGGCATCTCGGCCAAGGGTGTCAGCATCGACGTGCCGACCATGATCGGTCGCAAGAACACCATCGTCACCCAGCTGACCGGCGGCATCCGCGGCCTGTTCAAGAAGAACAAGGTCACCGGCCTCAACGGCCACGCCAGCTTTGCCGGCAAGGAAGGCGAGCTGTACAAGGTCAAGGTTGGCGAGGAAGACGTCCTGGCCAAGCACGTGATCATCGCCACCGGCTCCAAGCCGCGCCACCTCGACGGCATCCCGGTCGACAACAAGGTCATCTGCGACAACGTCGGGGCGCTCGATTTCGACGCCGCGCCGAAGCGCCTGGGCGTCATCGGCGCCGGCGTCATCGGCCTGGAAATGGGCTCGGTCTGGCGTCGCCTCGGTACCGACGTGACCGTGCTCGAAGCCGCGCCGGACTTCCTGCCGTTCGCCGACCAGGACATCGCCAAGGAAGCGCTCAAGTTGTTCACCAAGCAGGGCCTGAAGATCACCACCGGCATCAAGCTGGGCAAGGTCACGGTGGCCAAGAAGGGTGTCACCGTCGAATACGAGGACAAGGACGGCGCCAAGAAGCTCGAATGCGACAAACTGATCGTTTCGGTCGGCCGCATCCCGAACACCGACGGCCTCAACGGCGACGCCGTCGGCCTCAAGCTGAACGAGCGCGGCCAGGTTGAAGTCAACGGCCACTGCCAGACCAACCTGCCCAACGTCTGGGCGGTCGGCGACGTCGTCCGCGGCCCGATGCTGGCGCACAAGGCCTCGGAAGAGGGCGTCATGGTTGCCGAACTGATCGCCGGTCAGGCCGGTCACTGCAACTTCGACACCATTCCGGGCGTGGTCTACACCCATCCGGAAATCGCCTGGGTCGGCAAGACCGAACAGCAGCTCAAGGCCGAAGGCATTGCCTACAAGCCGGGCAAGGTGCCCTTCCTGGCCAGCGGCCGTGCCCTCGGTCACGGCGACGCCAGCGGTTTCGTCAAGGTCCTGGCCGACGCCAAGACCGACCGCATCCTCGGCGTGCATATCATCGGCAACAATGCTTCCGAACTGATTGCCGAAGCCGTCGTCACGATGGAATTCGCCGGCGCCTCCGAAGACCTCGGCCGCATCTGCCACGCCCACCCGACGCTGTCGGAAATCGTGCACGAAGCTGCCCTGGCCTGCGACAAGCGCTCGCTGCACTTCTAAGCCCGGTTTTTCCGGCACAAAAGGCGGTTGCGGTGACGCAACCGCCTTTTTTATTTGCGAAAATAGCGACTCTTCCCCCAATCCAGAATAACGACGCCTCGATGCCTCATAAAAAACTCAATGTCTCCCCGACCGGGATGCTCGATGCCTACAACGCGCTGCTTGCCGAACGCGGCTATGTTGCCGACGCGGCGCAGATGGCGGCGGCGAATGCCCTGCAGAACCTCTACACCCAGTTGCTGCAATTCAAGGTCCAGCGCGGCAGCACCCTCAAGCGCCTGCTCAGCCCGCCCAAGCCGCCCAAGGGCGTGTATTTCTGGGGCGGCGTCGGGCGCGGCAAGAGCTTCCTGATGGATTGCTTCTACGACTCGGTTCCGTACCGGCGCAAGAAACGCCTGCATTTCCATTCCTTCATGCAGCAGATCCACCGCGACCTGGAGAAATTCAAGGGCGAGCCCGATCCCATGCTGAAGCTGGCCGAGGCCATCGCCAAGGACGTGCGCCTGCTCTGTTTCGACGAATTCCACGTCTCCGACATCGCCGATGCAATGATCCTCGGCCGCCTGCTCGAAGGGCTTTTTGCCAACGGTGTGATCCTGGTGATGACCTCGAACTACCCGCCGGACCGGCTCTACCCGAACGGCCTGCACCGCGAGAGCTTTCTCCCGGCCATCGCCTTGCTGAACCGGAATCTCGACGTCTACGAAGTCGAGGCCGGCATCGATTATCGCCTGCGCGCGCTTGAGCAGGTCGAGATCTATCACCATCCGGCCGACGACGCTGCCGAAGCCAAGATGCTCGAATACTTCCATATGGTGGCCGGCGAGGAGGGCAAGCGTGGCGGACACATCGAGGTGCTCGACCGCGACATTCCGACGGTGCGGCGCGGGCATGGCGTGATCTGGTTCGACTTCCGCACCCTGTGCGGCGGTCCGCGCTCACAGAACGACTATCTCGAAATCTCGCGCAGCTACCATACGGTGCTGCTGTCGAAGATACCGAAAATGACCGTACACCAGGCCTCGGAAGCCCGTCGTTTCACCTGGCTGGTCGATGTCTTCTACGACAACAAGGTCAAGCTCATCGCCACCGCCGAGTGCGCAGCCGACGCGCTATACACAGAAGGTACCCAGGCCAGCGAATTCAAGCGTACAGTGAGCCGCCTGACCGAGATGAACTCGCGCGAATATCTGGCCCAGCCGCATATCGTTGCACCCTGAGGAGAAGACCATGCGCCAGCGTCTGCACACCCTGTTTGGCCTGTTTCTGCTGTGCTGGATCGGCATCGTCCAGGCGCAGTCGCTGGAGGTCATCGAACTCAAGAGCCGGACGGTCGATGAAGTGCTGCCGGCCCTGCTGCCGCTGGTCGAGCCGGGCGGCACGCTGACCGGCATGAACAACCAGCTGTTCCTGCGCACCTCGCCGCGCAACCGCGAGGACATCAAGCGGGCGCTGGCGGCGATCGACAAGCCGGCCCGGCGTTTGATCATCCACGTGGCCCACGATCGCCAGCAACAATCCGCCAACCGGGGCGCCGAAGCCGTCGGTCAGGTCATCTTCGGCGGCAAGCCGCAGGCCAGTGTCGATGCCCGCGTCTGGGACACCCGCAGCCAGCGCGGCGAAAATGCCGCCCAGCGGGTGCAGACCGTGGAAGGCGGGCGCGCCTTCATCCAGGTCGGTCGCTCGCTGCCGGTGCCGATGCGCCAGATCGCCGTCGGTCCGGGCGGCGCCATCGTCAACGACAGCATCGTCTATCGCGACATCGGCAGCGGTTTTCACGCCAGCCCACGGGTCAGCGGCGATCGGGTGACGCTGGAAATTTCGCAGCAGGCCGAACAACAGGAAGGGCGGGGCGTGATTGCCGGACAGCGACTGGCCACCACGATCAGTGGCCGGCTCGGCGAATGGATGGAACTCGGCGGCACCGGCCAGCAGGCGAACACGCGCCAGGGCGGTTCGTACAGCGTCGGCACCGGGCAGATGCGCGATGCGCGCTCGATCTGGCTGATGGTCGAGGAGATTGACTGATTCTTGCGCTCGACGGCAACAGAACAGAAAAAACGGGGGAGATCATGGGGCGTAGCAGATCGGGAGCGCTTTTGCCGGCGTTCGTTCTTGCCATTGCGACGGCTGCGCCGGCGAGTGCGCAATCGGTGGATGCGGCAGCGCTCAGCCTTGAGGATCTGCTCGAAGTCACGGTCACCGGTGCAGCCAAGTACGCGCAGAAACAGAGCGAGGTCGCGGCGGCAGCCAGTGTGATCACCCGCGACGAGATCAAGGCTTTCGGCTGGCGCACGCTCGACGAGGCATTGTCCAGCCTGCCCGGCATCCATACCTCGTACGATCGCCAGTACGGCAGCATCGGCACCCGCGGCATCGGCCTGCCCGGCGACTACCTGACGCGGGTACTGGTCGCGGTCAATGGCAATCGGATCAACGATGCCTTGTACGACGGCGGCACCGTCGGCCGCGATTTTCCGGTGGACATCGATCTCGTCGAACGGATCGAGTTCATCGGTGGACCGGGCGGTGCGGTTTATGGTCAGAACGCAATGTTCGGCGTGGTCAACATCATCACCCGCGATGGCGCCAGTCTGGACGGCGGCGAGGCCGCCGTGGCCTGGAAGTCTCGCGGCAACCAGCGGGAGGCTCGGATCAGCTGGGGGCGTCGGCTGGAGAACGGGGTCGACGCGATGTTCTCGGTTTCCGGTCTGCGCGCCGACGGCCAGACGCTGAACATGGCTTACCCCGGAGCCGGCCCGGGTGGCAGCGATGTGGCCGGGCGGGTTGCCGGTCAGGATGGCGAGCGCGACCGCGAGTTCTTCGCCCGTGTCGCGCGCGGCGCCTGGTCGGCCGAAATGGCCAGCGGCAAGCGGCGCAAGGACGATCCAACCGCTTCCTTCTTTGCCGATGCGCTGGCCGACGGCCATTACCAGCGCGACGCCTATAGCGTGATGCAAGTGCAGTACCGGCAAAGCTACCTCAATGACCGACTTGAAGTCCTCGCCCGCGCCTTTTATGGGCGGCAGCGCTATGACGGCATTTACCGTTATTCCGGTGTGCCCAATCTGGCCAGGGGGGAGAGTGACTGGCACGGCGGCGAACTGCGTCTGCTGCATACCGGCATCGCCGGGCACAAGCTGCTGTTCGGTGCCGAGTGGCAGCGCAACAGCCGCATCATGCAGAGCAACGACGATCCGACCACCGTCGGCATCGATACCTTGATCCGCGGCGACGGCCGGCGTCACGGTATCTATTTCCAGGACGAATGGCAATTTGCCGATGCCTGGACCTCGGTTGTCGGCCTGCGTGCCGACCGCAGCGATGTCGGCGGTTCCCAGATCAGTCCGCGACTCGGCCTGATCTGGCAGGCGGCGCCGGCGACTACCCTGAAGATGCTGTACGGCCGGGCACATCGAGCACCGAATGCCTATGAGCGCGACTACGACGATGCCGTCTCGCAGATCGCCAATCCGGGGCTGGACAACGAAATCGTCGATACCTACGAACTGATTGCCGATCATCGCCTGGGCAACGGTACCAGCCTGCGGGCTTCGCTCTACCGCTGGCGCCTCGACGACATCATCAGCCTGACCACCGATGCGGCCAGCGGCCTGACGCAGTACCGTTCGGGGCAACGCATCGATGCCCGGGGCATCGAACTGTCGGCGGCGCGCCACTGGCTTTCCGGTGTTCGTCTGCGGGGCAGCGTGTCGTTCCAGGATGTCACCCAGGCAGCGGGCCGGGAACTGGAGAATTCCCCGCGCTGGCTGGGGCGGCTCAACCTGATCTACCCGCTGCCCTGGCATGGCCTGCGGCTGGGTTACGAGTACCGCTTCGAGGGGCGTCGGCGCACTCTGGACGGTGCCATCCTCGATGCCTACAGCCTGTCTCACCTGAACCTGAGTGCCGAGGGCTGGATTCGTGGCATGGACTTGTCGCTTGCCGTGCGGAATCTGTTCGACCGGCGCTACCGCCATCCCGGCGCCGACAGCAACTGGCAGGACAGTTTCACCCAGGACGGGCGGGCCGTGCTGTTGAAGATGGATTACCGTTTCTGATGACGCGCCTGCGGCTTCCGTTCCTCGCCCTGTGTGCCTCGCTGCTGGCGCTGCCGGCTGCCGGCCAGGGTTTTACCGAGTACCAGCTGAAGGCTGGCGTGCTGTACAACTTCATTGCCTTCACCACCTGGCCCGAACCGCCTCCGCCCGTGCTCAACGTCTGCATCTATGGCACCGATCCCTTTGGTCGGGAAATCGACACCCTGCAGGGACGCCGGGCCGGCGGCAGCAGTCTGGCCATCCGCCGGGCAGGCAGCGTCGAGGCGCTGGCGCCGTGCCATGTCGTCTTTCTCGGCCAGGCTGCCATCGGCAACCTGCCGCGGGTCGTCGAATACCTCGGTAACCGTCCGGTGCTGCTGGTGACGGACGCGCCCGGCAGCAGTGCGCGCGGCATCGTATTGAACATGGACATGCAGGAAGGCCGACTCGGTTTCCGGGCAAATCTTGTCGAAGCGCGTCACCGTGGCCTCAGTCTCGGTTCGAAACTGCTGCGCCTGGCCAGCGAGGTGGTCCAGTGAGTCGTGACGATAGCCGGACGATTCCCCTTGGTCAGCGCCTGGCCGGTATCAACCGGCGCATTCTTGCCGGCGCGCTTGGCATTTTTGCGCTGATCGTCGTCGCCAGCAGCCTGCTCCTTGGCGTTTCCGCCCTGCTGCACGCCCATCGCGGGCAGGCCGCCATCCTCGGCGAAAATCTCGGTGCCAGCCTGGTGTTCCGCAATCCGGAGGATGCCACGGCGCTGCTGCGCTCACTCGAGCATGCGCCGGAGGCTCTCGCCGCTGTCGTTTATGACGAGGCCGGTTTGCCTTTCGCGCAATACCTGACGGCCGGTGGGAGCGAAACGCAAGCGCTGCCGGCGGTCGGTGAGAAAATCGATTACCTGGCCGGTCATGTCGAACTGGTCCGGCCGATCCGCCATCAGGAGCAGTTGCTCGGCAACCTGTATCTGCGCGTCAGCCTGGGGGCGCTTTACTGGCAGATGCTGGTCCAGCTGGCGGTCATTTGCTCGACCGCCCTGCTGGCGCTGCTGCTTGGCCAGCATCTTTCCCGCCGCCTGAGTCGCAGTGCCTTGCGGCCCCTGGCCGACCTGACGGTTCTCCTGGAGCAGGTTTCGCAACACGGCGACTTCAGCCTCCGGGCACACCCCAGCCGCATCCACGAACTCGACACCCTGGCCAGGGGGTTGAACGCGATGCTCGACGAAATCCGCACCCGCGACCAGAGCCTGCGCGAACACCGCGACTCGCTGCAGGTGCTGCTCAAGGAGCGGACCGCCGCCATGGAGCAGGCGCGGATTGCCAGCAGCGCCAAGACCCGTTTCCTGGCCAACATGAGCCACGAGATACGCACACCGCTCAATGCGGTGATCGGCCTGACCGGCCTGCTTCAGCGTACGGCGCTCAATCCGTGGCAGCGGGAGCGCCTGCGCAAGATCGAGGCGGCCGGTCAGCATCTGCTGACGGTGATCAACGACATCCTCGACCTGTCCAAGATCGAGGCCGGGCGG
>DKNF01000109.1 GCA_002470165.1 Betaproteobacteria bacterium UBA7395 | reverse complement strand
GTCGCCGATTTCCTGGCGGCCCGGCGCGGCGTGGCCTGTGCGCCGGAGCAGGTGTTCATCGTCCCGGGCGGCAATGTCGCGCTCGACGCCTGCGCCCGTCTGCTGGCCGACCCCGGGGACATTGCCTGGCTTGAAGATCCGGCTTACCAGGTGGCACGAAATGCCATGCTGGCCGCCGGCTTGCGTACCGTGCCGGTTGCCGTTGACGACGACGGCATGGCCGCGGACGAGACCTTGTGGCGGACGCAGCCGCCTCGCCTGATCTTCCTGACGCCGTCCCACCAATATCCGGGCGGCAGCGTGCTCAGCCTGGAGCGGCGGCTGGCCTTGCTCAACCGCCTCGAGGCGGGCAGCAACTGGCTGATCGAAGACGATTACGACAGCGAATTCAATCACGCCCGTCCCGGTGCGCGACCGTTGCCGGCAATCCAGGGGCTGCGCCCGGATGCGCCGGTGGTCTATCTCGGCACCTTCAGCAAGCTGCTCTATCCGGGGCTGCGCATCGCCTACCTGGTGGTCCCGCGCTGGGCGGTCGACAGCTTCGGTCAGGCCTTGTCCGATCTTTACCGGGGCGGGCAGGCGGTCGAACAGCGTGCGTTGGCCCGTTTTCTCGACAGCGGCAGGCTGACCCGCCATCTGCGTGCGATGGCGCCGATCTACCGCGAACGCCAGCAGGTGCTGCGCACGGCGCTGGCCCGACATTTTCCGGAGGCACGCATCGCCGGCGGCAACGCCGGCCTGCACTTGACGCTGCATTTGCCCGCCGCCCCACCGGATACCGCAATCGTCGCCGCCGCAGCCGGGCAGGGCGTCAGCGCCCGGGCGCTCAGTCGTTACTTCGCCGGGGCCGGTGCCGCCAACGGCCTGGTCCTCGGTTACGGCATGGCCGACGCGGCGATGATTCCGGAACTGGTCCGGCGGCTGGGTTTGGCGAGGGAGCAGGCCGCCATGGCATGAGCCTTGCGGAGGTGGCGCTCAAATCATCGAAAAACAGGAGTCGCCGTGTTCATTCAGCCTGCCAGTACCTGGTCTGCCGCCGTTTCGGCCATTTCTTCCCGAGTCCGGCTCGATCATCCCGAGGGTCTTGCTGCGGCAAATGTTGCAGCGTCGGAAAATCTTGCCGACCGGACGAACATTTCCCAGGCTGCCCGGGATTTGCTGGCTGCCGAAACCAAGGCTGCTGGCAACCCGGCGGCATCGACGGCGGTTTTCGATACCAACCAGGGAGCGATGACGCTCGATATCGATGCCTATTTTCAGCCGCCACCCGGTGGTTTCGCCGAATTGCCGCCGTTGATGATGCCGTCGGCGAACAACATCAAGGCCCTGACCGATCATGTATCCGCACGCATGCCGGGTTTCCTGGCCAGCCATGGCATTCCCGAGGCGCCCGCCAGCGTCAGCTACGACCGCAACGGTGCGCTCCAGTTGCCGGCCGATTATCCCTACGCCAAGGAATTCAAGGCGGCGCTGGCCGGTGATCCGGTCATGGCCAGAAGCATGCAGACGGCTGCTGCGCTCTCATCAGTTCATGTCGAAATGCAGAAAAGCCTCCCGTTCCATGAGGAATACAGCGCGGCCAATTCTGCTGCCGACGCCGCCAAGGTGGTCGCCAAATATGCCTGGTTGTTCGCCGATAGTCGCCCGTCGGCCAGTATCACCCTGAATTTCTCCGCTGACGGTCGCCTGAGCGTGAGCGCCGACGGCGAACCGATTTCCTGGGCGGCTGGCTGAGGGTGATGGCAGAATATCGAGGTGATGAATAGAAGACGTTTCGTTTTTTCCCTGGCTACATTTTCTGTCGTCGGGGCTGCCCGTGCAGCTGGCCGGATGACCGATGCACAGGTTCTTTCCCGCCTGCGCGAGCTGGAACAGCAGGCAGGAGGGCGCCTCGGAGTACATGTATTGGATAGCGCAACAGGCGCGGCGTACGGCTATCGCCAGGACGAGCGCTTCATGCTGCTCAGTTCCTTCAAACTGCTGGCTTGCGCGCTCGTTCTGCAGCGTGTGGATAGTGGGCTGGAAATGCTGGATCGGCGCATTGTCTTCGACCGCTCGGTGCTGTTGCCCTGGTCACCGGTGACCGAGCGCCATGCCGACGGGCAAGGGATGACGCTGGCGGCACTGTGCGAAGCGACCATCACGACCAGCGACAATGCAGCGGCAAACCTGATCCTGGCAAGCTACGGCGGACCGCTGGCGCTGACCGCCTGGTTGCGCCAACTGAATGACAAGGTGACGCGCATTGATCGCAATGAGCCTGAGATCAATGCGAAACATCCCGAAGGCGAACTGGATACGACATCGCCCCGGGCGATGGTTCTTACCATGCAGAAACTCCTGCTGGGCAACGTGCTCTCGCCGGCGTCGCGGGCAGTCCTGCAAGGCTGGTTGCTGGCCAATACCACTGGCGGGCTACGCCTGAAGGCTGGCTTGCCATCTGGCTGGCTGATTGGCGACAAGACCGGTACCAATCGCAGCGATAGCAACGATATCGGTGTCGTCTGGCCGCCGGGCGGCAACCCCTGGCTGGTTGCCGCCTATCTTGCCGACAGTGTGGCCGCGCCTGCTGTACGCGAGGCCTGTCTGGCCGGTGTCGGGCGACTGCTGGTCGACATTGCAGGAAATAGCTGACAAATTCAGTCGAGTATTCTAGAATTCACCCCCTTTCAATAGGGAGATAGCACCCCATGTTCCGGCACTTGCGTGAGGATATCCGCGCGGTCTTCGACCGCGACCCGGCGGCTCGCTCGTTCTGGGAGGTGCTGACCTGTTATCCCGGCATTCATGCGCTGATCCTGCATCGGGTGGCCCACTGGCTGTGGGGGCATCGGCTGCGCTGGCTGGCGCGGTTTACCGCGCATCTGTCGCGTTTCCTGACCGGGATCGAGATTCATCCCGGGGCGACCATCGGCCGTCGGTTCTTCATCGACCATGGCATGGGTGTGGTGATCGGCGAGACGGCCGATATCAAGGACGATGTCACGCTCTATCACGGGGTCACGCTGGGCGGGACCTCCTGGAACAAGGGCAAGCGCCATCCGACGCTGGAGAACGGGGTGGTGGTCGGAGCCGGGGCCAAGGTGCTCGGCCCCATCGTCATTGCCGCCGGCGCCAAGATCGGTTCCAACGCCGTCGTCACCAAGCCGGTTCCGGCCGGCGCAACCGCGGTCGGCAATCCGGCGCGCGTTCTCGATCCGCAGACCCGCGAACGTGAACAGCAGGCCGAGAAGCTGGGCTTTTCCGCCTATGCCGTCGGCCGCGATCAGGACGATCCGCTGGCCAAGGCCATCCACGGTCTGCTCGATCACGCCGCCGAAACCGACCGCCGCCTGGCCTCGCTGCTGAAGGAGCTGGAGGCGCAGGGCGTGAAGTGCGATCAGGAAGTCCAGGCGGCCGACGATTTCGATCCGAAATACCTGAGCAAAATAGTTGACTGATTTTGTCTGGATTGTATATAGTTGACCGAAACACTAGGTTATTGATCGGGAGACCGAAATGCGTTTGACCACCAAAGGACGTTTTGCCGTAACGGCGATGATGGATCTTGCCCTGCGCGGCGAGGAAGGGCCGGTTGCGCTGGCCGGCGTTGCCGAGCGGCAGAGCATCTCGCTGTCTTATCTGGAACAGTTGTTCGGCAAGCTGCGCCGTTACAAGCTGGTCGATTCCGTGCGCGGTCCCGGCGGCGGTTACCGGATTGCCCGGCCGCTGGAGCGGGTCACCGTTGCCGACATCATCCGTGCTGTCGACGAGCATCTCGACGCCACCCAGTGTGGCGGCCAGGAGAACTGCCAGGACGAGCATCGCTGCATGACGCACGACCTGTGGTCCACGCTGAACGCGAAAATGTTCGAATACCTGGCTTCGGTCACCCTGGCCGATCTCGTCGATCGCGAGAAGGTCAAGGCTGCCGCACGCGGTGAAGCAGTGATCAGCGGCCCGCTGGGCCCGCACCCGCGTCGCGTTGTGCGTGAAAAGGCTGTGGCGCTGGCCTGAGAGCTATCATGTTCCAGCCTGTCTATCTCGACCATAATGCCACGACACCGCTCGATCCTGCGGTGAAGGCGGCGATGCTGCCCTGGCTTGACGGCCTGTGCGGCAATGCGTCGAGCCGGCACGAATACGGGCGGCGGGCACGGCAGGCGATCGACGAGGCACGCCAGAAAGTGGCGGCGGCGCTCGGCGCGCATCCGACCGAGGTGGTGTTCACCAGCGGCGGCAGCGAAGCCAACAACCTGTTCATCAAGGGCGCGGCAGCCGGCATGAAGCCGGGGCTGCTTGCCGTCAGCGCGGTCGAGCACCCCTGCGTGCTCAAGCCGGCGGCGCAACTGCTGCGCCAGGGCTGGACGCTGCGGGAAATCGCGGTCGATGCGGCTGGCCGGGTTGAGGCGCAAGACTACGCCGAACTGTTGCAGCAGCGCCCGGCGCTGGTTTCGGTGATGCTGGCCAACAACGAGACCGGCGTGATCCAGGATGTCGCCGCACTGGCTGCGGCGGCGCGGTCGAGCGGTGCCTGGTTCCACAGCGATACGGTGCAGGCCCTGGGCAAACTACCGGTCGATTTCCGTCTGCTTAATGCAGCCGGCGTCCATGCCCTGACGGTGTCGGCGCACAAGATCAACGGCCCCAAGGGCGCGGCGGCGCTGGTGCTCGACAAGCGTGTCGAACTGCAGCCGCTGATTGCCGGTGGTGGCCACGAGCGCGGTTTGCGTTCGGGTACGGAAAACGTGCCGGCCATCGTCGGTTTTGGCGTGGCGGCGGAACTTGCGGCGCAGCGCGTTGCCGAATTGCCCGCACGTCTGGCGCAGTTGAGAAATACGCTGGAGCGCGGCCTGACCGCACTCGGCGCAAGAATTTTTGCGGTCGACGCGTCGCGCCTGCCCAATACCAGTTATTTCGCCTTTGCCGATATCGACGGCGAAACCCTGGTCGGCAAACTGGATCGCGAAGGTTTTGCGGTCGCCAGCGGCGCTGCCTGTTCGAGCGCCAATCCGGAGCCGTCGCATGTGTTGCGGGCAATGGGCGTGGCCCCGGAGATCGCGCGCGGCGCGGTCCGGGTCAGCCTCGGCGCCGGCAACGACGAAAACGACGTTGAACAATTCATCAATGCCTTGCGGGCTACGGTCGGACGCCTGCAGGGACTGACGGCGATGACCGTCTGAAACCACCCGACGACCTAGCGAGAATGACGATGAAACTGCCCATCTACCTGGATTACTCGGCGACGACGCCGGTCGACCCGCGCGTTGCGGAAAAAATGATTCCCTATCTCTACGAGAACTTCGGGAATCCGGCCTCGCGTTCGCACAGTTTCGGCTGGGTTGCCGAAGCCGGTGTCGAGGAAGCGCGCGAGCAGGTTGCCGCGCTGGTCGGCGCCGATCCCAAGGAAATCGTCTGGACCTCCGGTGCCACCGAGTCGAACAACCTGGCGATCAAGGGTGCGGCCAATTTCTACGCTGGCACCAAGGGCAAGCACATCATCACCGTCAAGACTGAGCACAAGGCGGTCCTCGACACGGTGCGCGAGATGGAGCGCCAGGGTTTCGAGGCGACCTACCTCGACGTCCAGGAAAACGGCCTGCTCGATCTGGAAGTGTTCAAGGCGGCGATTCGCCCGGATACCGTGCTCGCCTCGGTGATGTTCGTCAATAACGAAGTCGGCGTCATTCAGCCGATCGCCGAACTCGGCGAAATCTGCCGCGAGAAGGGCATCATCTTCCACGTCGATGCGGCGCAGGCGACTGGCAAGGTCGATATCGACCTGAGCAAGCTCAAGGTCGACCTGATGAGCTTCTCGGCCCACAAGACCTACGGCCCGAAGGGCATCGGCGCCCTCTACGTGCGTCGTAAACCGCGTATCCGCCTGGAAGCGCAGATGCACGGCGGCGGCCACGAGCGCGGTTTCCGCTCCGGCACGCTGGCTACGCACCAGATCGTCGGTATGGGTGAAGCCTTCCGCATTGCACGCGAGGAAATGGTCGAAGAAAACAATAGGGTCAAAGCCTTACGCGATAAACTTCTGAAAGGACTTCAAGATATTGAAGCGACTTTCGTCAATGGCGACCTCGAGCATCGCGTCGCCCACAACCTCAACATCAGCTTCGCCTACGTCGAAGGCGAGTCGATGATCATGGCGATCAAGGATCTTGCCGTGTCGTCCGGCTCGGCCTGTACCTCGGCCAGCCTGGAGCCGTCCTACGTGCTCCGCGCACTCGGGCGTGACGACGAACTGGCACACAGCTCGATCCGCTTCTCCATCGGCCGCTTCACCACCGAGGAAGAAATCGACTACGCGGTCAAGCTGCTGCACACCAAGATCCAGAAACTGCGCGACCTTTCCCCGCTCTGGGATATGTACAAGGAAGGCATCGATCTGAACACGGTTCAATGGGCTGCCCACTGAACGAAACAACGGAGAAATAACATGAGCTATAGCGTAAAAGTCATTGATCACTATGAGAATCCTCGCAACGTCGGTTCGCTCGACAAGGACGATTCCAGCGTCGGCACCGGCATGGTCGGCGCGCCGGCCTGCGGCGATGTGATGAAGCTGCAGATCAAGGTCAACAAGTCCGGCGTGATCGAAGACGCCAAGTTCAAGACCTACGGTTGCGGCTCGGCTATCGCGTCGTCGTCGCTGGTCACCGAGTGGGTCAAGGGCAAGACAGTCGATCAGGCGCTGTCCATCAAAAATACCGAGATTGCCGAAGAACTGGCGCTGCCGCCGGTTAAAATCCACTGCTCGATCCTGGCCGAGGACGCCATCAAGGCGGCCGTGGCGGATTACAAGAAAAAGCACGGAGAATAAGCATGGGCGTTACCTTGACCGACTCGGCGGCGAAGCATGTTGCCAATTTCCTGCAGAAGCGCGGCAAAGGCATCGGCCTGCGCCTTGGCGTACGGACTTCCGGCTGTTCCGGCATGGCCTACAAGCTGGAATTCGTCGACGAGGTGAATGAAGACGACCTGATTTTCGAAACCTCGGGCGTCAAGGTCGTGGTCGATGCCAAGAGCCTGCCGTATCTTGAAGGCATGGAGCTCGACTTCGCCCGCGAAGGCCTGAACGAAGGGTTCAAGTTCAATAACCCCAACGTCAAGGACCAGTGCGGCTGCGGTGAGTCCTTCAACGTTTGATGGATTTAACCGCTGACTTTTTCGCTTTGTTCGGCTTGCCGAAAACGTTCCGGCTCAGCCTGTCCGAGCTCGATTCGCGTTACCGCGACGTGCAGGCGCAGGTGCATCCGGATCGTTTCGCCAATGCACCGGAGGGCGAGCGGCGGTTGTCGATGCAGTGGGCGACGCGGGCCAACGAGGCTTACCTGACGCTGAAGAAGCCGCTGGAGCGGGCCAAGTACCTGCTTGAGCTGGCCGGGCACGACCTGCAGGCCGAGAGCAATACCGCGATGCCGGCCGATTTCCTGATGGAGCAGATGGAATGGCGCGAGGCGGTGATGGAAGCGCGCACCGGCGGCGATCATCACGAACTCGAACATCTCTACCAGCGCCTGCGCGGCGACATCGACGGTCGTTACGCCGAGGTTGCCGCCTTGCTCGACGACGCTAGGGATTACGCGCTGGCCACCGACCGTGTGCGCCGGCTGATGTTCCTGGAAAAACTGCTTTACGAAATCGACGACGCGCTGGCGTCGCTGGACGACTGAAAGAATATAACAATGGCCTTGTTCCAGATCGCCGAACCCGGCGAATCCGCAGCCCCGCACGAGCATAAACTGGCGGTCGGCATCGACCTCGGCACCACCAATTCGCTGGTCGCCACGGTGCGTTCCGGCATTGCCGTCTGCCTGAACGACGAACAGGGGCGGCCGCTGCTGCCTTCGGTCGTCCATTACAACGCCGACGGCAGCACGGTCGTCGGCTACGACGCGCGCAAGGACCAGGCGGTCGATCCGAAGAACACCATCGTCTCGGTCAAACGCTTCATGGGCCGGGGCAAGCAGGACATCGCCCACATCGAGAGCATGGCCTACGACTTCGTCGATGCGCCGGGCATGGTCAAGCTGAAGACCCAGGCCGGCATCAAGAGCCCGGTCGAGGTTTCGGCGGAAATCCTGAAGACGCTGAAGGCGAGGGCGGAAGCCGGTCTCGGCGGCGAACTGGTCGGCGCCGTGATCACCGTGCCGGCCTATTTCGACGACGCCCAGCGCCAGGCCACCAAGGACGCCGCCAAACTGGCCGGCCTCAACGTTCTGCGCCTGTTGAACGAACCGACTGCGGCAGCCATTGCCTATGGGCTCGACAACGGCGCCGAGGGGGTCTATGCAGTCTATGACCTCGGCGGCGGCACCTTCGACATCTCCATCCTCAAGCTGACCAAGGGCGTTTTCGAAGTCATGGCCACCGGCGGCGATTCGGCCCTCGGTGGCGATGATTTCGACCACCGCATCTTCTGCTGGGTGATCGAGCAGGGCAAGCTGCAGCCGCTGTCGGCGGCCGACGGCCGGTTGCTGATGATGCGCTGCCGGGAGGCTAAGGAATTCCTGACCAAGAACCCGGAGGCGCCGATCACCGCGCGCCTGTCCACGGGCGAGATGGTCGATCTCAAGCTCGATGTCGCGACCTTTGCCGAAATCACCCGGACGCTGGTCTCGAAGACGCTGCAGCCGGTCAAGAAGGCGCTGCGCGATGCCGGCCTGCGCGCCGATGACGTCAAGGGCGTGGTCATGGTCGGCGGCGCGACGCGCATGCCGCAGATCCAGAAGGCGGTCGGCGACTTCTTCGGCCAGGAACCGCTGACCAATCTCGACCCGGACAAGGTTGTCGCGCTCGGCGCGGCGACGCAGGCCAATCTGCTGGCCGGCAACAAGACCGGCAAGGACGATTGGCTGCTGCTCGACGTGATTCCGCTGTCGCTCGGCCTGGAAACCATGGGTGGGCTGACCGAGAAGGTGATCCCGCGCAATTCGACGATCCCGACCGCGCGCGCCCAGGAATTCACCACCTTCAAGGACGGGCAGACGGCGATGGCCATCCACGTCGTCCAGGGCGAGCGCGAGATGATCGCCGATTGCCGTTCGCTGGCGCGCTTCGAACTGCGCGGCATTCCGCCGATGGTGGCCGGTGCGGCGCGCATCCGCGTCACCTTCCAGGTGGACGCCGACGGCCTGTTGTCGGTCACCGCGCGCGAACAGACCACCGGCGTCGAATCGAGCATCACCGTCAAGCCGTCCTACGGCCTGTCCGACGACGAGATCGCCGGCATGCTCCAGGATTCGCTGGCCCACGCCAAGGACGACGCGATGGCGCGCGCGCTGCGCGAAGCGCAGGTCGAGGCCGAGCGCATGATCGAGGCGACCGAAGCGGCACTGGCCGAAGACCCGCATCTGCTCAACGAAGCGGAAACCGCCAGGATCCGCAACGCGATCGCCAAGCTGCAGGAAGCGGCGGCCGGCGACAACCGCCGCATCATCAACATTGCGATGGACGACCTCGGCTTCGAAACCCAGGAATTTGCCCACCGTCGCATGGATCAAAGCATCAAGAAAGTGCTGTCCGGCCGCAAGGTCGAGGAAATCGGCACGGGAGACGAAGAATGACCCAGATCATCGTATTGCCGCATCTTGAGTTGTGCCCGGACGGTGCCGTGATCGAGGCCGAAGCCGGCAAGTCGATCTGCGAGAACCTGCTCGCCAACGAGATCGAACTCGATCACGCCTGCGAAATGTCCTGCGCCTGCACGACCTGTCACGTCATCGTGCGCGAAGGTTTTGCCTCGTTGGAAGAAGCAAGCGAAATCGAGGAAGACCTGCTCGACAAGGCCTGGGGCCTGGAGCCGAATTCGCGCCTGGGCTGTCAGGCGATCGTCAGCGACACGCCGCTGGTGGTCGAGATTCCGAAGTACAGCATCAACATGGCGAAGGAGGGACATCGCAAATGAAGTGGACCGACATCAACGACATCGCCATCGAACTCGCCGACAGCAAGCCAGACACCGATCCGCTGAAGGTCAATTTCGTCGACCTGCGCGACTGGGTGATGGCGCTGCCCGGCTTCGACGACGATCCCAAGCACTGCGGCGAGAAAATCCTCGAAGCCATCCAGCAGGCCTGGATCGACGAAGTCGCCTGATCAGGCGTCGACCGCCGCGGCAATGCCGCTGCCGCGCAACTGCTCGCTCATGCTGGCCACCGACAGCAGCACCAGCATCGGCTGGCCGCTGCCCGGTTGTGTCTTGACCACCGAGGCCAGCACAGAGGCGATGCCGACATAGATGTTCGAGAGATCGTCGATGTCGCTTTCCGGCACTTCCATGATCTCGCCCAGTCGGTCGACCAGGATGCCGAAGGCCTTGCCGTCATCGCCGCGCACCACCACGACCTGCTGCCGGATGCCGGTGTTTTCAGCCGGCTCGGGCAGCCCCAGGGCCGCGTGCAGGTTGTAGATCGGTAGCGTTTCGTCACGGTGGATCATCGCGCCATAGACCTGTTTCGGTGCGTTGGCCAGGGTGGTCGCACCGTTCAGTTCGACCGCCTCGATCACCGATGAAACCGGCAGGCCCAGCCAGTGCGCGCCGAGGTGGAAGGTGGCGATTTCGCGTACCGCCACATCGGCGGCAAAGGCCGTGTGGCGCATGGCAACTTCACCGGCCGAGGTGTTCAGGCGGGCATTGGCGTCATAGGTGCCCAGCGGGATGAAGACCAGCGCCGTGACCTCGTTCCGATAGGCGTCGTCCTTGCCCTTGAATTCGCGATAACCGCCGGACGGCGCGGCACCGACGGCCATCACCTGGCCGTCGAGCGCGATCAGGCGCGCACAGCCGTTGGTGTCGGGCCTGAGCAGTTCCGGCAACAGCGCCAGTTGTTGGCCGGGACGGTAGCAGGTGTCGCTGGCGGCGATGACCCGGGCCTGGTCGTCGATGAACAATGCGAAGCTGCCGGCTACGGGTTCGCCGTTGGCCTCGCGCGGCAAGGCGTCATTGAGCATGGCGGAAAACTGCGGTGCGCTGTCGAAGACGATGGCGATGCCGCCGACAACCGGCTGATTGCCTGGCGCACGCACCGCCGACAGGTAAACATAGGTCGGCCGGTTGCCATAGAGCGGGCTGTTGTCGAAGCGTGAGACCGCATAGGCCTGGCTGTCGCGCAGACCGAGGCATTCCTCGACCCAGGGCGCATCGAGCATCTGCCCGACCAGTTCGCCATGGTCCGGGTTGGAAACGGCCTGCACCCGGCCCTCGGTATCGAACAGCAGGATGTTGTCGTACACCGTGTACAGGCTGTTGATGTAGCCGATGACCCGCTCCAGGCCTTCACGTCGGCCCTTGGCCGTGGTGTCGGCGAGCAGGGCGCGGATGGTCGAGTCGAGCGCCCACCAGCGGCAGTCGTTGGCCCGCTCGTAGAGATTGCGGTCCATGATGTCGATGGCCAGTGCGGCGAAGAACTGGCTGTCGGCAAGCTGCGAGGAAAGCACCGTCGACTGCAGGTTGCCGATCGAGCGCGAGAAGACTTCGCGCATGCTCATGCCGACGCGGCTGATCTCACGCAGCAGGATTTTCGAGAATGAGCTGTTGACCGCCGCCGATACCGTGCCCTGGCGCACCGTGCCGTTCCAGACGGCGCGGCTGAGATCGCGCTGGATCGCTTCGGCCTTCAGCGGAATCGCCCGCAATTCCTCGGAAAACGCCCGGCCACCGGCCATCACTGAAGCGAGCAGGGCGGGTTCGGAGATGTCGAGCGTATCGTCGTCGTGCAGGTCGAAAGCCTGGGCCACCGGCATCATCACCAGGCCGCGCCAGCCCGGCCCCTGGTAACCCTGGTAGCCCTTGGTGTCGCTGGCGAAGGCGAGGTAACTGCGCCCGGCAAAGCGCAGCCGCTGCAGGCTGCCGGAAGCGAGCTGCAATTCCGCGCCGATCGGGATCTGCCAGGGATCGCTGCTGGAAATCACCTGGCTGGCGCCATCCAGCAGGACCATCACGCCGGGATCGTCGGGCAGCGCCAGGCCGTGAAAAATGCGTTGCATTTCATCGGCAAAGCGGAAGCAGAGCGCCAGCACGCCGAGCGTTTCGCCGCGCTCGGACTTGATCCGGTAGGCGTAGATCAGCGAGCGCCCCTGCTCGGGGAAGAGTTCGGAATGGGCATAGGATTCGACATACGCGTCCGTGGTGTTGACTGCGTCGCGGACCCAATTGTCGCGGATGGCGGTGACGCGGTCATCGGGCTGCAGCCGGGCGAGGATGCGGCCGTTGCGGTCGGTCAGCACCAGATCCTCGTAAACCGAGTATTTGCGCACGTATTCCTGGAAGCGCTGCTGCAGCGTCCACAGGTCGCCCGGTTCGGCGGCAAACTGCCGGATGGCGTCGTCGGTGCTGAGAAAACCGATGTCGGCGGTCCGTTCGAACAGATTGCGGACGAGGATGTCGATGACCACCTGAGAACGCGCCTTCATTTCCTGTTCGCGCTTGGCCAGCGTCTGTTCGGCAAGGTTGTTGAGCAGGTCGCCGGTCAGGCTGGCGAAAGCCTCGCGGGTCTGGCCGATCTCGGCGGTGGTGCCGGACAACTGGCCGAGCAGGTTGAGGTTGTCCCAGACGGCCTGCAACGACTGCAGCATTTCCCGGTATTCCTCGATCAGCGGCATGTGCGGCAACAACTGACGCACGCTGTCCTTGACTTCGATTCCCTTGTATTTCGCCACGCCATACTCCTGCTTGCTGCCTGATGGGCGATACGAAGCAAGTCACATGCCCATTTCCACTAGTCGCCAACGGGCGTGTTTGCCGGATATTGTCTGGAAAATGTGACAAGCGCAGGTCTCGTTTCGGTGCTTGGGCACCGTGCTGGTGCAATCCTGCGGACGCCGATGCCCAGTCGTGGGAAAATGCCAGCGATGAACTCCCCATCTTCTGCAACCCCGGCCGTTACCTGCGAGCGCTGCGCAGCCTGTTGCTGCCAGCTTGAGGTCATGCTGATCTGCGACCGGGACGTGCCGGCCCGCTTCGTTGCCGACGACCGCTGGGGCGGGCAGGTGATGCGCCGACTGGACGACGGCTGGTGCGCGGCGCTCGACCGTGGCAGCATGCGCTGCACCATCTACGAGCGCCGGCCGGACATCTGCCGCGATTTTGCCATGGGCGACAGCGACTGCGTCGCCGTGCGCACCCTGTATTACACCCCGCCTGCACGACAGGAGCAGCCATGACTTACGAAGAACACCTCGACGAGGTGACCACGCTGATCACCGAAAAGTACGATGTTGCCGACCAGGCAGCAATCAAGATGGTGATGCGCGCCCAGGCCGACGATTTCTTCAGTGGCCACGACGACAATCCGGCGATCTGTACGCTGGACCGCGCGCACCTCGACGCCAAAGCCGTCTACAAGAAGTACAAGTAAACATGCGCTCGACCCGTGCCACTGCCGCCGTTGCCCGGCTCAACCAGCGCAGCGCAGGCCGGCACTACCTGATGGTGATGACCGGCGCCGGGCTGTTCCAGTTGCGCGAGCGCATCGACGGCAACGACAGAGATGTTTCGGATGCGCTCCCGCTCGACGATTTCGTCCGCCTGGTCGATGCCACCGGCCCGCAGCCGGTGCGCCGCATGACCAAGAGCGACGAGGCCTTTGCGCGGCAACTGGCGCGGCGGAAAAATCCGGATAACGATGACTGACGACCGCCTCTACCGACTCGGCCGCTTCCTGCGCGATCTCGGGCGGGCGCTGCATCTCAGCGGGGCGCCGGCGCACGAACTGGAGCGCCGCCTGAACGAAACCGGCCGGCAGCTCGGGGTGCGCGTCGAAGGTTTTGCCGTGCTCACCTTCCTGGCGCTGACGCTGGTCGACGCCGACGGCAAGCGGCGGGTGGAAATGCTGCGCCTGCCGCCCTACGACTACAACATGGCCCGGCTGATCGAGCTCGAAGCGCTGTGCCGCGAGATCGACGGCAGCGAACGACTGGACGCCTACGAACAGCGCCTGGCCGCCGCGATGGCCACGCCGGCACCCTGGTCCGGCCTGGCTTTCGTCGCCATGGGTTTCCTGCTGTCAGCATCAGTGGCCCTGCTGCTGCGGGGCGGCTGGATGGAAATGCTCTGCGGCGGATTGATCGGCATGGGCTTCGTCGCCGGTGTGCTCGGTTGCGCCCGCATTCCCCGGCTCGGCCCGGCGGTTCCGGTCATCCTGTGCACGCTGGCGGCACTCATGGCGCAGGCGCTGGCCTGGTTCTTCCCACAGCAGAGTCCCTTCGTCTCGGCGGTGGCCGGCGTCGTCTTCCTGCTGCCTGGCTTCATGCTCACCGTGGCCATGTCCGAACTGGCGACCCAGAACTACCTCGCCGGCAGCGGCCGGCTGATCGGCGCCTTCCTGCAACTTTTCCTGATGGGCGCGGGGCTGGCCATCGGCACCAAGATCGGCCAGACGCTCTATCCGGTCGAAACCCTGGGCGTCGTCACCAGCCTGCCGGCCTGGGTGATCTGGCCGGCGGTGGCGGTGCTCGGCGTGTCCTTGCTGGCGGTGCTGCAGGCGCCGTGGTCGGCGGTGCTGGTCTCGGCCGGCGGCTGCCTGCTGGCCTGGGCCGTGTATTCCGTGGTTGGCACCGGCATGGGCAATGTCGTCGGCGCTTTCTGTGCCGCTTTTGCCGTGGCCGCGGCCGGGCATCTCTACCAGTTCGTCAGCAACCGGCCCTCGGTGCTGGTGCAGATTCCCGGCCTGATCACGCTGGTCCCCGGCAGCATGGGCTTCCGCGGCCTGCATGCGCTGATGGCGCAGGACAGCGCCGCCGGCATCGCCTTGATCACCGAAATGCTGCTCACCGGCGCCGTCCTGGCCGTCGGCCTGCTACTCGCCGACAATCTGATGCCGCTGATTTTCCGGCGCAAGTCGGCCGCACCGGAAACAGCCGGCGCTTAATCCTCGAACAGGTTGAGGAGGGCGTCCAGACCGCCGAAATTGATCGCCACGTCAGCCTTGGCACGTGTCGCCGGCTTGGCGTGGAAGGCCACCGACAGGCCGGCTTCGGCCATCATCATCAGGTCGTTGGCGCCATCACCGACGGCGATCACCTGATCCTTGCGCAGCCCCAGTTCGTCGCGCAGACGGCCCAGGTGGTGCGCCTTGGCGGCGGCATCGACGATGTCGCCGACGACCCGGCCGGTCAGCTTGCCGCCGGAAATTTCGAGTTCGTTCGAGGTGGCGAAATCGAAACCCAGCTCGATGCGCAGGCGCTCGGTGAAATAGGTGAAGCCGCCGGACAGGATGGCCGTGCGCAGGCCGGCGTTCTGCACCGCTTCCAGCAGTTCGCGGGCGCCGTCGGAGAGCAGCAGGCGCTCGCCGAACACCCGCGCCAGCACCCGGGCATCCAGCCCGGCCATCAGCGCCAGGCGGCGGCGCAGGCTCTCGCGGTAATCGATCTCGCCGCGCATCGCGGCTTCGGTGACCTCCGAAACTTCGGCCTTCTTGCCGGCGAAATCGGCCAGTTCGTCGATGCACTCGATGGTGATCAACGTCGAATCCATGTCGAAGCAGATCAGCCCGAAATCGGACAGCTTGCGTCCCGCCTCGATGAACGCCCAGTCCAGTTTTTCCGCTTCGATCAGCGGAATCAGTGCGTCGAATTCCGGCGTACGTTGGGCATCGCGCAGACGAACCACCTGCGGCGGCAAGGGTTCTGCGGCCGACGCGCCGGTGGCGGCCAGAATGCGGTCCAGCAGGAAAGTCGGCAGGGCACCGCCCTGGATGATGAGATTCATCAGTTCAGGCGTTCCGGCAGCACATCGCGCAGCATCACGGCCGCATCGCGCAGCATCTTCTCGGTCGTGTCCCAGCCGACGCAGCCGTCGGTGACCGAGCAGCCGTACTTGAGTTGCGAGAGGTCGGCGGGGATGGGCTGGTTGCCGGGCTCGATGTTCGATTCGATCATCACGCCGAGAATGGACTTGTTGCCGGCACGAATCTGGTTGACCACGTCGGCCATGACCAGGGGTTGCAGCTCGGGCTTCTTCGAGCTGTTGGCGTGCGAGCAGTCGACGACGATGTTGGTCGGCAGCTTGGCCTTGACCATTGCCGCTTCGGCGACGGCGACCGAGACGGTGTCGTAGTTCGGGCCGCTGTCGCCGCCGCGGAGGACGACGTGGCCGTGCGGGTTGCCGGTGGTGCGGACGATGGCGACGCGGCCTTCGTTGTTCAGGCCGAGGAAGGAGTGCGGGCGCGAGGCCGAGAGGATGGCGTTGGTGGCCACGGTCAGGTCGCCGCTGGTCGCGTTCTTGAAGCCGACCGGCGTGGACAGCCCGGACGACATTTCGCGGTGCGTCTGCGATTCGGTGGTGCGGGCGCCGATGGCGGTCCAGGTGATCAGGTCACCGTAGTACTGCGGGCCGTAGGGATCGAGCGCCTCGGTGCCGGCGGGCAGGCCGAGTTCGTTGACCTGGCGCAGGAAGTCGCGGGCCTTTTCCATGCCGACGTTGACCTGGAAAGAGTCGTCCATGAACGGGTCGTTGATGTAACCCTTCCAGCCGACGGTGGTTCGCGGCTTTTCGAAATAGACGCGCATGATGATCTGCAGCGTGTCGCCAACTTCTTCAGCCAGCGCCTTCAGGCGGCGGGCGTAGTCCATGCCGGCGACCGGGTCGTGGATCGAGCACGGGCCGACGACGACGAACAGGCGGTGGTCCTTGCGGTCGAGGATGTTGCGCAGCAACTCGCGACCTTCGCTGACGGTGGCTTCGGCCTTGGCGGTCAGCGGCAGTTTCTGGTGGATTTCCGCCGGCGTCGGCATCGCATCGAAGGCGGAAACGTTGATGTTTTCGAGAATCTGGGTCATTTGGTCAGCTCGCGTATCATGTCCTTCACCGCCGCAACCTTGTCCTGCAAGGCCGGGCAGTGGCGCAAAAGGGAGATTTTATCCTGTCCCGCCAGCTTATAGCTGCGGTTCTTCTGGATCAAATTGATGATCTTGATCGGTTCGATAGGCGGATTCTTCGAGAATTCCGGCGCGAACTGGATCGTCACCTGGTCGTTGCCGGCGTCGAGCTTCTGCACCAGCAGCGGCTTGACCAGCAGACGCAGCCGGTGCGTGGCGATCAGCGCCTGCGCCTGCAGCGGCAGTTCGCCGAAACGGTCGACCAGTTCCTCCTGCAGCGCGTCGATCTCGTCGTCGGCCTCGCAGTTGGCCAGGCGCTTGTACAGCGTCAGCCGTTCGTGCACGTCGGGGCAGTAGGCGTCGGGCAGCAGCGCCGGGGTACGCAGGTTGATTTCGCCGCTGACGCCGATCGGCTGCGTCAGGTCGGCGGTTTCCAGCACCTTGCCTTGCTTCAGGTGGGCGACGGCGCGGTTGAGCATCTCGCTGAACATCGTGAAGCCGACTTCCTGCATCTCGCCCGACTGGTTGTCGCCGAGCACCTCGCCGGCGCCGCGGATTTCGAGATCGTGCATGGCCAGGAAGAAGCCGGAACCGAGTTCTTCCATGGCCTGGATGGCCTCCAGGCGCATCTTGGCCTGCTTGGTCATTGCCTTCTCGTCCTGCACCAGCAGGTAGGCGTAGGCCTGGTGGTGCGACCGGCCGACCCGGCCGCGCAGCTGATGGAGCTGGGCGAGGCCGAATTTCTCGGAACGGTTGATCAGGATGGTGTTGGCGTGCGGATTGTCGATGCCGGTTTCGATGATCGTCGTGCACAGCAGCAGGTTGGCGCGCTGGCCGGTGAAGTCGCGCATCACCTTTTCCAGCTCGCGCTCGTTCATCTGGCCGTGGCCGATGACGATGCGCGCTTCCGGCACCAGCTTTTCCAGCTTCTCGCGCATGTTCTCGATGGTGTCGACCTCGTTGTGCAGGAAATACACCTGGCCGCCGCGCTTCAATTCGCGCAGCACCGCTTCGCGGATGATGCCGTCGGAGAACTTGCTGACGAAGGTCTTGATCGCCAGGCGCTTTTGCGGCGCCGTGGCGATCACCGAGAAGTCGCGCAGGCCTTCCATCGACAGCGCCAGCGTGCGTGGAATCGGCGTCGCGGTCAGCGTCAGCACATCGACCTCGGCGCGCATCGCCTTCAGCGTTTCCTTCTGGCGCACGCCGAAGCGGTGTTCCTCGTCGATGATGACCAGGCCCAGGCGATTGAATTTCACGTCCTTGCCGATCAGCTTGTGCGTGCCGATGATGATGTCGATCTTGCCCTCGGCCAGGTCCTGCAGCGCCTGCGCGGTTTCCTTGGCGGTCTTGAAGCGGGAGATTTCAGCGACTTTCACCGGCCAGTCGGCGAAACGGTCGACGAAGGTCTGGTAATGCTGTTCGCAGAGCAGCGTGGTCGGGCAGAGCACGGCCACCTGCTTGCCGCCGGCGACTGCGCAGAAGGCGGCGCGCAGGGCGACCTCGGTCTTGCCGAAGCCGACGTCGCCGCAGACCAGCCGGTCCATCGGCTTGCCCGACTTCATGTCGGCGATGACCGCGGCAATGGCCTGCGCCTGGTCGGCGGTTTCCTCGAAACCGAAGCCGTCGGCGAAAGCCTCGTAGTCGTTTTCCGAAAAATCGAAGGCGTGGCCCTGACGGGCGGCGCGCGCGGCGTAGAGCGCGAGCAGTTCGGCGGCGGTGTCGCGTGCCTGCTCGGCGGCCTTGCGTTTGGCTTTTTCCCACTGGCCGGAACCGAGCGTGTGCAGCGGTGCGGCGTCCGGCTCGGCGCCGGAATAGCGGGAGATCACGTGCAGTTGCGCCACCGGCACGAAGAGCTTGGCGTCGTTGGCGTAGTGCAGTTCGAGGAATTCCTGCTCGCCGAGGCCGAGGTCCATCCGTACCAGACCGCGATAGCGGCCGATGCCGTGGCTTTCGTGCACCACCGGGTCACCGACCTTGAGCTCGGTGAGGTCCTTCAGCCAGTTGTCGAAGCTCGCCTTGCGCGCCGCTTCGCGCCGGGTGCGGCGCGGGCTGCCGGCGAACAGCTCGGTTTCGCTGACGAAGGCGACCTGGTCGAGGGCAAAGCCTTGTTGCAGCGGGCTGACGGTCAGCGCCAGCCGTTCGCTGCCGCTGGCGAAGGCGGCAAAGTCGGCGCAGGCAGCGGGCCTGAGGCCGTGTTCGGCGAACATCGCGGCCAGTGTCTCGCGCCGGCCGGCGGTTTCGGCGAGCAGCAGCACGCGGCCCGGGTAGCTGGCAAGATGGTTCTTCAAGGCGCCGAGTGGGTCGTCGCTGCGCCGGTCGACGGCGACGTTGGGCAGCTTGCCGGCGGTGGCATTTTTCGCGTCCAGCGCCAGTCGACCGTAGGCTTTTGCCGCGACGAAGAAGGCTTCGTCAGTCAGGAACAGTTCCTCCGGCGCCAGCAGTGGCCGCGCCTTGTCGCCTTGCAGCAGGTTGTAGCGCGAGCGGGTGTCGTTCCAGAAGGCGGCGATGGCGGCTGGCGCGTCGCCGTGGGTGACGAAGACCGCGTCCTTGGGCAGATAATCGAACAGCGTCGCCGTCTCGTCGAAGAACAACGGCAGGTAGTACTCGATGCCGGCGCTGGCGATGCCGGTCGAGATGTCCTTGTAGATGCCCGACTTCGCCGGGTCGCCCTCGAAACGCTCGCGGAAGGCCTGGCGGAAATGCGTGCGGCCCTTGTCGTCCAACGGGAACTCGCGTGCCGGCAGCAGGCGCACTTCCGGCACCGGGTAGACGGTGCGCTGGGTGTCGACGTCGAAGGTCTTGATGCTCTCGACCTCGTCGTCGAACAGGTCGAGCCGGTAGGGCAGTTGCGAGCCCATCGGGAAGAGGTCGATCAGGCCGCCGCGGATCGAGTATTCGCCGGGCGACACCACCTGGGTGACGTTGGCGTAGCCGGCCAGCGTGACCTGGGCGCGGAACTTCTCGGCGTCGAGCGTCTGGCCCTTCTTGAATGCAAACGTGTAGGCGGCCATGAACTCCGGCGGCGCCAGCCGGTTGACCGCGGTCGCCGCCGGCACCAGCAGGATCTGCACCTCGCCCTGCAGCGCCGCCCACAGCGTTGCCAGGCGTTCGGAAACGAGGTCCTGGTGCGGCGAAAAATGGTCGTAGGGCAGGGTTTCCCAGTCCGGCAGCAGGCGCACCTTGAGCTGCGGCGCGAACCACGGGATTTCCTCGAGCAGTCGCTGCGCGTCGGCAGCGCTGGCGGTGACCACGGCGAAGGTCCGTTGCGGGTTGCTGGCCGCCAGTTCGGCCAGTGTCAGGGCATCGGCGGAACCGGCATGGGCCGGCAGGTCGATGCGCTGGCCGGCCTTGGGCAGGGCGGGGAGGGACAACAGGAGCGGGGTGACGGACACGGCGTGACTACAGGGCAACGACAGGGGTTGCGATTATAGCCGTTAGCCGTTGACCGCCTTGCCGGCAATGGCTATTTGAGCAGCCCGATCTCGCGTGCCGTCTGTTCGCCGATCAGGGTATGCAGCAGGCTGGCCGGGATTTCGGCGCGCTGGGCGGTCAGCGGAATCCGCCCGCCCATGATCTCGGCGCTGCGCTGCGGCAACAGCGGTGTTTTATCCGGCTCGGCATAACCGTGCGGATGGATGGGCTGCAGACTCGCCAGATCGTACTTGTCGGTGGCACCAAAGGTATGGAGCAATTCGTGGGCGATCACGACATTGTTCTGGCGGTGCTGACGCCGGCTGGCAAAGGCGTGGATCAAGCCAAGCTGGCCTTTGCTCAGGCCGGTGGAATGCGGCAGTTCCGCATTGCGCTCGGGGTCGTGGTAGAGCACGAACAGGCGGACCTGCGGTTGCGGGCCGGCAATGCTGTCGTTGTTCATGGCCCACCAGCGCAGCTTCAGACTCCACAGCATGTTGTCGAGTGCACTGCCGTGCTCGACCGGCAGCGGCGGCTGTTCGCGCAGCGGCGGCGCGACCCGGACCACCACCGGTTGCAGCACGGTTTTTCCATAGCGCCGGCTCTCCTGGGCGATCCACTGGCCGATATCCTCGAAACTTTCGTTCTCCAGCGTGTTCAGATAGGCACTGGTTGCCGCAGAGTTGTCGGCGGCGATCGGGTAGAGCGCGACATGGACGGTGTGTTCCCAGGCGCTGAGACGGGTTGTGGCGCGCCAGGCGGCAAGGCCGACGGTGGCGAGCGCGAGCAGGAGAATCAGGATGCGGAGTTTTCGGAACAATGTCGTGTCCAGGAAGCAAGGGAGGGTACGCAAATTGGCGATGTCATTATATTATTGCGACCTCATATCTTGAAAGCGCTCAATCCGGGTCATTCAGATGTCCTTGTTCAAAGAAAAACGTGCAGGTCTGGAACGTCGTGTCGGGCGCGAACGCACCGGCAGGATCATGATTGAACGTCGCGCCGCCGAGCGCCGGCAGGTTGCCTTGATGGAGATATCCTTCGTCGAATGGGCGACCCAGTTCGCCCGCTACAAGAAACAGGCCGGTAGCGGCGTCAAGTAAGCGAACCGGGTATTTCCGGCAGACGCTTCGCGTGTTGCGCGAACCACGCCGAGACGGGTTCTTCCTGATTCTCTCCGGCCTGCAGTAAGTGCATCTGGTTGGGACAGGCTAGATGACGGTATGCCCTTTGCCATGAGGCGAGCGCTACCGGGTCGTTGTCATCGATCAGCATCAGCAGCGGCGCCACCAGCATTTCCAGCGCCTGCAGACCGGCCCGGTCGATCAGTCCGCCATGGCAACTCAAGGTGCTGACCTGGGTGTCGCGCAGGGCGGCCACCCGGATCGCCGCCGGGGTAGCATCACCGCCGGCATGAATCGCCAGCGGCAGGTTCTGCATGTCGCCATCGCGGCGGATCAGGTCGAGGATGTCGGTCATCCGACGTGCCAGACGCGAAACGTCCTGGGTCGTATCGACGAAATGCCGTTCGCGTTCGCTGATCAATTCCATGGTGAGTACCGCATGACCACGGTTGAACAGATTGCCGGCGAACGGATCGTCCACCGCCAACGGCTGTATCCGTGGCAGCAGGACGAGGCTGCGCGGATGCTCCGGCAAGGCCAGATGGCCGAGCAGGGTGCCGTGCGAGGTCTGGATGTTCAGGTGTCGGTTCATGGCGCCAGGCGAACGGGAATGCGCCGGGCGCCGAAAGCCTTGCCGTCGTGCCCGAGCTGACTGCCGAAGCGGCCGGCCAGGCGGCTCCGGCAGTGTGGACATTGCCCCAGCGGATCGAGGTCGTAGCGTCGGATTTCGTACCAGTCGCGGACGATCAGGGCGGCGTGACAGCCGGGGCAGTAAGTCGTGCCGCCCTCGTTATCGTGGACATTGCCGGTGTAGACATGGTTCAGCCCGGCATCGCGGGCGATGCGCCGGGCCTGCGTCAGCGTTGCCGGCGGCGTCGGCGGGATGTCGTCGAGTTTCCAGTCGGGGTGGAAGGCGGTGAAATGCAGCGGCACGTCCGGGCCGAGTTCGCGGGCAATCCAGCCGGACAGTGCGGCGATCTCGTCGGCGCTGTCGTTTCGGCCCGGAATCAGCAGTGTCGTGATCTCCAGCCAGCAAGCGGTGTCGTGGTGCAGGTAGCTCAGGGTGTCGAGCACCGGCTGCAGGCGGGCGCCGCACAGGCTGCGGTAGAAGTCGTCGGTGAAGGCCTTGAGGTCGACGTTGGCGGCGTCCATGACGGCGAAGAATTCGCGCGCCGGCTCGGCATGGATGTAGCCGGCGGTGACGGCGACATTGCGGATGCCTTGCTCGCGGCAGGCCAGTGCGGTGTCGATGGCGTACTCGGCAAAGATCACCGGGTCGTTGTAGGTATAGGCGACGGCATCGGCACCGTGGCGCCTGGCGGCGTCGGCGATCATCGCCGGGGTGGCTTCGTCCATCAGGCGATCCATGTCCTTCGACCGCGAGATGTCCCAGTTCTGGCAGAACTTGCAGGCGAGGTTGCAGCCGGCGGTGCCGAAAGACAGCACGCTGCTGCCCGGGTAGAAATGATTGAGCGGTTTCTTCTCGATCGGATCGATGCAGAAACCGGAGGAGCGGCCGTAGGTGGTCAGTTGCATCGTCCCGTCGTGCATCTGGCGGACAAAGCAGGCGCCGCGCTGGCCTTCGTGCAACTGGCAGTCGCGCGGGCACAGGTCGCACTGAATCCGTCCGTCGGCCAGCGGGTGCCACCAGCGGGCGGGATACAGGTTCGTTGCGGTCAACGGGGGGATTCTTGCCATTTTTGCACCGTGTAGCGCCATAGCCGGAGTTCCGGCGACCAGTAAGCTGCCGGCAGGCCGGCCTTCTGTTTCAGGCGGGCGAGGAAGACGGCCGGCTCCGGCAGTTGTTCCCAGACTTGCGGCAGGAAAGTGGCCCGGCGTCCGCCAACGGCCAGGATCAGGCCGTCCACCTGTGGCCGCAAGCGGGTCAGCGCGTCGGCTTCGTCGGTGACGAACAGCGGTTCGGCCGGGGACAGCAGGGAAACCTCGACCCGTGTGCACGCCAGTTCGTCGCGGGTCAGCGGCGGGAAGCGCGGATCGCGAAAAGCGGCAGCGCGAGCGTTGGCGCGTACGTCGTCGATCAACGGCCGGTGCGCTTCCAGGCTGCCGATGCAGCCGCGCAGTTCGCCGGCTTGCGTCAGCGTGACGAAGGTCGCGGCATTTTCGTGCAGCGCCGGCAGGTCGGGCGTTGCTGGCCCGGCCTCGCCCAGTGCTTCGCCGATGCTCCGACGCGCCAGTTGGAGCAGGACCTGACCCAGTTCATCCATGATCGCTTGCGTGAAACGCGAAGGCGGCGTAGCCGACGACACGCTGGCGGTCGCCGGCGGTGTCGCCGGAATTGCACAGGTCGAGCAAGGTCGGGCACAGGCCGTGCCGTTGCGCGGCGAGCAACAGACCGTTGACCGGGAAGGCACCGCAGGCTTGCTCAGGGCGGATGTCGGTGGCCAGGTCGAGAATGTGGCTGCAGGTGTCGCGGTCGACTTTTTGCGCGGTGGCGTAAGTCAGGAAATGCGACAGGTCGGAACTGACCACGATCAGGGTTTCCGGGCCGCCCCACAGGCGTTCGAGCACTTCGGCAACGGCTTCCGGCGTGGTGTCGCCGACGGCCAGCGGCAGTAGCGTGAAATCGGCGAGGGCGCGTTGCAGGAAAGGCAGGTGGACTTCCAGCGAATGTTCCTGCGCGTGTGCCGCCGCGCTGACGCCGACCTGCGGCAGTTGCGCGATCAGTGCGCGTGCTGCCGCATCCAGGCGCACCTCGCCGAGCGGGGTGGCGAATGCTTCGCAATCGGGCAAGGCCAGACCGCGCACGGCAACCCGATGCGTCGGGCCGAGCAGGATCACGCGTTGGATCGTCGCCCGCCATGGTACCAGCGTGGCGTAGGCAAGGGCCGCGGTCGGGCCGGAATAGACGTAGCCGGCATGCGGCACGATCAGCGCCTTGGGTTGCTGCAGGGGCGGCGTCTGGGCCACGGCCAGCAGTTGATCGACCGTTGCCTGCAACTGGGCGGGGTCGGCCGGGTAGAACATGCCGGCGACGGCGGTCGGTCGGATCGTCATGGCTGCCTCAAACCAGCGCCAACCCGACACCCATGCCGCCGCCGATGGCGAGCAGGCCGGGCAGGGCGTGGCGGGCCAGGGTCTTGCCGCCGATGCTGACGACCAGACCGATCTTGAACACCAGGTTGGCGACCAGCGCCAGCGTCACGGCGATGACCGCATCGGCCTGCAGCACGCGTTCCAGATTGAACATGCGCAGCGTGGACAGTACGCTGGCGTCGGCGTCGGTCAGGCCGGATACCAATGCAACGATGAACAGGCCGCTGTTGCCCGCGATATCCTGCAGCCAGGCGGCTGCCAGCAGCACGACGGCGTAGAGCAGGCCGAAGGAAACGGCGGTTTTCAGCTCGGTCGGATTCTTCACTTCCGGCATCGGCAACTCGCCGGCATCGTTGAGTATCTTCCAGCCGTACAGCGACATGATCACGCCGGGCACGATGCCACAGGCGAAGACGATGGCGATCGGTCCGATCATGCTGGGCGCGACGACGCTGGCGATGATGCCGAGCCGGATCATGACCATGACGTTGGCGATCAGGATGACGATTGCCGACATGCGCACCAGATGGCCGTGTTCGGCGGCGTGGCGGGAGAACATCATGGTCGTCGCGGTCGACGAGGCCAGACCACCGAAAATGCCGAGCAGCGCCGCGCCGTGGCGGGCACCGATGATGCGCAAGGCGAGATAGCCGGCCAGTGCCAGGCCGGAAATCAGCACCACCATCCACCAGACCTGGCGTGGGTTGATCGCGTCGTAAGGGCCGAAACTCTGGTTGGGCAGGATGGGCAGGATGACCAGCGAGAGCACGGCGAACTGCAGGATGGAATTGAGGTCTTTCGGCGTCGTCCGCTCGCTGAACTGTTTCAGCTCGGCCTTGAAATAGAGCAGCACTGTCGTGGTAATCGCCAGCATTACCGCCAGCGTCGCGTAACCCAGCCAGACGGCGGCGCCCAGGCCGTAGGTGACGATGATCGCCGCCTCCGAGGTGAAGCCGCGATACTGTTCTTCCTGTTGCGTGGAAAAGTTGGAGGCGACCATCGACACCGCCAGCACGACCAGCCCGACCGCCAGCAGCCACGGGCTGCCGCTTTTCTCGCCGAGCATGGCAAACAGGCAGCCGAGCATGGCGACCAGCGAGAAGGTGCGCAAGCCGGCGGCGGAGTCCGGGCGCCGCTCGCGCTCCATGCCGATCAGCAGGCCGATGCCGAGCGCCGTGGCGAAAGCTTCGACCGGGGCGGCCAGTTCTGGGGCGACGAAACTCATGCCTTTCCTCTCTTTTGCGTGTTCTTCGTTAAAATTAAGCCATGCCCAGACATTACGCAATCGTTCCCGCTGCCGGCAGCGGTTCCCGCTTTGGCGCGGAGAAGCCGAAACAGTACCTCGACCTGCTCGGTCGGCCGCTGATTTTCCACACGCTCGCGGCATTGACCGCGCATCCCGCCATCGAGCGCGTGTGGGTGGTGCTGGCGCCGGACGACCCCTGGTGGCCGCGTTACGACTGGTCCGAACTTGGCGCCAAGCTCGAAACCGTGCGCTGCGGCGGCGCCACCCGCGCCGAGAGCGTCGGCAACGGCCTGCA
>DKNF01000142.1 GCA_002470165.1 Betaproteobacteria bacterium UBA7395 | reverse complement strand
GGCCGACTCAGCCGCCGATGACGCGGTTCTTGCCGGCGCGTTTGGCCTGGTACATCGCCAGGTCGGCACGGCGGATCGCATCGCTGCCGGATTCGCCTTCGCCAAGCTGGGCGACGCCGGCGCTGAAGGTGATCAGCACCTTGTCCTTGCCGGACAGGAAGAAGGCCTTGGTCAGTTCGCGCTGCAACCGGACCATCGCCTCGATGCCCTGCTCCAGCGAGGTATCGGGCATCAGGATGATGAATTCCTCGCCGCCGTAACGCGCCAGCGTGTCGGTCGGACGCATGCAGGCGCGGGCGACCTTGGCCAGGTGGATCAGCGCATTGTCGCCGGCTTCATGGCCGAGACGGTCGTTGAGCCGCTTGAAGTTGTCGATGTCGAGCAGGCTCAGCGACAGCGCCGAATTGCGCCGGCGCATCGCGGCAATCTCGCGTTCCAGCGCTTCGTCCAGACCTTTGCGGTTGAGCGTGTCGGTCAGCGGGTCGTGACGGGCGAGCGAGCTCGCGCTGTCGAGTTCGCGGTGCAACTGGATCAGTTCCGCCTCGGTCGCCAGCACCTTGTCCTGCAGGCCGCGCAACTGCTCCCGGGAAACCGCCGTTTCCTCGGCCATGGCCTGGGTCGCCGAAACGACATCGCGGAGCAGGGGCGCCAGATCCTCGATCCGCGACACCTGCTCGATCTGCCGGGCGCTGTTCTCGATCCGTTCCTGGAATTGCGTGCTGGAAGAATTCATCGTCCCCAGGCGTTCGATGAAGGCCGCCAGCATCTGGCGCATTTCCTCCTGCGCCTCGACCGAACGCGCCCGTGCCCGGCTCTGCTTCTCCATGACATCGCGCAGCCGCCGCTCCATCTCGTCGAGGTGACGCAGGGTCAGCGGCGGCTCGACCGCCGCCAGCAGACCGTCGATCTGCCCCTTGAACCAGGCATCGTCGATGCTGAGTTCGCCGATGTTCTGGATGATCAGCTGCAGGAGCTTGAGCAGCGATTCGCGGATTTCGATCTGTTCTTCGACCGCACAGGGAACCAGCACGGCGAATTCGCGCAGGACCGTATCCAGTCGCGAGAATTCGCAGGGAGAGACGCGCAGCGCCGCGAGCAAGGTATCCACGGCTTCGGCAAAACGGACGTCGTCACGCCCGAAGGCCGGCAACATCGTCTCGAACAAGTGCAACAGTGCCTGCGTCGTCTCATAGGGCAGATGCGTGGCCGATGCATTGGCGGCACCCGCCGCGATGAACCCCTGCAGGGCGTCCTGCACGCCTTGCCAGCTACGCCCGGAAATCGCCGCATCGAGCCGGCTCAACTGGGAGATCTGGGCTTCGCCGCGCGGCGTGAGTGCTGCCGCCAGCTGGCGCAGGGGCGGCTCGGGGAAGGGCGAGACGTTGGGTAGATTGGCAATCTCGTTGTAACACGCCTGAAAGTTGGCCGGGGTCGGCGCGAGATGGCGCGACGCCAGCCGTTTCAGGGCTTCCCGGGCAATGACGGAAGGATTGCGTTGATCGGACATGGGCAGGTGTGAATTCCGAGCGACGGACACCGTTTGCATCCGCCATGATTTTTGCAGCCAGTTTAGCCGAAACCGGCCAGCAATTTGACAGCGAATTATCACTTGTGCGACCAGCGGCAGCGCAATGTGTGCAGGCATGTTAACATCGCCGTTTGACCGAATTCCGGCCAGCATCCCGGCCTATCCCCCATGCGCCTTTTCCGCCTGCTCAAGATCGCCACCGTTGCCAGCCGTTTCGGGCTGGACGAAATGGTGCTCGAGCACGAGCCCTCCGGCCGTCTGGTCCGCCTGGCCAACGCGCTGCAGTTCTGGCGCAACCTGTCGGCACCGCGCGCCGAACGCCTGCGCCTGGCGCTGGAAGCGCTCGGCCCGATCTTCGTCAAGTTCGGTCAGGTGCTGTCGACCCGGCGCGACCTGATGCCGACCGACATCGCCGACGAACTGGCCAAATTGCAGGACCGTGTGCCGCCTTTCGATTCGGCGCTGGCCCTGAAGGAAATCGAAAAAGCCTACGGTCGCCCGGCCAGCGAAGTATTTGCCGAATTCGACCCGGTGCCGGTGGCTTCGGCGTCGATCGCCCAGGTCCATTTTGCGCGCCTGCACGACTGCGACGGCGGCCATGAAGTCGCCGTCAAGATTCTGCGCCCGAACATGCTCTCGGTCATCGAACACGACCTGGCGCTGATGGACAGCGGCGCCCTGCTGCTGGAAAAACTGTGGTCCGACGGCAAGCGCCTCAAGCCGCGCGAAGTGGTCGCCGAATTCGCCAAGTACCTGCGCGACGAACTCGACCTGATGCGCGAAGCCGCCAATGCCTCGCAGCTGCGCCGCAACTTCACCGACTCCGAATTGCTGATCGTTCCCGAAGTGCACTGGGATTTCTGCACCTCGACGGTGATGGTCATGGAGCGCATGCGCGGCACGCCGATCTCGCAGACCGACAAGCTGCGCGCCGACGGCATCGACCTCTCGAAACTCTCCGCCGCCGGCGTCGAAATCTTCTTCACCCAGGTCTTCCGCGACGGTTTCTTCCACGCCGACATGCACCCCGGCAACATCTTCGTCCATGCCGACGGCCGCTACATCGCGCTCGATTTCGGCATCGTCGGCACGCTGACCGATTCCGACAAGAACTACCTGGCGCAGAACTTCCTCGCCTTCTTCCGCCGCGATTACAAGCGTGTCGCCGAAGCCCACATCGAATCCGGCTGGGCGCCCAAGGAAACGCGGGTCGATGAATTCGAAGCGGCCATCCGCGCCGTCTGCGAACCGATCTTCGACCGGCCGCTCAAGGACATTTCCTTCGGCAAGGTGCTGCTGCGCCTGTTCCAGACCTCGCGCCGCTTCAACGTCGAGATCCAGCCGCAACTGGTGATGCTGCAGAAAACCCTGCTCAACATCGAAGGCCTCGGCCGCCAGCTCGATCCGGAACTTGACCTGTGGAAAACCGCCAAGCCCTTCCTTGAGCGCTGGATGAGCGAGCAGGTCGGCTGGCGCGGCCTGATCAAGACCTTCAAACAGGAAGCGCCGTATCTGGCCCGCACCCTGCCGCAATTGCCGCGTCTGGTGCACCAGGCACTCAGCGCGCCGCCGCAGCCCAGCCTGCAGCCACAGATGGAACAACTGGTCCGCGCCCGGCGCTGGCAAAACGTCTGGCTGGCGCTGATCGCCCTGCTGCTGGCCCTGCTGCTCGGCAGCCAGCACCTGTGATGCAGAACTACGACGAACTGACCGACAGCTTCAGCGAGGCGGACATCGCCGACTGGCTGGGCGAAGCCGAGATCGCCAAGGGACGCCCTTATGTCGACCTGGTTCGCGACCTCAATGTCGAGCACGGCGAAATCCACGCCGAAGTGCCCGGGTCGGCCCGCCGCCCCTACCGCGTCGAAGCACTGATCCGCGCCCAGGGGGACGACATGCAGCTGGTCGCCAGCTGCACCTGCCCGGTCGGCCACCATTGCAAGCACATCGCCGCGACCCTGCTCAAGGTGATCGAAACGCGCAACCCGAAAACCCGGGTCAGTGGCAGCGTGCTCTCCTGGGTCGAAGACCTGCGTCGGGCGTCGATCGCCGTGGCCAAGAAAAAGGCCCGCCCGGCCAGCGCCCGCCAGCAACTGTATTACATCCTCAAATGGACGACCGACCGCCGGCGTTTCGGCATCGAACTGCGTAAAGGCAAGTACCCGGAAAACGCCGAGGAATGGTGGAAGGTCGACCGCGCGCTGATCACGCCGCCGCAGTTCGTCACCGAGGAAGACCTCGGCATCCTGCGCCTGATCTGGGCTGAACGCGGCCACGACAGCGGCCTGCGCGCCTACGGGCTGGGGCCCAAGCACGGCGCCGAAATCCTCGAACGGATGGCCGCTACCAACCGTCTCTATCCGGAGGCCGATCTGGCGCTGCCGCTGCACGGCGGCGACAGCCGCCCGGCCAGCGTCGGCTGGCAGATCGACAGTCAGGGCTTCCAGCGCCCCTACCTGAAGCCCGAACCGCCGACCGAACTGATCATCGCCGTCGATCCGCCGTGGTACGTGGACCTGACCGAGGGCGAAACCGGGCCGTTGACGGTGACCGGCAACCCCGGTGTGGTCAATCGCCTGTTCAGCCTGCCGCCGCTGTCGGCCAAGGAAGCCGCGGTCGTCGCCGACGCACTATCCGAACTGGCACCCGAACTGCCGCTGCCGGCCGAGGATGCCAGCGCCCGCCTGCGCCTGATCGAAACCCCGCTGCAGCCGGTCCTGCAACTGGAAACCCTGCACACGCACGGCCACCGCCCCTGGCGCCACTACCCCTACAGCTTCAGCGGCGGCCCCTTCGACGTGGCTCATGTGATCTTCCGCTACGGCGACGCCGACCTGCGCCCCGACGAGAAGAACGAGTTCGTCACCCTGCCCGAGGGCGAAACCGTCCGCGTCAAGCGCCGCCCGGACGATGAGGCCCGGGTCATGGCCAGTCTGGCGCAAAGCGGCCTGCAGAAGATTCCGGCGAACACGCTCAACACCTTCGGCAGTCCGCCCGAGGGCATTCACGGCCTGGCCGACGAAGCCGCCTGGCCGGACTTCATGCAGCACCAGCTGCCGCTGCTGCGCGCCGCCGGCTGGCAGATCGAGTTCCCCGAGGATTTCCGCCACCACGTGGTCGAGGTCGACGCCTGGGAGGCCGAGCTGATCGAAGCCGACGACGGCTGGTTCAACCTCGACATGGGCATTCTCGTCGAAGGCGAACGCCTGCCGCTGGCGCCCCTGCTGTCCACGCTGTTCCGACGCGATCCGCGCTGGCTGGAAAGCTACGAACTGTCACGCATCCCGGACAGCGAAAGGATCGAACTGCTGACCCCGGCCGGCAAGCGCCTGCGCGTTCCGGCCGGCCGCATCAAGCCGCTGGCGTCGACGCTGATCGACCTGTTCGACGGCTTCAGCGGCGGCCCGACCTTGCGCCTGTCGCGTTTCGACGCGCCGCGTCTGGCCGAGCTGACCGATACCAGCCGCTGGGAATTTCGCGGCCAGAACGACGTCATGGCCCTGGCCGAACGCCTGCAGGCGGCGCAGGGCATCGTCGACATCCAGCCGCCGGCCGGCCTGTGCCTCGACCTGCGCCCCTACCAGAAGGAAGGTCTGGCCTGGCTGCAGTTCCTGCGCGAACAGAAATTGTGCGGCATCCTGGCCGACGACATGGGCCTGGGCAAGACCGCGCAAACCCTGGCCCACCTGCTGCTGGAAAAGGAGCAGGGGCGTCTCGACCGACCGGCCCTGGTGATCCTGCCGACCTCGCTGATCTTCAACTGGAAGAGCGAAGCCGCGCGTTTCGCGCCCAGCCTGCGCGTGCTCTCGCTGCACGGTCCGGAACGCAAACAGCGCTTCGCCGAGATCGACAGCCACGACGTCGTCCTGACCACCTACCCGCTACTCTGGCGCGACGCCGACGAGTTGATGCAGCACAGCTACCACCTGCTCATCCTCGACGAAGCGCAGACGGTCAAGAACGCCCAGAGCCGCAGCGCCGAAGCGGTACGCAAGATCGATGCGCGCCACCGCCTGTGCCTGACCGGTACGCCGCTGGAAAACCACCTCGGCGAACTGTGGAGCCAGTTCGACTTCCTGCTGCCTGGCTTCCTCGGCAGCAGCAAGCAGTTCACCCGCCACTGGCGCACACCGATCGAGAAG
>DKNF01000257.1 GCA_002470165.1 Betaproteobacteria bacterium UBA7395 | reverse complement strand
GCCGACGGCGAGGCGAGCACCCGGGCGGTCGCCGACATTGCGCTTGCCTACGCGGCACGCAGCCGCCTGCCCAGCGACCAGTACGCCCGGGTGCACTTCGCCGATACCGAAATCGACTACCGCGACGACAACCGCCACCTGTGGATACATCTCGAAGCCGGCGACGAGGAAGAAAGTTTCGAGCCACCACCGAGCGCTGCCGCCAGCGAGCCCAGTGGCCTGCCCCCCCGGCATTACCCGGAGTGGGACGAGGCGGCTCAGAGCTGGCGCCCCGACTGGGTCGCCGTCTATGAAGCCCTGCACCCGCCGGGTAACGCCGCCGACATCGACGCACTGCTGGCCAGGCATGCCCCGCTCGCCCGCCGCCTCAAGCGCCTGCTCGACCTGCTCAAGCCGCAAGAGCGGGTGCGCATCCGCCACCAGGAAAACGGCAGCGAACTCGATCTCGATGTCGCCGTCCGCGCCTGGACCGACTGGCGCAGCGGCCATCTGCCCGATCCGCGCATCCAGGTCAGCCATCGGACGGCCGGGCGCGACATCAGCGTGCTGCTGCTGATCGACCTGTCGCAATCGCTGAACGCCACGCTCCCGGGCAGCCAGCAAAGCATCCTCGACACCGCCCGCGAAGCCGTCGCCCTGCTCGCCTGGGCCATCGACGAACTGGGCGACGCCTGCGCCATTGCCGGCTTTCATTCCAACACCCGGCACGAGGTCCGTTACCATCACATCAAGGGCTTTTCCGAAGCCTGGGGCGATCCGGTCAAGGCGCGCCTGGCCGGCGTCAGCGCCGGCTGGTCCACCCGCATGGGCGCCGTGCTGCGGCACGCCGGGCGCATGCTGGAGGCGCGGCGCAGCGAAAAACGCATCCTGCTCGTACTGACCGACGGCGAGCCAGCCGACATCGACGTCAGCGATCCGGACTACCTGCTTGCCGACGCCCGCAAGGCGGTGGGCGAACTCGCCGGCAGCGGCATCGACAGCTTCTGCCTAAGTCTCGATCCAGGGGCCGACGCCTATGTCGGCAGGATCTTCGGCCGACAGTGGCGCATTCTCGACCGCATCGAACGCCTGCCCGAACAATTACCGATGGTCTATTTGAACCTCACCCGTTGACGCCCGCCGATGCGCCGCCTAGAGTCAGGAAAACCTGAACGATTCATGGAAACACTTCATCGACCAATGAACTTTGTCCGCAACCTGACCCTGCGCCAATTGCAGATCTTCGTCGTCGCCGCCCGCCATCTGAGCTATGCCCGCGCCGCAGAAGAGCTGCACCTGACGCCACCGGCGGTATCCATGCAATTGAAGCAGCTCGAGGACAACGTCGGCTTGCCGCTGTTCGAGCGCATGGGTCGCGGCGTCGCCCTGACGGGTGCCGGCGAGCTGCTGGTACATCACGCCTTGCGCATCCTCGGCGAAATCAAGGATGCCGAAGCCAGCCTGCAGGCGCTGGCCGGCGCCGAAACCGGGCAGATATCGGTCGGACTGGTCAGTACCGCCAAGTATTTCATGCCGCGCCTGCTGGCCAAGTTTGCCCAGGCGCATCCCGGCATCGACGTCCAGTTCACCGTCGGCAACCGCGAACTGTTGTTGCAGAAGCTGCAGGACAACGCCATCGACCTGGCGATCATGGGCCGTATCCCGGTCGAAATCGACGCCCACGGCGAACCGATGGCCCGCCACCCGTACGTGCTGGTCGCCCCGGCCGACCATCCGCTGCGCACGGCGCGCCGCTTCGAACTGCACGAACTGCGTCAGGAAACCTTCCTGCTGCGCGAGGAAGGCTCGGGCTCCCGGCGCGTCGCCGAGGAAATGTTCAAGAACCACTTGTTCACGCCGGCACGGACGATCAGCATGGGCAGCAACGAAACGATCAAGCAGGCGGTCATGGCCGGCATGGGCATCAGCCTGCTGTCGCTGCACACCCTGCCGCTGGAACTGAAAACCGCCGAAGTCAGCCTGCTCGACGTGATCGGCACCCCGATCGAACGCACCTGGTACGTGGTGCACATGAACGCCAAACGCCTGATGCCGGCCGGCATGAACTTCCGCAACTTCCTGCTCGACGAAACCGCCCCGGCGCTGATCCAGGAATTCGATCACTACCTGCCGCGAACGGCGTAGGCCTGCCTGAATATCCTCGCGATCAAATCAGCCGGACTGCCCACTTGTCCAAATGTCCATAGTAGCTACAATGGACACATGAGACTCCAGTTCCAAGAGGGATGAAAATGAAAGTCATGACCGCCCGGGATGCCAAGAATCACTTCGGAGAATTCCTCGACTCGGCACGACGCGAGCCCGTGGTCGTTACCAAGAACGACCGCCCCGTAGGAATCATGCTCTCGCTTGAAGATGCCAAAGATACGCTCTTCGCCGATTTTTTCATCGAGAAGGAATCCGGATACGAGGAATGGTTATTTGGGAAAGTGTCGAAAACCATGGCCCAGGTCGCTAACGGGACAAGCACGCTGCACGAGCACGCCGACGCGATGGCACGCCTGAAGGGCCGTTTGGAATCCCGCATCAAAAAAACCGTGTAACGATGCGGATACTCTGGACCGACGAGGCTCTCGGCGACCTTGAGGAAATTCTGGCCTATTACTACCTCGAAGCCAGCCCGCGGGTAGCGGAAGCGGTAGAAAAAAGGATCGTCGGCGAAATCGAATCGCTGCCCCCCTATCCGGAACGGATTCGAGAAAGTGCGCGAGTTCCCGGAGCCCGAGAATTGGTGGTCAACAAGCTCCCGTACATCGTTTTCGTCCAAATACGAGAAGAAACGATCGTTGTACTCAACGTGGTACACACGAGGAAGAAATTCCCCGCTTAATGAGAGACTTCGACAGGTAGATCCTTGCAATCGTGAGGAATTTATACGTCGTCAGGCGCCATGCCAAACAATCCTCACGATCATGAGGATTAACCTTGGGGACGAATACCACCCGCGATAGTCTGATGAGAGACAGTCAGAGTCGAACCTCATAACCCAAGCGGGGAGATGGATAGGTAATCCGAAAGGCGCCGTAGAAACGAAAAAAGCCTTGAATAATCAAGGCTTTTTTCGTTTTCTTAGCAGTAAATTGGTCGGAGTGACAGGATTCGAACATGCGACCCCTGCGTCCCGAACCCGTTTTAGCCAATTTTTGCTGCACGGCAACAAAACAAAAACCATTAAAAATCATGATTCTATTGTGCAGCAATGTGCAGGTGCGTGCAACAAAAAGCAGTACTTTTTTGCCGGATTGACGCACGATTGCCGCCAAAATCTTTGCACCAATGGCATATTTGTATTCATCTCGCATTTATTCTGAACGGATAAATCAAACATCGCCACAGCGCCCCCAAAGAAATCCTCACGATTGCGAGGATACACCGAAAAGTCAGCGGCAACAAAAAATAATCCGCACGATGCTAAGGATTCATTGCATACCTTGGCATCCTGACGCAAAATCCTTGCAAACATGAGGATTGAACATGAAGATACCCATCGCCAGCGCCGCCGAACTCGGCCAGATCGTCCGCGCCACCCGTAAGGCCCAGAAGATACGGCAAGACGATGCCGCCGGGAGTATTGGCGTCAGCGAGAACTTCCTGGGGAAAATCGAGCGCGGCAGCGACTCGGTCCGCTGGGGAAAACTCTTCCAAGTGCTCGAAGGCTTGGGGATTCGGGTCACGATAGACGTACCAGACAGCGTCGCCCCCTACATCAAATCGCCGACCGCCCCCGAAGAGCCGTCATGAACGACCGATCATTACGCGCGCTGATCAATCAGACTGAAGTCGGTACGCTTCGGGAGGTCAACGGCTTGTGGAGCTTCAGGTATTCGGAAGCATGGCTCAATGATAGTCAGCGCTTTGCCCTCAGCCCCCATCTACCGCTCACCACCGCCCCGTTGCTCGATGGCGCAACGCGGCGCCCGGTTCAATGGTATTTCGACAATCTGCTGCCTGAAGAAGGGCAACGGCGCTTGCTCGCTGGCGACGCCGACCTAGATGTAGCGGATGCCTTCGGTTTGCTTGCCTGGTACGGTGCGGAGTCTGCGGGGTCAATCACCCTGCTTCCGCCTGAGCGTCCGCTCCCCGAAGACGAGCCCCTGCATCCACTAACCGACCATGCGCTAGAAAACCGCATCCGCCAACTGCCCAAGGCCCCGCTGACCCACGGCGCGGTCAAACGCATGTCCCTGGCCGGTGCGCAGCACAAGCTCGCCGTCGTGCTTCAGGACGAAGAATTGTACGAACCAGCCGGCAGCACGCCGTCCACCCACATCCTCAAGCCTGACCACCCAGACGACGACTACCCGCATTCAGTCATCAACGAGTGGTTTGTGATGCGTCTGGCTAAACGCCTCGGTTTGGAGGTTCCCGCCGTCCATCGCCGTTACGTTCCCTCGCCCATTTATCTGATCGATCGCTTCGACCGCTTCTCCGGTCGCAATGGCTGGCAACGCCGCCATGTCATCGATGCCTGTCAGTTGCTGGGGCTGGATCGCAGCTTCAAATATAGTCAGGGCAGTATGGAAAATCTAGCCGCCCTGGCCAATGCTTGCCGTAGCCCGGCGGTGGCGCGCACCCGACTCTTCAGTTGGCTGGTGTTCAACGTTTTAACCGGCAACAGTGATGCTCACCTGAAAAACCTGAGCTTCATGGTTTCGCACGAAGGGATACAACTCGCGCCGTTCTACGATCTCCTCAGCGTTGCCTGCTACGATTCGCCCGCTTTCGACAGGAAGGCCTGGCCGGAGCAGAGTCAACTCGCCTGGCCGATTCTGGGCGTTCAGCATTTTTCGGATATCACGCGCCCCTTGCTTCTAGAGGCCGGTGCTGCACTGAACCTGAGCAAAGGCACCGCGACGCGACTTCTGGACAAACTGCACCAGCGCATCGTGCCGGAAACCGAAGCGCTTTACGCCGAAGTAGAAACAGAAAACGCTCGCCTGATTGCAGAGCGGCCTGAACTGGGCATCACCCTGACGGGAGAATCCCGTTGCCTGAGGACGATACTGCACACCGTGGTGAAGGAGATGGTGAGACAGATCGTCTAACAGTCGGCCTATACTAACCTTTGGCCACCATCATCGATATGAACACGCCTCAGAAGTTGGTAACGAAAGAACTTGCAGCGGAACTCCTGTCTGTCAGCATGCGCACCATTAATTACTGGATCAGCGACGGGACTTTGCCTATGCCGACAGCAATCGGTCGCAGAGTGTACTGGCATCCAGTGGAATTCCGAGCCTGGCAAGACAGACTATTTGGGCTCAAGGAAGAATCTCAAAACCAAACGATAGCGCCCACAAAGCGCAACAGAGGCCGGCCGAGAAACCAGATGCACTAGGCTCGGTGCTCGTGCCATCGAAATGAAGGGCACGACCACCGAACTCAATTTCGTATCGTTCGGGGACCCCGATGTTACGAAATTGAATATCGGCTCCACCGCCCTCACAGTCAGCAGTTCGGCCAATCCGGACGTTGGCCGGTTGACCTCAATTGAGCGTGTCCGGAATTTTGTGT
>DKNF01000218.1 GCA_002470165.1 Betaproteobacteria bacterium UBA7395 | reverse complement strand
CGCCTCGACCGCCTGGCCGACGCGCTGGCCGAGAGTGCCACGGTCGACCTGCCGGCACCGGTGTCTTTCGGCGATGCATCGCCGCCGACCCTTCCGCCGCTGCTTGCCGGCCGACGCATCGCCATCGCCCGCGACGCCGCCTACGGCTTCATCTACCCGGCCAACCTGGAAACCCTGCAGGCGCTTGGCGCCGAACTGCGCTTCTTTTCGCCGGTCGCCGGCGACCCGCTGCCCGAATGCGACGCCGCCTGGCTGCCCGGCGGCTACCCGGAACTGCACGCCGCCGCACTGAGCGCCAACGCCGGCCTGTGGCAGGCATTGCACGCCCACGTCGACGCCGGCAAGCCGCTGCTCGCCGAATGCGGCGGCATGATGAGCCTGTTCGAGGAAGTGGTCGACAAGGCCGGCCAATCCCACCGCTTCGCCGGCTTGCTGCCCGGACGGGCGGTCATGCAGCAGCGGCTGGCAGCGCTCGGCACGCAATTCGCCGAACTGCCCGAAGGCCGGCTGGCCGGCCATACCTTCCATTACTCGAAGAGCGAAACACCGCTGCCGCCGCTCTGCCGCGCCGTCACTGCCGACGGCCGCGAGGGCGAGGCCATCTACCGCCGCCAACGGCTGACCGCCTCCTACGTGCATTTCTATTTCCCCGCCGATCCGGCGGTGGCAGCGGCCCTGCTGCAAGCCTGACCGTCAATTTTTTTCGAAACATACTGCAGCGACACGTTGTTTTTACTGGATGCTTCGGCTGCGTACAATCGCGGAACATCACTGTCCGAAGGAGACAAACATGAACAAGTTCATTGCAATGGCGGCAGCCGTCGTTCTCGGCTTCACGCTGAACATCAACGATGCGGAAGCCAAGCGCCTCGGGGGCGGTGGCTCGACCGGCATGCAACGCCAGGCCACGCCGCCGAGCAACAATTTCAACCAGGCCCAGCGCCAGCAACCGGCCGCAGCCCCGCAAGCCCAGCCGAAGCGTTCCTGGATGGGCCCGGTCGCCGGTCTGGCCGCCGGCCTCGGCCTGGCCGCCCTGGCCTCGCACCTCGGTTTCGGCGAAGAGCTGGCCAATTTCATGATGATCGCCCTGCTCGCCATGGTCGTCATCGGCGCCATCGCTTTCTTCATGCGCAAGAAGGCCGGCGCCCAGGCACAAGGCGGCATGCAGTACGCGGCTGCCGGCGCCAACTACGGTGGCCAGCCGGGCAATGTCGCCCGTCCGGACTTCACCCCGGCCGGCGGTTCTGCTGCCTTCACGCCGGCAGCCGAAGCGCTTGAATCGACGGGTAGCGGCAACATCCCGGCCGATTTCGACGCCGAGGGCTTCGTGCGCAACGCCAAGGTCAACTTCATCCGCCTGCAGGCCGCCAACGACGCCGGCAACCTCGACGACATCCGCGAATTCACCTCGCCGGAAATGTTCGCCGAGATCAAGATGGCCATCGCCGAGCGCAACGGTGCGGCACAGGAAACCGATGTCGTCCAGCTCAACGCCCAGGTCATCGACGTCGCCGAGGAAGCCGGCCGTTACGTCGTCAGCGTGCATTTCAGCGGCCAGATCCGCGAAGAGCGCAACGGCCCGGTCGAGAGCTTCTCGGAAATCTGGCACATGACCAAGCCGACCGACGGCAGCCGTGGCTGGGTGATCGCCGGGATTCAGCAGGTTCAGTAAGCGGAAAATTTCACGCCAAGGCCGGCCGGGGTAACCCTGCTGGCCTTTTTGTTGCCTGTCGGCCGACCTCGAACCGATTCACCCCGCCATCGCAGCCCACGCCTGCCGAATCCCATCCGCCAGCACCCGTGGTTCCTCCGCCCCCTGAATACCGGACTGGCGGGCGAAGACGAAGGTCGGTACGGAGCTGACGCCCCAGCTTCGGGATTCGCGTTCCATTTGCCGGACGGTAGCGGCGTCCTCGTCGGATCCGAGGTAGGCGAGCACGCTGGCCGGGTCGTGACCGCAGGCGGCGGCGACCCGGGCGAGGACTTCTGGGTCGCCAACGTTTTCGCCCTGTTCGAACTGGGCCTTGAACAGTTCTTCGACCAGCCCGGCGGCGTCGCCGTGTTGTTGCGCCCAGTGGATCAGGCGGTGAGCCGCTAGCGTGTTGGCGCGCACCTCGATTTTCTCGAAGCGGTAGTCGATGCCCAGCGGGACGCCGATTTCGCGGATGCGCTGCCAGATGCCTTCGACTTGCGCCCGGCTGCCGAATTTTTGCACGAGGAAGGGCAGGTAGGGTTCGCCTGCCGGCGGCGTGTCGGGGTTGAGGAAGAAGGGGCGCCAGCGGATTTCGTGCCGGAAGTCGGGCACCTCGGCGCGGACGAGATCGATGGCGCGTGCCAACCGGCGCTGGCCGATGAAGCACCAGGGACAGACGACGTCGGAAACGACTTCGATGAGCAGGGGTTTTTCGTTGTTCATGCGTTTCTCCATTCGGCAACAAAAGCTCGGACCAGCCTGTCCGTGAATTGGTGCCGTTCTTCGGCACTCCTTGGCAGCTTGCCGTGCTTCAGTCGCTGTCGAGCAGCCGCTCGCATTCGATCATCAGCTGCTGGGCCAGTTCCGAATGGTAGTTGGGATCGAGTGCCTGCATCATTTCGTGGGCGGTGAACAGGCCGGCCTCGCGGGAGAGCGTGCTGCGCATGGCGCGCGCCATGTCGTCGCTCAGGCGGGAGAGATGGAGGCGGTCTTCCTGCGCCAGGCTGCGCCTGCTGCGGGCGAGCCAGTCGGCGGCGAGGGTGGCGCCCTGGGCCGGGGTGAATTCCTGGCCGTGTTCGTAGTAGCTGTCGAGGCGCTGGGCGACCAGCGCGAACAGCAGGGCGATGCGGGTGCCCCGGTCGGTGGCTGCCGGGCTAGGGCGTTGCGGGCGCTGCATCGCTTACTTGTCTTTGTCGAGCAGCGATTTCAGCGCGGCAAACGGCGAATGGGTGGCCATCGAGGCGTTGTTGCGGCTGTCGGTATAGCCGCGGTCGGCCTCGATCTGCTTCTGGTGTTCGTTGTCGTGGCAGTACAGGCACAACAACTCCCAGTTGCTGCCGTCGGCCGGGTTGTTGTCGTGGTTGTGGTCACGGTGATGTACGGTCAGCTCGCGCAGGTTGGCGTGCGTGAATTCGCGGGCACAACGGCCGCAAATCCACGGATACATCTTCAGCGCCCGTTCGCGGTAGCCCTTTTCGCGTTCGTCGGCGGCCTTGCGGGCGGCGGCGACGACCTGATCGAGGCGTTGATGATCGAGCTTTTTCATGCGTTTTCCGTTTCAGAAGGCGGCGGCTTCGGCTTCCAGGTAAGCCAGGCTGACGTACTTGCCGATGTTGCTGTCGAAGCCCTTGGTCGTGCGTGCCCGGCTGGCGACGCGCGGGTCGCGCAGGACCAGTTCCTTGGCTTCCTCCATCGGCTGGCCGGCCTGGACCGCCTTGACGCAGCTTTCGTAGATGCCCTCGAACAGGCTGCGGTTCCAGGCCAGGACATTGGCCCCGGGTTCGCCGTGGCCGGGCAACCAGATTTTCGACGGCGCGTTCTTTTCGAGCGCCGCGTAGGTTTTCAGCGTGCCGACGTAGGAGCCGTCGTCCATGTTGGCGATGCGGCCGTTCATGGCGACATCGCCGACACAGGTCAGACCGTCGCCGACGACCTCGACGCAGATGTCGTAAGGCGTATGTGCCTGGCCGTAGTGATGCAGACGCAGCACGACATCGCCGAATTTCAGTTCCTGACCGTGGTCGACAGCAACGTTAGGGGCAACGATCCTGGTGCCGACGGTGGCCTGGTTGGTCCATTGCTCCATCAAGGTCCGCCACATGTTGCCCTGCATGCCCTGGATTTCCTTGATCGTGCCGGCGTGGGCGTGGATCGGCATGTCGCCGTAGGCTTCGACGAAGGCCTGGTTACCGAGGAAATGATCGCCGTGATAGTGGGTGTTGATGATCGCCACGACCGGCTTGTTCAGCTTCTGCTTCAACTGGCGGATGGCCATTTCGCCGATCTGCACCGAAGCGCCGGTATCGATGGCGACCAGGCCCCTGGGCGTGTCGATGAAGGTCAGGTTGCACATCATCCCCTGGTTTTCCGGGGTCGGGAAACCGTCGGGGGAGAAGATCATCCACACATGTTTCGACAACTGGCGCAGCGGGTGATCCTTGACCGCCGGACCACGGACGAAATTGTCGAGGTCGTTGGCGAAGGCACTGACCGCATGCCAGGGCGCGAATTCGGCAGCACCGACGACTCCGGCGGCAGCCAGCGAACGAAGGAAGTGGCGGCGGTTCATCAGTGTCTCCTTGTTTATTAAAATAGGTGCCTATCTTCGCGCCGAACCGGCCGTTCGTCTACACTCCCCGCCATGCACCGCTATCCGCTTTCCTTCCTGATTCTCACGGCGCTCGGCATCCTCTGCGCCATTCCCGGCCTGGTCAGCCTGTTTGGCTTCGGCGCACTGATCCACCCGGTACTCGACGATCCGATGGCCGGGCTGGCCTTCATTGTCTCGGCGGTGGCGCTGATCGGTTCCGGCGCCTTCCCGCTGGTGATTGCCAGGCTGAAGGCCGGCGAGGACGCTTAGGCCTCGCGCATCATCCGCCAGTACTGGACCTTCATCGCCACGACCGAGCCGGCCAGGATGGCCGCCAGGGTGATGAAGGAACCAAGTGCCAGCGTCGAGATGCCGGTAATCCCCTGGCCGACCGTACAGCCGAAGGCCAGCACGCCGCCGAAACCCATCAGTGCCGCACCGATCAGGTGGGTCGCCGTGTCTTCGACATTGGCAAAACCTTCCCAGCGGAACGAGCGGGTCGCCAGCGACCAGGCCGCCGAACCGGCGATGACACCGAACACGGCGGCAATGGCGACGGTGACGACACGGCTGCTGTCCGACCAGAGCATGAACAACTCCAGCGTGTAGGCAACCGGCGCGACGAAGGTCAGCGATTCCATGCGCCCGCTGTTCGTTCTCAGGAAAGCTTCTTCCAGCGTATCCGGATGTTCGGCGATGTAACCGAGGTGACCGCTCACATACCAGGCGAGCACGACCAGCAGGCCGGTGCCGATGCCGCCGAGCAGATTGTCCAGGGTCCAGAAGTCGCGGCGCAGCAGGCAGAAGGCGGTCAGGCCACCGCCGATGGCGATGACGGCCAGGGTCGATGCCGTTGCCTCGTCGACGCCGAAACCGGCGAGCAGCGAGGGAATGTCCTGCCCTTCCGGCATGGCAATGGCGACCGGGTCGAGATAGGCGACGCGGAAGACGCCGAAGACGCCGCGCATGGTCATGTAGGCGAACAGGCCGAGGACGAGGAAGACGACCAGCGACTTGAGGTTGCCGGCGCCGATGCGGATCAGCGTCTTCGAGCCGCAGCCGGAAGCCAGCACCATGCCGACACCGAAGCTGAAACCGCCGAGGATGTAGGACAGCCAGGTCAGGCTGGTGGTCCGGTAGATCGACTTGTCGAGGTCGATCAGTCCGGCACCGTGCAGCGCACCGGCGCCGAGCACGGCCACGCCCATGGCCAGCAGCCACATGCGCATGCGGCTCCAGTCGCCCATGTTGAGGATGTCGGACACCGCACCCATGGTGCAGAAATGGGTCTTCTGACCGATGGCGCCGAAGACGAAGGCCAGCGCGAAGGTCAGCCAGAGCACGAGGTTGGGGGAGACGTCAGCTTCCATGTCAGGTCCGGTAAGGCGTGGGATCGGGGATGCCGGCGGCGGCGAAACCTTCGGCGCGCAAACGGCAGGAGTCACAGACAGCGCAGGCGCGCCCAAGTTCATCGGCCTGGTAGCAGGAAACGGTCAGGCCGTAATCGACGCCGAGTGCATGGCCGGTGCGGATGATTTCGGCCTTGGACAAATTGATCAGCGGCGCGTGGATGTGCAGTTTCTGCCCCTCGACCCCGGCCTTGGTGGCGAGGTTGGCCATGGTTTCGAAGGCGGCGATGTACTCCGGGCGGCAATCCGGGTAGCCGGAGTAATCGACGGCATTGACGCCGACGAAGATGTCCCGGCTGCCGAGCACTTCCGCCCAGGCCAGGGCCAGCGACAGCATGATGGTGTTGCGCGCCGGCACATAGGTGACCGGGATGCCGGCCTGCACGCCGTCGACAGGCACGGCGATTGAGGTGTCGGTGAGCGCCGAACCGCCGAATTGCGCCAGGCCGAAGTTGATCACCCGATGCTCGACCGCACCCAGCGCCTTGACGACGCGGTCAGCGGCCTGCAATTCGGCGCTGTGCCGCTGACCGTAATCGAAGGACAGGCAGTAGCAGTCGAACCCCCGATTGCGGGCAATGGCCAGGCAGGTCGCGGAATCGAGCCCGCCGGAGAGAAGAACCACGGCTTTTTCATTCATGGGGCGCGAATATACCCGAATTTGCCCCATCTCCGCGACGGTATCTGCTTGTTCCTGCGCTACAATTTGCCGCTTGACCCCATTTCCACGGAGAACAAGATGTCGATCCGCCTGACTGCCCTCGCCGCTGCCTTGATGCTCGCCGGTTCCGTTCACGCTGCCGGTCCGATCAAGGTCGGCTTCGTCTCCACCCTGTCCGGCCCCGGCGCCGGCCTCGGCGTCGACATCCGCGACGGCTTCAACCTCGGCATGCAGCACCTGGGCGGCAAACTCGGCGGCCTGCCGGCCGAAGTCCTGATCGCCGACGACCAGCAGAACCCGGACGTCGCCAAGCAGGCAACCGACCGCTTCCTCAAGCGCGACAAGGTCGATTTCATGACCGGCATCGTCTTCTCCAACATCATGCTGGCCGTCGGCCCGGCGGTGTTCCAGAACCAGACCTTCTACATCTCGGCCAACGCCGGCCCCTCGCAATACGCCGGCGAACAGTGCAACCCCTTCTTCTTCAACGTCGCCTGGCAGAACGACAACCTGCACGAAGCCGTCGGCAAGGTGGTGCAGGACAAGGGTTTCAAGAACGTGATGATCGTCACCCCCAACTACCCCGGTGGCAAGGATGCGGTGTCGGGCTTCAAGCGCTTCTACAAGGGCAAGACCGAGGAAATGTACACCAAGCTCGGCCAGCTGGATTACGCCGCCGAACTGGCGCAGATCCGCGCCGCCAAGCCCGATGCACTGTTCTTCTTCCTGCCGGGCGGCATGGGAATCAACTTCGTCAAGCAGTTCGTCGCTGCCGGCCTGTCGCGCGACACCCAGTTGTTCGCCCCCGGCTTCTCGGCCGACGAGGACGTGATCAAGGCCGTCGGCGAGCCAATGATGGGCATGTTCAACTCCTCGCACTGGGCGCACGACATGGACAACGCCGAGAACAAGCGTTTCGTCGCTGACTTCCAGAAGGCCTACGGCCGCTTGCCGTCGCTGTACGCCTCGCAGGGCTACGACGCGGCGCTGATGATCGACGCCGCGGTGCGCGACGTGAAGGGCAATGTCGCCGACAAGAAGGCGCTGCAGAAGGCGCTGGAAGCCAAGCGCTTCAAGTCGGTGCGCGGCGAATTCAAGTTCAACAGCAACCACTACCCGGTGCAGAACTACTACCTTCGCGCCATCGGCAAGGACGCTCAGGGCCGCGTCACCAACAAGACCATGGGCACCATCTTCACCAATCATGCTGACGCCTACGCGGCTCAGTGCAAGATGAAGTGACCCAGCTGGTTCTGGAGCAGGCCCTCAACGGCCTGCAGTTCGGCCTCATGCTGTTCCTGCTGGCCGCCGGGTTGACGCTCGTCTTCGGCATCATGGACTGCATCAACCTGGCCCACGGTTCGCTGTACATGGTCGGCGCCTATTTCGTCGCCGCCGCCGCGCAGGCTGCCGATTCGTTCTGGCTCGGCCTCGGCGCCGGCATCG
>DKNF01000204.1 GCA_002470165.1 Betaproteobacteria bacterium UBA7395 | reverse complement strand
ACATGGTCGAGGCCTTCTTCGAAGAAATCCGCAATGCCCTGGAAACCGGCGACGGCGTCAAGCTGTCCGGCTTCGGCAACTTCCAGTTGCGCGACAAGCCGCAACGTCCGGGGCGCAATCCCAAGACCGGCGAAGAAATTCCGATCACCGCGCGGCGCGTGGTGACCTTCCACGCCAGCCAGAAACTGAAGTCCGATGTCGAGCTTGCCTTTGATGGAATCGCGGCCTAAGTCCCCCGGCAGCGAAGATCTGCCGCCCATTCCCGCCAAGCGCTACTTCACCATCGGTGAAGTCAGCGAGTTGTGTGGCGTCAAGCCGCACGTGCTGCGTTACTGGGAGCAGGAATTCAACCAGTTGAAGCCGGTCAAGCGGCGGGGTAACCGCCGTTACTATCAGCATCACGAAGTGCTGCTGGTGCGTCGGATTCGCGAGCTTCTTTATAATCAGGGGTTTACCATCAGTGGTGCGCGCAATCGTCTCGACGAGGGTGGTGCCGTTGAGCGCCCTGTTGCGGGCGCAGAAGCGGCGCAGAAAAAATCTGCCGGTCTGCGTGACGAATTGAAGTCAATTATCGAGATGTTGTCGGTTTGAATTTTCCGGATTTGCGCTATAATGCTCGGCTTGTCGGGGCGTAGCGCAGCCTGGTAGCGCACTTGCATGGGGTGCAAGGGGTCGCGAGTTCGAATCCCGCCGCCCCGACCAAAGATAAGAAAACCGGCTCAGGCCGGTTTTTTTATTTCCTGTTTCAATTTTTATATTGAAAAATATATCCGGCTAAATTAAATTAGGTCGCTGATTTAATATTAACCAGGAGATTATCATGGATTTGTCTGCACTTTCCCTTGCCGAATTGCGCGATCTGCAGCAGCAGATTCCCGCCGAATTGAAGCGCCGCGAGGCTGCCGAAAAGGCAAATGTCCTGAATGAAGTCCGCGCTTTTGCCAAAGCCCGTGGTTTTGCCATCGAGGATTTGCTGGGCAAGGAAGTCAAAGTAAAAACGTCTACCGGTGGCAAGGTCAAAGTCAAATACCGTCATCCGCAAAATGCCGAACTCGAATGGACCGGCCGTGGTCGCAAGCCGAAATGGGTTGAGGCATGGCTGGCTCAGGGCGGCAATCTGGACGCACTGCTGGTTTGATTCATGCGCATTCTGCTCAGTAACGACGACGGTTATTTCGCGCCCGGCCTGGCGGCCTTGCATGAGGCGCTCAGCGGGCTCGGCGAGATCGTCGTCGTTGCGCCGGAGCAGAATCGCAGCGGGGCCAGCAATTCGCTGACGCTGGATCGACCATTGATGTTGAAACAGGCGGCCAGTGGGTTTTATTTCGTTAATGGTACCCCGACCGATTGTGTTCATCTGGCGGTAACCGGCATGCTGGATTCCTTGCCGGATATTATTGTTTCCGGAATCAATTCGGGCGCCAATATGGGCGACGATACGATTTATTCCGGAACGGTTGCGGCGGCGACCGAGGGATATTTGTTCGGTATTCCATCGATTGCCGTTTCGATGACCAGTTTCGACGGTTTGAATTTTGCCACCGCCGGACGGGTTGCCCGCGAACTGGTCGAGCGCCAGATCCGGAATCCGGTTTCCGGGCCGGTATTGCTCAACGTCAATGTTCCGGATATTCCCTACGAGGCATTGACCGGGATGGAAGTGACCCGCCTCGGGCGCCGCCACAAGGCCGAACCGGTGGTGCGCATGACCTCGCCACGCAAGGAAACGGTGTACTGGATCGGCGCAGCCGGCACAGCCGCCGACGCCGGGCCCGGGACCGATTTTCATGCGATCGAACAGAACCGGGTGTCGATCACGCCGCTACAGATCGATCTGACTCATACGGGACAGTTGCCGGCAATCCGGCAATGGATGGCTTGATCATGCACGGCCTGCAGGGTATCGGTATGACCTCGCAGCGCACGCGTGTGCGCATGGTCGAGCGCCTGCGCGAAAAAGGCATCCGCAACGAGCAGGTGCTGGCGGCGATGGCTGCCGTGCCCCGCCATGTTTTTGTCGAGGAGGCGCTGGCCTCGCGGGCTTACGAGGATACGGCGCTGCCACTGGGCATGGGGCAGACGATTTCCCAGCCCTACATCGTTGCCCGCATGATCGAATTGTTGCTCAACGCCCGCCCCGGACTTGGCAAGACGCTGGAGGTCGGTGCCGGTTGCGGTTACCAGGCGGCGGTGCTCGGGCAACTGAGCAAGGAAGTCTACGCCGTCGAGCGCATTGCGCCCCTGCTCGAAAAAGCCAAAGCCAACATGCGTACGCTGCAGCAGTTCAATGTCCGTCTGAAACACGCCGACGGACATTGGGGGCTGCCTGAAGTTGCGCCATTCGATAGCATCATCGTCGCTGCCGCCGGCGCCTCCATCCCGCCCGAGTTGCTCAAGCAACTGGCGCCGGGGGGGCGCATGGTCTTGCCTGTCGGGGGGCAGGCGCAGTATCTTTGCCTTGTCGAACACACGTCGACCGGCTTCACGGAAACGCGGCTGGACCCCGTCCGCTTCGTTCCCCTGCTACCAGGAACCCAATGACCCGATTCCTCGCCCCCATTGCTGTCGTATTTTTTCTCACTGCCTGTACGCAGGCACCTGCGCCGACCGTCGATCGCACGCCGACCGCTCAAGCCAGGGTTGCCGGTGCGGGCGAGTATGCCGTCAAACGTGGCGATACCCTGTACCGGATCGCCCGTGAGAACGGCATGGATCACAATGAACTGGCGGCGATCAACAACATCTCCGATCCGACGACCTTGCGCGAGGGGCAGATTCTTCGCCTGACCCGTGCCGCCGGCCAGACAGCGGAAGTCGCGCCGGTGGCAACTCCGATCGGCGTCGGCAGCGGGGTCGAAGCCCGACCGCTTGATGTGCCTGTGCCGGTGAAGCAGGGCACTGTCCTGCGTGAGCCGCGCGGCGGCAAGGAAGCCTATTCCGACGAAGCGCATGCCCGCCTGAATTCGACCCCTGTAAGTGCACCGGCGACGCCGCCTGCTTCGCCTGCCATGCCGCCCCAACCTGCGGCAACGGAGTCTGCGCCGACACCGGCTGCGTCGGCCCAGACAGCTCAGGTGGACGGCATTACCTGGGCTTGGCCGAGTTCGGCGAAGATCCAGTCGCCTTACAACGGCACCACCAACAAGGGCATCGATTTCGCCGGTCGCGTGGGTGATCCCGTGCTGGCTGCGGCCGACGGGCAGGTGCTGTATGTCGGCGAAGCGCTTGCCGGCTACGGCAAGCTGGTCATCGTCAAGCATGGCGCCAACCACCTGTCGGTGTACGCCCATAACAACCGCATCCTGGTCAAGGAAGGCCAGTCGGTAAAGCTGGGGCAGAAAATCGCTGAAATGGGCAGTACCGGCACCTCCGGTGTCAAACTGCATTTCGAGATCCGCAAACAGGGCAAGCCGGTCGATCCGGGGCCCTTCCTGCCCGGCCGATGAGTCTGGACGAGGGGGCGGGCGACGAACAGAACGGCGACGAGCTACCGCTCGCTGCCGAGGGCGATGCCCTGTTTCCGCTGGCGACCGAAGCGGCCCTGGCCGAGGCCAGTCTGCTTGAGGATGTCACCCAGATCTATCTCAACGAGATCGGTGCCCGCCCGCTGCTGACGCCGGAAGAGGAACTGGCGACGGCGCGGCTGGTGCGGGCCGGCGATTTTGCCGCCCGGCAGAAAATGATCGAGCACAACCTGCGGCTGGTGGTAAACATCGCCAAGCACTATCTCAATCGCGGGATACCCCTGCTTGATCTGATCGAGGAGGGGAACCTCGGCCTGATCCATGCGCTGGAAAAATTCGATCCGGAACGCGGTTTCCGTTTTTCGACCTATGCGACCTGGTGGATACGCCAGGGGATCGAGCGCAGCATCATGAATCACTCGCGGACCATCCGTCTGCCAGTTCATGTAGTCAAGGAAATCAACCTTGTCCTGCGCGCCATGCGTCACCTGGAATCGGCTGACAGTCGGGAGTCGACGGTGGAGAAGGTGGCCTTGCTGCTCGACCGGCCGGTCGAGGAGGTGCGTCGCATCCTGTCGCTGAACGAGCACATCGCCTCGCTCGACGCGCCGCTCGATATCGATCCCAACCACACCATGGCCGAGTTCATCCCGGATGATTCCGGCGACGATCCGGAAAGCCTGCTGCAGTCCAGCGAAGTCGGTTCCCTGCTGGCTTCGTGGCTGGACGAACTGAGCGAGCGCCAGCGCCAGATCATCGAGCGCCGCTATGGCCTGAACGGCTGCGAGATTGCCACGCTCGATGCCATCGCCGGCGATCTCGGACTGACCCGGGAGCGGGTGCGCCAGATTCAGCTGGAAGGTCTGGACCGACTGCGCAAGATCATCCGGCGCGGCAACATCACCCGCGATTCCCTGCTTTAGCGCATGGCCTCCCGGATGGCCGGCGGCATCGCCCGACGGATTTCCTCGGCCAGCTGGAACACCGACATGGCGTAGAAACTCGAGCGGTTGTAGCGGGTGATCACATAGAAATTCTCGAAACCCAGCCAATATTCCGTGGCTTGTCCGGGGCTGACCAGGTCGACCAGCGTCACCGTCGATTCGGGGGCTGCCGTGGCCACGATGCCGCGCTCGAACAGGTCGGCGACACGCAGGCTGGGGCGGATGCCGGCGTCGAGCAGTGACTGATCCGGCGCGCCCGGCAGTCGTGCCGGCACGGCAACCGGTTGCCCCGGCTGCCAGCCGTGCTGTTCGAGGAAGCGGGCGACGCTGCCGATGGCATCGGCGACACTGTTGCTCAGGTCGACGCGCTGGTCGCCGTCGAAATCGACGGCATAGCGGCGCTGGCTACCCGGCATGAATTGCGGGATGCCGATGGCGCCGGCGAAGGAGCCCTTGACGGCAAGCGGGTCGAGGCCGTTCTCGCGGGTCATCAGCAGGAATTGTTCGAGTTCGCTGCGGAAGAACTCGGCCCGGCGCGGATATTGAAACGCCAGCGTGGCGAGTGCCTCAAGCACGCCGAAACCACCGGTATTGCTGCCATAGACCGTTTCGACGCCGATGATGGCGACGATCACTTCTTCCGGCACGCCGTAGAGGGCACGGGCGCGCGCCAGCGTCAGCGCATTGTCCTGCCAGAAGCGCACGCCGCCGGCGATGCGCTGGGCGTTGACGAAGCGCGGGCGGTAGCGTTCCCAGGAGCGCTGGGTCGGCGAAGTCGGCGGAGCAATCAGTTGTAGGACGCGTTCGTTCGTCCGGATGGCGGAAAACTGTTCAAGCAGGCTGCTGGCATCGAAGCCTTGGCGCTGGGCGAGATCGTTGGCGAAAGCTGCCGCTTCGGGGAGGTCGGCGATGCTCCCCGGTGCGGCGACGGCAAGCTGGGTGGTCAGGGTAAAGGCCAGGGCGGCCAGTGTCTTGCTCAAGCGATTCTCCGTCTGGGAAGTCGGTTCACGGCGGCGGCGAGCGCTGCCAGCGAGGTTGGATTGTCCGGGGCGTAGCGGGCCAGCAGGAAATGCCGGACCACCGGGTCGAAACGCGCCGCCAGCGCCGGGTCTGCGGCACGCAGGCGGGCAGCGAAGGCCAGGGGTGTTTCACCCGGCGCGCAGTGTATACCGATTCGTCGCTGGGCACGATGCCAGAGGCGTATTTCCGGTGCCGGGCGTATCCGTTGGCGCAGGCTCCAGGCAGTGACCAGGGCCAGAACGATGGCGCAGGCCAGGCCCAGAGCGATGATCAGCTGACGCCAGTCGACTTCGAAGCCGAGTCGAGACAGCAGGTCGCGCTGGCGTTGCGTGTCGTAACCCAGGATGTGCTGGTTCCAGGCATTGTTCAGGGCTTCCCAGCGATGACGCAGGTCGCGAAGCCAGTCGCCGTGGCGCATCAGGAAGGCGGGCAGGGGTTCGCCGGCCGGCAGCGCGTCGACGATGCCGCGCTCGATGCGTTCCGGGGCGACTGCGGCGGTCGGGTCGACGCGCACCCAGCCGCGCTTTTCCAGCCAGACTTCGGCCCAGGCATGGGCTTCCGACTGGCGGACGACTAGGTAGCCGTCGCGCGGATTCATCTCGCCGCCCTGGTAGCCGGTGACCACACGGGCGGGGATGCCGGCGTTGCGCATCAGGACGACGAAGGCGGCGGCATAGTGTTCGCAAAAGCCGCGCCGGGTGCGGAACAGGAAGTCGTCGATGCCGTCTCGCCCGAGCAGGGGCGGCTGCAGGGTGTAATGGAAGGATTCTTCGCGGAAATGACGCAGCGCTCGCGCGATCACTTCGGCCGGGCCGTTCGCTTGCGCCTGCCAGTTGCGGGCGAGCTCCCGGGTCTGCGGATTGCCGTTGGCCGGCAGGCGCAGGTTGTCGCTCAGGCTGAGCGGCGATTCGGCGGTGTTGAGACGATAGGCCGGGCTTGAGCTCAGGCGCAGGCGCTGGCGTTTGTCCACCGGGCGGGGAGCCAGTGCGGCCAGGCGTCCGTCGAGTTTGGCGTCAGCGGGTAGGGCGACCGGCGCGTCGAGGGCGAGCAGCCAGCGCTGGCCGTGCGCTTCCAGCGTCATTTCGTAAGCGATACGCGGGCCGAGTTCCTCGATACGCTCGGGACTGGCCGGTCGGGTCGCCTGGCGCCAGATACGGCCATCGAAATTTTCCAGCACCGGGCCGCGCCAGTAAAGTTGCTGGCGCGCCGGCGGTACTTCGTCGAAACGGACGCGGAAAGCGATTTCCCCACTGCGTACCAGATTGGCAATGTTGCCGGGCGCCATGCTGTCGGAAAGGCCCGTCTGGCCGGTAAAGGCGTCGGCAGGCAGGCCCCAGAGCGGGCCGTTGATCCGCGGGAACAGCAGGTAGAGCACGAGCATGAACGGCAGTGCCTGGGCCAACAGGCTGCCGGCCTGGACCAGGTTTTCCCTGGGCGGCATGGTTGCCGCCTGCAGTCGCACCAACGCGGCGGTAACCACCCAGAGTGCGAACAGCAGCCAGAGTCCGGTGGGGATGTCCTGGCTATGGAAGTAGTGTGTCAGCAGCAGGAAGTAGCCGAGCATGACGATGACCGTGGCGTCGCGCCGGCTGCGCAATTCGAGCAGTTTCATCGCCATGAACAGGACCAGCGTGGCAACCCCGGCTTCGCGTCCGAACAGGGTGCGGAAATCGGCAAGGATGGCAGCGACGCCGGCGACGACCAGGGCCAGCAGGATCCAGCGACCGGGTAGGCGACGGTCCTCGCGCCACAGCAGGAAGGCCCAGGCGAACAGCAGCGCACCGAAGGCGCTCAGCCACCAGGGTTGCTGCAGCGTGTGCGGCAAGGTGGTAACCACCGCTGCGGCGAACAGCCAGGGCGTCTGCTCGCGGCTCAGGGGATCGGGCTGGCTGCTTTTCATGTCCGGAACAGGGCCAGGGCTTCCAGGCAGCGCTGCCGGTGGGCCGCGCCGTTGCCGGCCGGGATGTTGACGCCGGGCAGACTCAGGCTGAAAGGGATGCGTCCCTGGTCGGCGGCGAGCACCCAGCCGGTGAGCACGGACAAACGCGTTTCATCGTCGGCTGTCGGGTCGGTGGCCGACCAGGCGAGCTCGAGCTGGCTATCGCTGCCGCCGGCGAATAGCTTGACCAGCAAAGGTCGCGAGCCATCGTCACGGGCACTGGCTTTCCAGGCCACATGGCGCAGCGAATCGGAGGTCTGTCGTTCGCGAAAGCCGGCGAAGTCTTCCTGCCCGCCGCTGCCGTTGCCGCTACCCTGCGCAGCCCACAGACCATCGGGCAGGGCTTGCGGCAGCGGCTTGGGGTAGACCAGGCAGCGCATGCCTGGCTGCAGATAACTCCAGGCGGTGAACAGGCCGAGCGGATAACGCGTACTGAGGCGCGTGCGCGGCAAGGGCAGCCAGCCGCGTCGATGGGCATGGACCGGGACGCCGACGCTGGCCTGATTGCCGCCACCGACACTGCTGCTGGTGCTCAGACCTTTTTCGGCTTCAAGCATCAGACCGTATCGCGATCCCGGGCGATCGTTGTCGAGCAGCAGTGTGAATTCAGCCGTTTCGCCAGCGAATACCGGGGCGCAGCGGCCGGGCGTGATGCGCAGGCCATGAAGGTTGCGAAAGGTGTGCACCATGCCGACCAGACCGAGTCCGGCCAGCAGGAAAACCAGGGCATGCCCGAGTGCCAAGTTGTAGTTGATTGCCGCGAGCAGCATGACGACCAGGGTCAGGGCAAAGAGCAGGCCGGCGCGCGACGGCAGGATGAAGATGCGACGCCGGTCGAGCGTGACCGGCGTCAGGCCGTCGTCCCGGCTGCCGAACAGGCGTTGTTGCAGCTCCCGGAAATTGATCGCCACGGTCGTCAGGGGATGGCAACGCCGGCCAGCAGTGCGTCGATTTCAGCCCGCCCGGCGAGTTTGCCGCCCTGTGCGCCATGCAGGCGGTGGCGGGCGACCGGGCCAAAGACTGCCTGGACGTCGTCGGGCAGGACCATGTCGCGCCCTGTCAGCCAGGCCCAGGCGCGGGCGGCCGAGAGCAGTGCCAGGCCGGCGCGGGGCGACAGGCCATGACGGAAACCGGCGTGGTTGCGGGTGGCTTCGATCAGCGCCTGGACGTAATCGATCAGTGCCGGCGAGACATGCACGGCGGCCACCTCGGCCTGCAGTTGCGGCAACTGTTCTGGCGCCAGCAGGCTGCTGAGCTGGTCGCTGGCCTGGCGACGACTGCCGGCGGCGAGCAGCGCGCGTTCGGCATCGCGGTCCGGGTAGCCCAGTTCGATGCGCATCAGGAAGCGGTCGAGCTGGGATTCGGGGAGCGGGAAGGTGCCGATCTGGTCGGCCGGATTTTGCGTGGCGATGACGAAAAATGGGCTGGGCAGCGTCCGCGATTCGCCTTCGATGCTGACTTGCCCTTCCTCCATGGCTTCGAGCAGGGCGCTCTGGGTCTTCGGCGTGGCGCGGTTGATCTCGTCGGCGAGCAGCAGTTGGGAGAACACCGGGCCGGGGATGAAGCGGAAACCGCCGTGTTCGCGATCGAAGATCGAAACGCCGGTGATGTCGGCGGGCAGCAGGTCGGCGGTGAACTGGACGCGGGCGAATTGCAGGCCGAGCAGCCGGGCCAGGGTGTGGGCCAGGGTGGTTTTGCCGAGGCCGGGCAGGTCTTCGATCAGCAGGTGGCCGCCGGCCAGCAGACAGGCGGCGGCCAGACGGACTTCGGTCGGTTTGCCGAGGATGACCTGGTTGGCGGCGTCGAGTATCGGCGTGAAGGCGTGGGGCCGGCCGCCGAGTATGGGTGTATTGTTGCTGCGCATGCAGGGTTTCCGTTGGGGGCTGCGGGAGTCTCCATTCTAATGCTTGAAGCGCCCGCGCAAATGAGACGATAATGATCCTTCGACGAGCGCCATTCACGGTGCCGCATCGCAGAGAGAGAACAAGTGACGACCACTGCCTTCATCACCCATCGCGACTGCCAGTTGCACGACATGGGGACGCATCACCCGGAATGCCCGCAACGCCTCACTGCCATCAACGATCACCTGATCGCCCAGGGCATCGATGCCTATTTCGTTTATTACGACGCGCCGCTGGCGACTTTCGAGCAATTGCTGCGCGTTCATCCGGCGGCGCATCTGGAACGCATCAAGCGCGCCTCACCGGAAATGGGGATCGTGCACCTCGACCCCGATACCGCGATGAATCCGCATACCTGGCAAGCGGCCTTGCGTGCAGCGGGCGCAGGTTGCATGGGAGTGGACCTGGTGATGAGCGGTGAATGCGAGAACGCCTTCTGCGCCGTCCGTCCGCCAGGCCACCATGCCGAAAAAGCCACGCCGATGGGCTTCTGCTTCTTCAACAACATCGGCGTTGCCGCCATGCATGCGATCAAAGCGCACGGCCTGGAGCGCGTCGCCATCATCGACTTCGACGTGCACCACGGCAACGGCACCGAGGACTGTTTTGCCGGCAACGAGCAGGTGCTGATGTGCAGCATCTTCCAGCATCCCTTCTATCCCTATTCGGGGACCGACAAGCCGGCCGCCAACATGTGCAATGTGCCGCTGGCCGCCGGTTGCGGCGGCGAGGAATTCCGGGATGCGGTACTGCAGGTATGGACGCCGCGGCTCAAGGAGTTCCAGCCGCAGATGATCTTCATTTCGGCGGGGTTCGACGGCCATTACGAGGACGACATGGGCGGCCTCAAACTACTCGAGAAGGATTTCGCCTGGTGCACCGATCATCTGAAGAAGCTGGCGGCCGAAATGTGCGACAAGCGCATCGTCTCCATGCTCGAAGGCGGGTATGTGATGACCTCGCTGGCCCGGAGCGTCGGCGCGCATCTGCGTGTCCTGGCTGATCTCTGACGGTGTCTTCCTTTTGTAAAAAGGCGGGCTGGGGTAAAATCCGGCCCTCTTTTTTCATGTTTCCAACGTTTTTACGGATGAATCCATGGCGTTGATTGTTCAGAAGTACGGCGGCACTTCCGTCGCCAACCCGGAGCGCATCAAGAATGTCGCCCGGCGCGTTGCCCGTTTCCGTGCGGAAGGCCACCAGGTCGTGGTCGTCGTCTCGGCGATGAGCGGTGAAACCAACAAGCTGATCGCGTTGGCCAAGGAAATGCAGGCCACGCCGGATCCGCGCGAGCTCGATGCGGTCGTCAGTACCGGCGAACAGGTCACCACCGGTCTGCTGGCCATGGGCCTGAAGGCCATCGGTGTCGATGCCAAGAGCTACACGGGGGGGCAGGTCAAGGTCCTGACCGACAGCACCTTCACCAAGGCACGCATCCTGTCGATCGACGAAGCCAACATCCGTCGCGATCTCGACGACGGCAAGGTGGTCATCGTCGCCGGTTTCCAGGGCGTCGATGCCGACGGCAACGTCACCACGCTTGGCCGTGGTGGTTCGGATACCTCGGGCGTGGCCCTGGCGGCGGCGCTTAAGGCCGACGAGTGCCAGATCTACACCGACGTCGACGGCGTCTATACGACCGATCCGCGTGTCGTGCCGGAAGCCAAGAAGCTCGACACCATCACCTTCGAGGAAATGCTGGAAATGGCCAGCCTCGGCTCCAAGGTGCTGCAGATCCGCTCGGTCGAATTCGCCGGCAAGTACAAGGTCAAACTGCGCGTGCTGTCCAGCTTCCAGGATGAAGGCGAGGGCACGCTGATTACTGTTGAGGAAGACAAGAACATGGAACAACCGATCATTTCCGGTATCGCCTTCAATCGCGACGAAGCCAAGCTGACCATGCTCGGCGTTCCCGATACCCCGGGCATTGCCTACCAGATCCTCGGCTCGATCGCCGACGCCAACATCGACGTTGACATGATCATCCAGAACGTTGGTCATGACGGCACCACCGACTTCTCGTTCACGGTCAACCGCGGCGACTATGCCAAGGCCCAGGGCATCCTGGAAACCGTCAAGCAGAAGCTGGGCGCCCGTGAAGTCACCGGCGACAACAAGATCTGCAAGGTCTCCGCCGTCGGCGTCGGCATGCGTTCGCACCCGGGCGTTGCCTCGAAGATGTTCAAGGCCCTGGCCGACGAAGGCATCAACATCCAGATGATTTCGACTTCCGAAATCAAGATTTCCGTCGTCATCGACGAGAAGTATCTGGAACTGGCCGTGCGCGTCCTGCACCGCACTTTCGGTCTGGATCAGTAAAGGTTTGACCAAAGGGCGCGGAGCCTATATCATCCGCGCCTCGTTGCAAGACGGTTAGGAGACGTGGCCGAGTGGTCGAAGGCACACCCCTGCTAAGGGTGCATCCGGGCAAAACCTGGATCGAGGGTTCGAATCCCTCCGTCTCCGCCAAGCAACAAGCAAACAAGCGCCTTTCGGGGCGCTTTTTTGTTTTACCCCCCAATCTACCCCCTTGTTTTTCCTGCGATTGCCTGAGATAAGGTGAGATATTAGGCAGTAGGGTTGTGGCCTCTTGACCACAACCCTCTAATGCCATCACTTCCCAGCTACAGTCACCCGCGTCTCAAAACCTCCTTTCTTGCGGTAGGGCTCAAGGTCTAGCTCCTGCAGTGCGGGTATCCGCTTGTAGTCCACACTCCCTTGCTTCCAGAAGCGCGTGACAGTCACGCCGCAGCCTGACTCACTGGGATGGCTGGATAAGGCCAGCAACGCCGCCTTGGCCTCATCCAGCTGATCTGACAGTGCATCAGCCTGAGCCTTCAGCGCCAGGTACTGCGCTGCAGCTGCCTGCCAGGCTGTGTCTTCGCGGATGATCTTGTCCCGTTCCTGCAACGGGGGCGGTGTATCCGTTTCGATACAGCGCATGAAGCTATCCCAGGCCTCATGAATTGCCGGCCAGCGATCTGGCTGCGGGCTGACTTCGACCAGCATCCCCTCGCTCCCGTCAAAGACGTAAAGATGCCCTTGGCGAGCCTTCGAGACCATGAACTGATGCTCCATCTGCAGGATGTAGTAAGCCGGGATGTCACCGTTGGCCACCTGTCGCCAGAGAATCGAGTCCTTGCCCTTCATCGGGCATTTGATCTCGACGAGCAGCGCACCGTCGAAGGTCAGGCCATCGAGGCTGGCCGAGTACGTCCCATCGACCAGCACCAAGGGCTGCATCACATGCCCGGTCAGTGCTTCATACGCCGCACGCGCCAGCGGCTCCAGAGCCGTACCGCGTGCCATCGCGGCATTCACCGTCGCCTGGCGGCGACCGGTGCGCAGCTCCCAGAGTTGATACGGTGTTTGCCAGGGGGAGACCCCCATCACAATCGCCGTCTCACTCGCATTGCGATACTGCGCCCGATGCGCATGCCACTCAGGGCTGCCCTGAACCAGTTTGACGATCGTGCTCATCATGCAGCCCTCCGCTTCGATTCCAGCGCCCGGATGACCCGGTTCACCTCGGCCTTCGGAATGGTGTCGAGGGTTTCGAAACCAAAGTAGGCCAGCAACTCATCCACATCGGTGTCGGTTTCCTGCACCAGCTTCTTCACAAAGCGTAGCTGAGCTTCGGTCAGCCACTCCGTGGTCTTTCTTTCCGGCTTCTTGGTCGGCAAGGGAGAGACCTTGGTTGGCCGTTCTGGGGGTTGTGGGTGTTCGTCACCCTCGTGAAGCATCGGTAAATCTTCGCCGGCATAGATGCTCAGCCCCAGCCCGTGCAGGGCAATGGCTTTGACCAGGCAGCGCTGGATGCTCGTGTTGATGTCGAATGGCGTCGGTGCCATCAACGGCTTGTTCCGAGCATCGAGCACGGGATGAATCTGCGATAGCGTCACGCCCCCAACAGTGACAGCCACCTCGACGAAGTAACCAAGCTCTGTTGCCAGATACGGGAGCCCGTCAAAGCGACGAACTTCCCAATGGGCGCTTGGGTCAGCCTGCCGCAACTGTGCGACCGCATACGGCCAGCTCAGGTAGGCAAATTGCCCCTTCTTCTCGACATGGGTGCTGACATCGATCTGCAGCAGGGTGCGAAAGGTATTGATGGAATCAGACATGATGAAACTCCTTGAAAATTAGATGCTGGAAACGACAAAGCCCGACCGGCTGTCGCCTGGTCGGGCTTTGTCAAAGATGCGACGGAATTTGCTGCAAACCTGGCACTGCGTCGCACAGTGCTCGGTTCAAATACGCAGTCAGCGAGCCCCCAGAACCCCCTGAACTGCGCTATCCGGGGTGAGGTCGCCTGGAATTGCCCGGTTTTTAGGCGGCGACGCTAAGTCCTTGTCGCATTGGCTCTGGAGCAGGCTTCTCACGGGCAACACACAGACTTATCCACAGAAACTGTGGAGTACGGTCAAATCAACCCCCTTTCGGCAAATGAGATTGTGGAAGCGGCGCCGACCACAAAGTGATCCAGCACCTTGATGTCGACCAGGGCCAGCGCCTGTTTCAGGGTGTGCGTCAGCAACTCATCGGCACGGCTGGGTTCGGCCAGGCCGGACGGATGGTTGTGGGCGAAGATGACACTGCCCGCATTCGCCGCCAGCGCCACCTTGACCACCTCACGGGGATAGACCGATGTCTGCGTCAGCGTGCCTCGGAAGAGATCGAGGATGTCCAGCACCCGGTGTTGCGCATCGAGCAGGACCACCACAAACACCTCATGCTCGCGTCCGCCCAGATGCAGGCGCAGGTAGTCTCGTACTGCTGCCGGAGAAGACAGTACATCGCCCTGGTGCATGCGGGCAGCCAGCAGCGCCAGCGCACGCTCAATGATCTGTTCGTCGCTCATGCAGCCTCCCGCAGCGATGCAACCATCTCCGGTGAAAGCCTGTCTGCCTGTTCCAGCAGGTAGTCAGCCGCCTTTTGCGCCTGCGCTGCGGCAACGAACACTGCACGTTTGTCCCGTTGCAGGACTTCCAACCAGGAAGCGATGTAACTGGCGTGCTGCAGCCGGCCATCCAGATGGCAATGCGCCGATAGGAACGCCGCTCCTAGTTCCGCCACCAGTTCCTCCATCGCATAGGCCGCTTCACCGAACCTGTTGCCCAGTTTCCGCCCCAGACGGCTGGAGTGGCCGCTCCAGTGACATAGCTCATGCAGTGCCGTGCTGTAGTAGGAGGCCGCATCGGTAAAGGTTTGTTTCCCTGGTAGATAGATCAGATCATTTGGCGGGGAGTAAAAGGCCTTGAATCCCTGATGACGAATCTCGGCACCTGAGCGCTCCATGATCTGCTCGGCAATGGCGCTGGAGTCCCAATCGGACTCATCTACGCAAGCTTGGTCAGCCTTTGGCAAACCCTCCACCTGATCGAGATTGAAGACATTGAATACCTTGATTAGCGGGATGAACCGCTTCTCGGCTTCGCCGCCATCGGCGATGTTTTCTGCATCCTCCTTCTCAACCATCCTGGCTTCGTAATAGATGATCATCGAGCTACGTTCGCCCTTGCGGACATGCCCGCCTAAAGATTGCGCCTGCTTGAAGGTCAGCCACTGATTGGTGGTGTAGCCCCGACCATGCGCCTCCATGCCCAGCAGCAGGTTGTTGATGCCGCGATAAGGACGCTGTGACAGTGCATTGCGTGGAAATGGGTCGGCAGTGTCCGACCATGGGCGGACCCAAGGAGCTGTACCAATCTCCAGTTCGGCAATGATCTTGTCGGTGATGGTTTGATAGATGTCGTTCATGATGATTCTCCAGAAATAGGCCTAGCCGCCCTGGCAGACAGACGCGTGTCGGCCTGCCAGTTAAGGCATGGCATGGGTTGATGACGAAAGGGTGATGCGGAGGTGTTGAGAGGGACGAACGGTCAAGTTCGTCCAGGCTTTGTTGCACAACTCAAGCGTAGGGTGAGCTACCCCTACCCCAGACGGACTTATGCCATAGCGACGGTGTCCGGGGTGCCCAGTTGGGTAAACCGGTTGAGCAAGGCAGCCCGTACCTGAAGCTCAGCCACCTGGCGATCAAAGTCCCGGGACATGATCCGCTCCCCCAGAAGTTTCAAGCAGCGCATTTTGGTTTCCACCAGGCTACGCCGGTGGTAGTCGCTCCACTTCTTCCAGATGGCACGACCCAGCCGTTGCGTCGCCCTCAGGATTTCATTTCGGCTTTCTGCGCCTGGCGGATATTTCTTCCATAGCCGGGCGTTCTTGCGGGTGGGAATGATGGCCGTGGCCCCCTTCGCAGCAATGGCCGCATGGCAGGCCTTGGTGTCGTAAGCTCCATCGCCTGTCACGGTGGCGATAGGCGTGGAGATCTGATCAAGTAGTTCCGGCAGGATCGGGGCGTCGCCCACACTGTTACTGGTGACTTCAATGGCCCGAATCTCCAGGGTCTGGGCATCAATGCCCAAATGGACCTTGCGCCACTGGCGCCGATAATCGGCCCCGTGCTTCTTGGTTTTCCATTCGCCTTCGCCGAGCATCTTGACCCCTGTACTATCGACCAGAAGATGCAGCGCATCGTTCTTGCCGCTGTAGGGAATGGCGACCTGCAAATATTTCTGGCGCCTGGAAATGGTGCTGAAGTCAGGAACTGGCCAGTCCAGGCCGGATAACGCCAACAGGCTTTCCACCAGGCCCATACTCTGGCGTAGCGGTAATCCGAACA
>DKNF01000088.1:8586-9096 GCA_002470165.1 Betaproteobacteria bacterium UBA7395 | reverse complement strand
GGATCGACTTCGCCGATGGCGGTGATGCAGAGGTTGAGCGGGCCACGCGTGGTGTCGCCACCGATGACATCGACGCCGTATTCACGCGCACAGCCGAAGAAACCTTCGGCAAACGCGGCGATCCAGGCTTCGTCGACTGCCGGCAGCGCGCCGGCCAGTGTCACCCAGCGCGGTGTCGCGCCCATCGCGGCGAGGTCGGAGAGGTTGACGGCGAGCGCCTTCCAGCCGAGGCGGCCGGGGTCGGTGTCGGGCAGGAAATGGACGCCGGCGACCAGCATGTCGGTGGTCACCGCCAGTTGCTTGCCGGGCGACGGCTGGACCAGGGCGCAGTCGTCGCCGGGGCCGAGGACTGCCGACGGCGTCGGCCGGGCGAAGTATTTCGCGATCAGGCCGAATTCGCCGGGCATGGGGTCAGCGGCCTTTACGCCGCGCAGCGACCTCGGCGGCGCGCACGTCGGCGGCAATCTTGTCGAGCACGCCGTTGACGTACTTGTGGCCGTCGGTGCCGCC
>DKNF01000088.1:0-8471 GCA_002470165.1 Betaproteobacteria bacterium UBA7395 | reverse complement strand
ACTTGTGGCCGTCGGTGCCGCCGAAGGCCTTGGTCAGCTCGATGGCTTCGTTGATGATCACGCGGTACGGCGTTTCCGGATGGTTGACCATCTCGAAACTGCCCATCAGCAGCACGCTGGCCTCGATCGGCGAGAGTTCGCCGAAGGGGCGGTCGATGTGGGCGCCGATGCGCTCGGTGAGTGCAGCCTGCTGGCCGATGACGCCACGCAGGGTGCCGACGAAGAACTCGCGGTCGGCCTTGGCGAAGCCTTCCATTTCGGGGGCATAGGCTTCGATGGCGGCTTCATCGGCACCGCCGACACGCCACTGGTAGAGGCCCTGCAGGACGAATTCGCGGGCGCGGCGACGGGCCGACTTGGGCGGCGCCTTCGGGGTTTGTTCCTGGTCACTCATTGATGAGGGCTTTCTGGAGATTGGCCATTTCGACCGCCGCCTGGGCGCAGTCGGTACCCTTGGGCTGCATGCGCACTTCGGCCTGTTCGTCGGTGTCGCAGGTGAGGATGCCGTTGGCAATCGGGATGCCGGTGTGCAGTTGCAGTTCCATGATCGCCCGGCAGGCGTCGTTGGAAACCACTTCGAAATGGTAGGTGTCGCCGCGGATGACCGCGCCGAGCGCGATCAGCGCGTCGAACTCGCCGGTTTGCGCCATCGTCTGCAGGATCAGCGGGATTTCGAGGGCGCCGGGGCAGGTGGCGATGGCCATGTCCTCGTCGGCCACACCGAGGCGCTTGAGTTCGGCGACACAGGCCGAAAGCAGGCCTTCGCAGACGGGCAGGTTGAAGCGGCTCATGACGACGCCGACGGTCAGGCCGTTGCCGTCGAGGTTCTTGTCGTATTCGAATACGTTGTCAAAACGGGACATGGATCAAAGCTCCGCAGGGGAAGTGACGAAACCGGTGACTTCGAGGCCGAAACCGGTCATGGAGGGCATCTTGCGCGGGCTGGAGAGCAGGCGCATGCGGCTGACGCCGACATCGCGCAGGATCTGCGCGCCGATGCCGTAGGTGCGCGGGTCCCATTTCTGTTGCTGGCGCGGGGCATCGACCGGCGTGGTCAGGCGGGCGAGCAGGGCTTCGCCGTCTTCCGGGCGGTGCATCAGGACGATCACGCCGTGGCCGTTTTTCGCCAGTGCGGCCTGCGCCTCGTCGATCGAGAACGACTGGCGCTTGCTCGCCGGGTCGAGGAAGTCGAGCACCGACAGCGGCTCATGGACGCGGACCAGGGTTTCACCGTCGGCCGGGATTTCACCCTTGACCAGCGCCAGATGAGTGGCGCCGCCGGCGCGGTCGACGTAGGCGTGCATCAGGAATTCGCCATGCGCTGTGGCGATGGTCTTGCTGGTGACGCGCTCGACCAGCTTTTCCGAGGCGGCGCGGTAGTGGATGAGGTCGGCGATGGTGCCGATCTTCAGGCCGTGCTGCTTCGAGAATTCGATCAGTTCCGGCAGGCGGGCCATGGTGCCGTCGTCGTTCATGATCTCGCAGATCACCGACGCCGGTTCCAGACCCGCCATGCCGGCCAGGTCGCAACCCGCTTCGGTGTGGCCAGCGCGGACCAGCACGCCGCCTTCGCGGGCGGTGATCGGGAAGACGTGGCCGGGCTGGACGATGTCGTCGGCAATCGCGTTGCGGGCCACTGCGGTGCGGATGGTATGCGCCCGGTCGGCGGCGGAAATGCCGGTGGTGACGCCTTCGGCGGCTTCGATCGAGACGGTGAAGGCGGTGCCGAACTGGGTGCCGTTGCTGCGCGCCATCTGGCTCAGGCCAAGTTTGCGGCAGCGCTCGTTGGTCAGCGTCAGGCAGACCAGGCCGCGGCCGTATTTGGCCATGAAGTTGATCGCTTCCGGCGTGACGTGCTCGGCGGCCATGACCAGGTCGCCTTCATTCTCGCGGTCTTCTTCGTCGACCAGCACGACCATGCGGCCGGCTTTGAGTTCGGCGACGATTTCTTCGATAGTGGCAATGGCGGGATGCGGGGGCATGGGAATTCGGGTTTCCAAAAAGGGCTGCTATTTTCGCAGAAACGCGGGGGCGCAGGGAAAGTTTGCTAATCGGCGCAGGGACTTGCGTGTGGCCCTACGGCGTCACCGGCTGGAAGTGGCGCAGGTAGTCGATGATCTGGTCGGCCGGCAGCGGCTTGCTATAGAAGAAGCCCTGCAGCACGTCGCAGCCCAGGCGGGTCAGGAATTCGCGCTGGACATCGGTCTCGACGCCTTCGGCGACCAGTTCGAGGCCCAGGTTGTGGCCGAGGGCGACGGTGGCCGAGCAGATCGCCGCATCGTTGGCGTCGGTCTCGATGTCCTTGACGAAGGAACGGTCGAGCTTGAGGCGGTGGATGGGCAGGTGCTTGAGGTAGGCGAGCGAGGAATAGCCGGTACCGAAGTCGTCGATCGCGAGCACGATGCCCATGTCGGAAAACTGGTTGAGGATGGACAGCGTCAGGTCCGGGTTCTGCATCGCCGTGCTTTCGGTGATTTCCAGTTCCAGATCCTGGGGCGTCAGTTCGTAGCAGGCGAGTACGCCGCGCACCAGCATCGGCAGGGCCTCGTGGCGCAGTTGCTGGGCCGAGATGTTGACGGCGACGCGCAGGCCGGTCAGTCCGGCGTCGCGGAAACGGCGGATGTGCCGGCAGGTCTCCCAGAACACCCAGTCGCCCAGCGGCTGCATCAGGCCGCTGTCTTCTGCGATGCGGATGAAGCGGTCGGGCGGCACCTGGCCGAGCACCGGATCGTGCCAGCGGGCCAGGGCTTCGAGGCCGACTACGCGGCCGTCGGCGACGTTGATCTGCGGCTGGAAGTGCAGCGAGAACGGCGAATGTTCCGGGGTGATCGACGCCAGCGCCTGACGCAGCGCATTTTCCATCTGCAGGCGTTCGCCGGCCGCTTCGTTCATCCGGCTGGCGTAGAACTGGTAGTTGTTCCGGCCGCGGTCCTTGGCGTGATACATGGCGACATCGGCGTTGCGCAGCAGGGTTTCGCGGTCGCGACCGTCGCCCGGGTAGATGCTGATGCCGATGCTCGGCGTCGCGTACAGGCTATGCACGCCGATCTGGTGGCTGTGATCGGCGAGACGGTGCTGCACCTTGCCTGCCAGCGTGGCGACGGTCATCGCGCTGTCGATGTCGGGCAGCACGACGACGAATTCGTCGCCGCCGAGCCGGGCGACGATGTCGCTGGCACGCACGCAATCGCGCAGGCGGGCGGCCACGCTCTTCAGCAACTCGTCGCCGGTGGCGTGGCCGAGCGTGTCGTTGACCGTCTTGAAATGATCGAGGTCGATGAGCATCAGCGCGACCTGCTTGTGGTCGCGTTCGCAACTGCGGATCGCCAGCTCCAGCTGCGATTCGAAAGCCAGGCGATTGGGCAGCAGGGTCAGCGGATCGTGGTAGGCCAGATGCAGCAACTGCTGCGTGGCCTCGATCCGTTCGCCGATGTCGGTGAAGGTGGCAACGTAATTGCTCACTTCGCCGGCGTTGTCGGTCACGGCAGAAACCGTCAGCCAGATCGGGTAGAGGTTGCCGTCCTTGCGGCGGTCCCAGATCTCGCCGGACCACACGCCCTGTTCGTTGATCGCCCGCCACATGCTGGCGTAGAACGCCGGCTCGTTGCGCCCGGAAGCGAACATCCGCGGGTTGCCACCGATCACCTCTTCCGCCGGATAGCCGGACATTTCCGAGAAGGCGGCGTTGACCGCAACGATGCAGTTGTTGCGGTCGGTGACTAGCACGGCCTCGCTGCTCTGCAGGAAAATGCGTTGCAGTACCGCCGCGCTCAGCTCACTGGCTGGGTTGGTGTTGGCGAGCGCGGTGGCGGGCATGGTCGTGGGGGTCAGACGTTGAACAGGAAATTGAGCACGTCGCCGTCTTTTACCACGTATTCCTTGCCTTCGGCGCGCATCTTGCCGGCTTCCTTGGCGCCGGCTTCACCCTTGTACTGGATGAAGTCGTCGAAGGCGATGGTCTGGGCGCGGATGAAGCCGCGTTCGAAGTCGGTGTGGATGACACCGGCCGCCTGCGGCGCGGTATCGCCGGCGTGGATGGTCCACGCGCGCACTTCCTTGACCCCGGCGGTGAAGTAGGTCTGCAGGCCGAGCAGCTTGTAGCCGGCTCGGATCAGGCGGTCGAGGCCGGGTTCGGCCAGGCCCATGGATTCGAGGAAGTCGATCTTGTCGGCGTCGTCGAGGTCGGCGATTTCGGCTTCGATGGCAGCGCACAGCGCGACCACCTGAGCACCTTCAGCGGCGGCATGGGCTTCGACCTTGGCCAGCAGGGCATTGTCGGCAAAGCCGTCTTCGGCGACGTTGGCGGCGTAGAGCACCGGCTTGGCGGTAATCAGGCAGTAGGGCTTGATGCTCGCCCATTCTTCCTTGCTCAGGTCGAGGGCGCGCACCGGCTTGCCCTGGTCGAGCTGGGCGAAGCACTTTTCCAGCACGGCAACCAGAATCTTGGCTTCCTTGTCGCCGGCGCTGGCCGGGCGGCGGTAGCGGTTGAGCGCCTTTTCGACGGTGGCCAGGTCGGCCAGCGCCAGTTCGGTGTCGATGACTTCGATGTCGCGGATCGGATCGACGCTGCCCGAAACGTGGATCACGTTGGGGTCGTCGAAGCAGCGGACCACGTGCACGATGGCGTCGGTCTCACGGATGTTGGCCAGAAACTGGTTGCCCAGGCCTTCGCCCTTGGAGGCCCCGGCGACCAGGCCGGCGATGTCGACGAATTCGACGATGGCGGGCTGGATCTTCTGCGGCTTGACGATGGCCGACAGCTGCGCCAGGCGCGGATCGGGCACTTCGACGATGCCGACGTTTGGCTCGATGGTGCAGAAAGGATAGTTCTCGGCAGCGATGCCGGACTTGGTCAGGGCGTTGAAGAGGGTGGATTTGCCGACGTTGGGCAGGCCGACGATACCGCATTTCAGAGACATGGTTTTTCCTTGTGTTCGGGTCAGACGGCTTTGCCGTGCAACTGTTGCTGGGCGCCGGTGTAGTCACCGGCGGCGATTCTGGGCCAGGCCAGCAGACTGCGGTGCAGGGCGTGTTCGATGTCGGGCGCTTCTTCCTTGCGCGGCTGGTGGAGGACGAAGTCTACAACCTGTTGCGCCAGGCCGAGCGTGCGCGGGTGGCCGATACCCAGGCGCAGGCGCCAGAAGTCCGGCGTGCCCAGTTTGGCCTGGATGTCCTTGAGACCGTTGTGGCCGCCGTTGCCGCCGCCCTGCTTGAGGCGGATGCCGCCGGGCGGCAGGTCGAGTTCGTCGTGCACGACGAGAATCTCGGCCGGGGAAATCTTGTAGAAATTGGCCAGAGCCGCCACCGCCTGACCGGAACGGTTCATGAAGGTGGTCGGCTGGAGCAGCCATAACTCGCCGGCGCGCGCCGCCTTGCCGAAGAACTTGGCTTGCGGGGCGAGGCTGATCTTCAACTGGTCGGCGAGCCGGTCAACGAACCAGAAACCGGCGTTGTGCCGGGTGGCTTCGTACTCGGGGCCGGGGTTGCCGAGACCGACGATGAGGCGCGGGGGAGTCATGAGCATCGATGCGAAAAAGCCGCCGGCGGCAAAAAGCCAGCGGCGGCCGTGACTGCGGAAAGCCGGAAATTACTCGGCGGCAGCTTCGTCTTCGGCACCCTTGGCGCCGCCCTTGCCGACGATGCTGACGACGATCGGGTCGTCTTCGCCGTGCTTGACCAGGGCAACACCCTTCGGCAGCTTGATCTGCGAAGCGTGGATGTTGTCGCCGACGTTCAGCGAGCCGAGGTCGACTTCGATGAATTCCGGCAGGTCCTTGGCCAGGCAGTGGACTTCGACTTCGGTGGCAACGTGGTTGACCAGGCCGCCGTTGAGCTTGACGCCCGGACCGGCTTCTTCGTTGATGAAGTGCAGCGGCACTTTGATGTGCAGCTCATGGGTGGCGTCGACGCGCTGGAAATCAACGTGCAGGATCAGCGGCTTGTAGGCGTGCGTCTGGTAATCGCGCAGCAGGACCTGTTCCTTCTTGCCGTCGATGTTCAGCGTGATGATGGAAGAATGGAAGGCTTCCTTTTTCATCTTCAGCAGCAGGTCGTTGTGGTTGGTTTCGATGACCGTCGGGGCGGCATCGCCACCGTAGACGATACCCGGAACGGTGCCGGCGCGACGCAGGCGGCGGCTCGCACTCGATCCCTGCAGATTGCGCACATTGGCGATAACTTCAAATTGCATGGTACTACTCCAGTAGTTTCCCGGTCCGCGACCAGATCGGGAAGGTTGAAAAAACTTAATCGATGAACAGCGACGAGACGGAGTCGTCGTTGCTGATCCGGCGAATGGTTTCGGCCATGATGTCGGCCACGGACAGCTGGCGGATGCGCGCGCAGTCAGCGGCATCGTCGCGCAACGGAATGGTGTCGGTGACGACCAGGGCGTCAAGGTCCGAATCGTTGACTCGTTCGACTGCCGGGCCGGACAGTACCGGGTGCGTGCAGTAGGCGACGACCTTCTTGGCACCGTGCTGCTTCAGGGCGGTGGCTGCCTTGCACAGCGTGCCGGCGGTGTCGACCATGTCGTCCATGATGATGCAGGTGCGGCCGTCGACTTCACCGATGATGTTCATGACTTCGGAAACATTGGCCTTCGGCCGGCGCTTGTCGATGATCGCCAGGTCGCATTCGAGTCGCTTGGCCAGCGAGCGGGCGCGGACGACGCCGCCGTGGTCGGGCGAAACGACCATCGGGTTCTCGTAATTCTGCTTCATGATGTCTTCGAGCAGGATCGGTAGCGCGTAGATGTTGTCGACCGGAATGTCGAAGAAGCCCTGAATCTGTTCGGCGTGCAGGTCCATGGTCAGCACGCGGTCGACGCCGGAAGCGGCCAGCATGTTGGCGACCAGCTTGGCGGCGATAGGCACGCGCGACGAACGCGAGCGACGGTCCTGGCGGGCGTAACCGAAATACGGGATGGCGGCGGTGATGCGGCCGGCCGAGGCGCGCTTTAGCGCATCGACCATGACCAGCAGTTCCATCAGGTTGTCGTTGGTCGGGGCGCAGGTGGATTGCAGCACGAAGATGTCGCGGCCGCGGACGTGTTCCTGCAGTTCGACGCTGACTTCGCCGTCGGAAAAGCGGCCGACATTGGCGCGTCCGAGATCGACGTTCAGGTTTTTGGCGACTTCGGCGGCCAGTTTGGGGTTGGCGTTGCCGGTGAAGACCATCAGGCTGTTGTAGGCCATTTCCGCATTCCTCCGGGGACTCCGCGCGCGCCGCGAAATCGCCCGATACAATGAAAATCGGGCAGGCCGAAGACCTGCCCGAAGGGAAACTGGCAGAGGAGGAAGGATTCGAACCTTCGAATGCCGGAATCAAAATCCGGTGCCTTGACCAACTTGGCGACTCCCCTGCGGTTCGTTCGGACGGGGTGTCGTTCGAACGAGGCGCGAATGATACAGGAGGGCGTTTCGGAAATCCAGCCCTTTTAAACAATTTCTGCGAGTGGGTGAAACGGCAGTCCTTCGGCCAACCAGCCGCTCATGCCCGCCGGGCACGCCGCCAACGCCGCGGCGGCGGTGGCACGGTCGGCAAAGCTGGCGAAGACGCAGGCGCCGGAGCCGGTCATCATCGCTGTCGGCGACTGGCCGCGCAGCCAGTCCAGATGTTCGGCAACGGCCGGAAAGCGGGCGCAGGCGACGGCTTCCAGATCGTTGTGGCCGTCGCCCGGACGCCAGTTGGCGGGGCGGATGGCCGGCGTGTCGCGGCGCAGTTCGGGGGCGCCGAAAATGGCCGCGGTCGGCACCTGCACGTCGGGATGGAGCACCAGATAGGTGGCCGGCGGCAGTTCGACATCGGTGAAAGCCTCGCCGACGCCTTCGGCGAAAGTGTTGCGGCCATGGACGAAGACCGGCACGTCGGCGCCCAGCGTCAGGCCCAGGCGCTCCAGCTCGGCGCGCGGCACCCGGGTCTGCCACAGGTGGTTGAGGGCGAGCAGCACGGTGGCGGCATCCGAGGAACCGCCGCCCAGGCCGCCGCCCATCGGCAGGCGCTTGTCGAGATGGATGGTGGCGCCCTGCCGGCAACCGGTGTGTTGCCGCAGCAGGCGCGCGGCGCGCACGGTCAGGTCGTTGTCGGCCGGAACGCCGGGAATCGGCGTCGCCAGTTCGATGCGGCCGTCGCTGCGCGGCGAGAAGCGCAGGGTGTCGCAGCGGTCGATGAAGCGGAATACGGTCTGCAGCAGGTGATAGCCGTCGGCGCGGCGGCCGACTACATGCAGGAATAGATTGAGTTTGGCCGGCGCCGGCCAGTCGCTGTTCCAGTCCCGGTGGGTCACGGTTGGCTCTTCCAGGTTTCGATGCGCAGGCGCAATTCGATGTTGTGGCCCGAGGCCTGCAGTTGCTGCGGCAGCGCATCGGGGTTGTCGTCGTCGTAGCGGTATTCGATCAGCCAGCCGTCTTCCTGCAGGCGCAGCGGCCGGGTGCGGGCGTCGCGTTCCAGCGTGCCGGCCGGCGATGCCC
>DKNF01000200.1 GCA_002470165.1 Betaproteobacteria bacterium UBA7395 | reverse complement strand
CGCAGGTCCGGCGGCAGCACCGGCAGCACTTCTAGGATCATCCAGTCGGGCTTGATGCCGGACTTCTGGAAACCTTCGAGGATCTTCAGGCGCTTCGCGAGCTTCTTGTTCTTGGCTTCCGAACCGGTGACTTCGAGTTCGTTGCGCAGGTTCTCGACTTCGCTGTTGAGGTCGAGATTGCGCAGCAGCTCACGGATGCCTTCAGCACCCATCAGCGCCTGGAACTCGTCGCCGTGCTCTTCCATCATCTCCAGGTACTGGTCTTCGGTCAGCAGCTGACCGCGTTGCAGGTTGGAGACCATGCCCGGATCGGTGACGACGAAGGCTTCGAAGTAGAGCACGCGCTCGATGTCGCGCAAGGTCATGTCGAGGACCATGCCCAGACGCGACGGCAGCGACTTCAGGAACCAGATGTGGGCAACCGGCGAGGCCAGTTCGATGTGACCCATGCGGTCGCGACGAACCTTGGCCAGCGTCACTTCGACGCCGCACTTCTCGCAGATCACGCCACGGTGCTTGAGGCGCTTGTATTTGCCGCACAGGCACTCGTAATCCTTGATCGGGCCAAAAATCTTGGCGCAGAACAGGCCATCGCGCTCCGGCTTGAAGGTGCGATAGTTGATGGTTTCGGGCTTCTTGACTTCACCGTAGGACCAGGAACGGATCTTCTCAGGCGAAGCGAGGCCAATGGTAATCGCGTCGAATTCTTCTTCGGCGGTTACCTGCTTGAACAGGTCGAGCAATGCTTTCATCGTTTAACTCCTGAGCCTAATCAGTAACGTTCCAGATCGATGTCGATCGCCAGCGAACGGATTTCCTTGACCAGCACGTTGAAGGATTCCGGCATGCCGGCATCGATCTTGTGCTCGCCCTTGACGATGTTCTCGTACACCTTGGTACGGCCATTCACGTCATCGGACTTGACGGTCAGCATTTCCTGCAGCACATAGGAGGCACCATAGGCTTCCAGCGCCCACACTTCCATTTCACCGAAGCGCTGACCACCGAACTGCGCCTTGCCGCCCAGCGGCTGCTGGGTGACCAGCGAGTACGGGCCGGTCGAACGGGCGTGCATCTTGTCGTCGACCAGGTGATGCAGCTTCAGGTAGTGCATGTAGCCGACCGTGACCTGACGCTCGAAAGCATCGCCGGTACGCCCATCGAACAGGGTCATCTGGCCCGACGACGGCATGCCTGCCAGCGCCAGCATGGCCTTGATTTCCTCTTCCTTGGCACCGTCGAACACCGGCGTCGCGAACGGCACGCCGCTGGTCAGGTTGCCGGCCATCTCCAGGATTTCGGCATCGTTCAGCTCGTCGAGATTTTCCGACTTGCCGCTCGAGTTGTAGATCTGGTCGAGGAAACCGCGCACTTCCTTGGCCGTGGCTTCGCGGCGCAGCATGTCGCCGATCTTGTGACCCAGGCCCTTGGCGGCGAGGCCGAGGTGGACTTCGAGAATCTGACCGACGTTCATCCGCGACGGCACGCCGAGCGGGTTCAGGACGATGTCTACCGGACGGCCATCGGCCATGTACGGCATGTCTTCGACCGGCAGGATGCGCGAGACGACACCCTTGTTACCGTGACGACCGGCCATCTTGTCGCCCGGCTGCAGGCGGCGCTTGACGGCCACATAGACCTTGACCATCTTCTGCACGCCCGGCGGCAGTTCGTCGCCTTGGGTGAGCTTCTTGCGCTTGGCTTCGAAAGCAACGTCGAAGTCCTTGCGGGCCTGCTCCAGACCTTCCTTGACCTGTTCGAGTTGCAGCGCAATCTCGTCGTCGGCCAGGCGGATGTCGAACCAGTGATGCGGATCCATGCCGTCCAGGTAGGCCTGGTCGATGACCGTGCCCTTGGCCAGCTTCTTCGGACCGCCGTTGGCCTTCTTGCCAACGATCAGGCGACCGACACGGGCGAAGGCGTCGCGTTCGACGATACGCATCTGGTCGGCGAGGTCGAGCTTGTAGTGACGCAGGTGCTCGTCGATGATCGACTGGGCACGCTTGTCGCGCTCGATGCCTTCGCGGGTGAACACCTGGACGTCGATGACGGTACCGGCAATACCGGCCGGCACGCGCAGCGAGGTGTCCTTCACATCGGAGGCCTTCTCGCCGAAGATGGCGCGCAGCAGCTTTTCTTCCGGCGTCAGCTGGGTTTCGCCCTTGGGCGTGACCTTGCCGACGAGCACGTCACCGGCGTGGACTTCGGCACCGATGTACACGATACCGGCGTCGTCCAGACGGGACAGTTGCACTTCGCCGAGCGAGGCGATGTCGCGGGTGATTTCCTCAGGTCCGAGCTTGGTGTCGCGGGCGACGACCGTCAGCTCCTCGATGTGGATCGAGGTGTAGCGGTCTTCGGCAACGACACGTTCGGAGATCAGGATCGAGTCTTCGAAGTTGTAGCCGTTCCACGGCATGAACGCGATCAGCATGTTCTGGCCGAGGGCGAGTTCACCCTTGTCGGTGGAGGCACCGTCGGCGACCACGTCGCCCTTGGCGATGACATCGCCGATCTTGACCATCGGACGCTGGTTGATGTTCGTGTTCTGGTTGGAACGCGTGTATTTGACCAGGTTGTAGATGTCGACACCGACTTCGCCGGCAACGGTTTCGTTGTCGTTGACGCGGACCACGACGCGGCCGGCATCGACGTAATCGACGACACCGCCACGCAGGGCGACCACGGCCGTACCCGAGTCAACGGCGACGGTGCGCTCGATGCCGGTACCGACCAGCGGCTTTTCCGGACGCAGGCAGGGGACGGCCTGACGCTGCATGTTGGCGCCCATCAGCGCGCGGTTCGCATCGTCGTGCTCGAGGAACGGAATCAGCGAGGCGGCAACGGAAACGATCTGACCCGGGGCAACATCCATGTACTGGACGCGCGACGGCTCGGCCAGAATGGTTTCGCCCTTTTCGCGGCAGGTCACCAGATCGTCGGCCAGATTACCGTTGGCGTCGAGGGCGGCATTAGCCTGGGCGACGACGTAGTTGCCTTCTTCGATGGCCGACAGGTAATCGATTTCATTGGTCACCTTGCCATCGACCACGCGACGGTAGGCGGTTTCAATGAAGCCGTAGTTATTGACGCGGGCGAACAGCGCCAGCGAGTTGATCAGGCCGATGTTCGGACCTTCCGGCGTTTCGATCGGGCAGACGCGACCGTAGTGGGTCGGATGCACGTCGCGCACTTCGAAACCGGCACGTTCGCGCGTCAGACCGCCCGGGCCAAGGGCCGAAACGCGGCGCTTGTGGGTGATCTCGGACAGCGGGTTGGTCTGGTCCATGAACTGCGACAGCTGGCTGGAGCCGAAGAATTCCTTGATCGCGGCGCTGATCGGCTTGGCATTGATCAGGTCATGCGGCATCAGGTTGTCGGATTCGGCCTGGCTCAGGCGCTCCTTGACGGCGCGCTCGACGCGGACGAGACCGGCACGGAACTGGTTCTCGGCCAGTTCGCCGACCGAACGCACGCGACGGTTACCGAGGTGGTCGATATCGTCGATGTCGCCGCGACCGTTGCGCAGGTCGACCAGAATCTTGATCACTTCGACGATGTCACGCGGCGACAGCGTCAGTTGCTCGCGCACTTCGACGTTGGCACCCAGCGGCTTGATCTTGCCGGCGAGGACATCGGCGTCTTCGCGGGTCAGGTTCTCGCTCAGCGCACGCGGCCCGAAGGGCAGACCGGCAACCAGATCCTGGATCGCCGACAGGGCGAAACCGGAGGCTTCGGCGAGGTTCTTCAGCGCAGCTTCGGCACGCGATGCCAGGCTCTTGATCATGACCTTGTATTCGATCACGTCGTTGCGGCCGAGGCGGCGGTTGAACTTCATGCGACCGACGCCGGACAAGTCGTAACGTTCGTCGGAGTAGAACAGACCGTTGAACAGGATTTCGACCGCTTCTTCCGTCGGCGGCTCACCCGGACGCATCATCCGGTAGATGGCGACACGGGCAGCCTGGCGCGAGGCCGTATCATCGCCGCGCAGCGTGTTGGAAATGAAGGCACCGCGGTCGAGGTCGTTGGTGTACAGCGTCTCGACGCTGGAGATACCGGCTTCGCGCAGGCTGGCGAGCAGGGTCTCGGTGATTTCGTCGTTGGCGTTGGCAACCACTTCGCCGGTCGCGGTATCGACGATATCGTGCGCAACCACGCGACCGATGAGGAATTCCTCCGGCACGGCAATCTGCTTCAGACCGGCGGCGGAGATGTCGCGGATGTGCTTGGCGGTAATCCGCTTGTCCTTGGCGACGATGACCTTGCCGTCCGGGGCAACGAAGTCGAAACGGGCGACTTCGCCGCGCAGACGCTCCGGCACCAGGGCGAATTCAATCTTGTCGCCCGACAGCTTGAACAGGTCGAACTCGAAGAACTCGGCCAGGATTTCTTCCGAACTCATGCCGAGGGCCTTGAGCAGGGTGGTGACCGGCATCTTGCGGCGACGGTCGACACGGAAGAACAGCGAATCCTTGGGATCGAATTCGAAGTCAAGCCAGGAACCACGGTAGGGAATCACGCGCGCCGAGAACAGCAGCTTGCCGGAGCTGTGGGTCTTGCCGCGGTCGTGCTCGAAGAACACGCCGGGCGAGCGATGCAGCTGGGAAACGATGACCCGCTCGGTCCCGTTGATGACGAAGGAACCGTTGGTCGTCATCAGGGGAATCTCACCCATGTAGACTTCCTGCTCCTTGACTTCCTTGACCGTGTCGGGCGTTTCGCGGTCCATCAGGACCAGGCGCACGCGGGCGCGCAGCGAAGCGGCAAAGGTCAGCCCGCGCTGCTGGCACTCGACAACGTCGAAAGCCGGCTCACCGAGCGCATAGCTGACGAACTCCAGTCTCGCATTTCCGGAATGGGAAACGATGGGGAAAATGGAGGTGAACGCAGCCTGCAGCCCTTCGTTCTTGCGCGCCTGAACCGGCACGTCCGCTTGCAGGAAATCCGTGAAGGATTGCAACTGCGTCGCGAGCAGGAAGGGAACCTCAAGTACGCTGGCGCGCTTGGCGAAGCTCTTGCGGATGCGTTTCTTCTCGGTGAAGGAGTAAGTCATGGTAACTCCGTGAGGGTGGAATCAGATGTCGGACCTGAACAAACAGGCAAACGCAAATCCGCTCCCCAGGTCATTTCTGACAGGGAGATCGTGATTTGCGTTTGCCGTCTGGCGAGTATTCAAGTGAAGTTCGATCGTTCGGTTGAACCAGAATAGGGGAAAAAGGGCTGGCGACATGCGCCGCCAGCCCACCGGAACCGGATCGATTACTTGATTTCGACCTTGGCGCCAGCGTCTTCCAGTTGCTTCTTGAGGGCTTCGGCGTCGGCCTTGGCAACACCTTCCTTGATCGGCTTCGGAGCGCCGTCAACGAGGTCCTTGGCTTCCTTCAGGCCCAGGCCGGTAACGGCGCGGACGACCTTGATGACTTCAACCTTCTTGTCGCCGGCGGCAGCCAGGACAACGGTGAACTCGGTCTGCTCTTCGGCAGCGGCGGCAGCGCCACCACCAGCCGGGCCGGCAACGGCGACGGCAGCGGCGGAAACGCCGAACTTCTCTTCGAATGCCTTGACCAGGTCATTCAGTTCCATAACGGTCAGGGAGCCGACGGCTTCCAGGATGTCTTCTTTGCTAATTGCCATTTCAATAAACTCCTAAATCAGTTCGTATGCGGTAAGGATCAAGCGGCGGCGCCTTCGCGCTGCTTGGCCAGGGCGTCGAGGCCACGGACAAAGCCGGCGACCGGAGCCTGCATGACGTACAGCAGCTTCGAGAGCAGCTCTTCGCGGCTCGGGACGGACGCAAGCGCCTGCACACCAGCCTTGTCGAGCACCTTGCCGGCATAGGAACCGGCCTTGAGAACCAACTTGTCGTTGGTCTTGGCGAAGTCGTTGAGGACTTTCGCTGCTGCCACCGGGTCGGCGGACACGCTGTAAATCAGCGGGCCAACCATGTGTTCGGCCAGGCCGGCAAACTGCGTGCCTTCCACGGCGCGACGCACCAGGGTGTTCTTCAGCACGCGCAGGTAAACACCGGACTCACGAGCCTTCTTGCGCAGCACGGTGAGGTCACCGACCTCGATGCCACGATATTCGGCGATCGCGATAGTCTCGGCGTTGGCTACTTGTGCCGACACCTCAGCCACGACGGCTTTTTTGTCATTCAGATTGAGACCCACAGGTCTTTCCTCCTTTCAAGTCATAACACGACGGGAAACATTCCCGCCGCCCTTACGGCGACCTGAACCAGAAGCTCGCCATTCTTGCGAATGGCAGAAAATCCGTTTCGGGAACACCGTCTGCGCAGGCTTTCGCGATTAAGCCCTTTGCGGGGCGCCTGCGGTCTTTGACGATTCGCAGCCCCTGGCCGGATGGCCGGAAGCTGCGACCCAAAGTTCTTTAAGCAGCCAGCGTGGCCTGATCGACGCGGACGCCCGGGCCCATCGTGGCCGAGACGGCGATCTTGCGCAGATACTGACCCTTGGACGCAGCCGGCTTGGCCTTCTGCAGCGCCTCGACCAGTGCCTTCAGGTTGGTTTCCAGATTCTCGACCGAGAAGGAAGCACGACCGATGGTAGCGTGAACGATACCTGCCTTATCGGTACGGTACTGAACCTGACCGGCCTTGGCGTTCTTGACGGCAGTAGCGACGTCCATGGTCACGGTACCGACCTTCGGGTTCGGCATCAGGCCGCGCGGGCCGAGGATCTGGCCGAGCTGACCGACGATGCGCATGGCATCCGGGGTGGCGATGACGATGTCGAAGTTCAGGTTACCGGCCTTGACATCGGCGGCCAGATCGTCGAAACCGACGACGTCGGCACCGGCAGCCTTGGCGGCTTCAGCCTTGTCGCCCTGGGCGAACACGGCAACGCGAACGGTCTTGCCGGTACCGGCCGGCAGCACGACGGAACCACGAACCACCTGGTCCGACTTGCGTGCGTCCACGCCGAGGTTGATGGCGACGTCGATCGACTCGTCAAACTTGGCGGTGGCGGTTTCCTTGGCCAGGGTCAGGGCTTCCTGCAGGGGGTACAGCTTCTGCGGAACAACCTTGGCGGCGAGGGCTTTTTGCTTTTTCGTGAGCTTGGCCATGATTACAGACCCTCCACGGTGATGCCCATCGAACGGGCGGAGCCGGCGATGGTGCGGATGGCGGCTTCCATGTCGGCGGCCGTCAGGTCAGGCATCTTGGTCTTGGCGATCTCTTCGCACTGGGCGCGGGTGATCTTGCCGACCTTGTCGGTGTGCGGCTTGGCCGAACCGGACTTAATACCGGCAGCCTTCTTGATCAGGATCGTTGCCGGCGGCGTCTTCATCACGAAGGTGAAGGACTTGTCGGCAAAAGCGGTGATCACGACAGGAATCGGCAGACCCGGCTCGACGCCTTGCGTCTGAGCGTTGAAGGCCTTACAGAATTCCATGATGTTGAGACCGCGCTGACCCAGCGCCGGACCGATCGGGGGCGACGGATTCGCCTTGCCTGCCGGCACTTGCAGCTTGATGTAGCCAATAATTTTCTTGGCCATAAGACACTCCTTTAATGAGTTGTAACGCGCGTTCGCCAAAAACGACTACTGGCGCTCCTCTTGCCGGACATCAAGGTCGCCGGCACACCTGAAAGCTGTCGCTCAGGACTTCTCGACCTGGGCGAATTCGAGCTCGACCGGCGTCGCGCGACCGAAAATGGTCACCGAGACACGCAAGCGGCTCTTTTCGTAATTCACATCTTCGACCGAACCGTGGAAATCGGTGAACGGGCCTTCCTTGACCCGGACCACCTCGCCCACTTCGAACAAGACCTTGGGACGCGGCTTTTCGACGCCTTCCTGCATCTGCTGCATGATCTTGTCGACTTCCTTCTGGGAAATCGGCGCGGGACGGTTGGCCGTGCCACCGACAAAACCGGTGACCTTGGGCGTGTTCTTCACCAGGTGCCAGCTATCGTCGTCCATTTCCATTTCGACCAGCACATAGCCGGGGAAGAACTTGCGTTCGGAAATAGACTTCTGACCACCCTTCATTTCAACCACTTCTTCGACCGGAACGAGAATCTGGCCGAATTTTTCCTGCATCCCCAAGCGATTGATGCGCTCCTGAATGGCGCGCATGACACTCTTTTCGAAGCCGGAATAGGCGTGTACGACGTACCAGCGTTTACTCATGATTTCTTCCAGCCCAGGACCAGGTCGTACAGGACCCACTCAAGACTCTTGTCGGTGAGGTAGAGGAAAAGCGCCATGACGACCACGAAGGCGAATACCATCGCCGTGGTCTGCGTCGTTTCCTTGCGCGTCGGCCAGACGACCTTGCGCGCCTCGATCACCGCCTCGTTGGCAAAAGTGAAGAAGCGCTGACCCGGCTCAGTCTTCCAGGCAACGGCAACCGCCAGCGCCGCCCCGACGAGAACCGCCAGGACGCGCAAAATCATTGCCTGCTCGGAGAGCAGGTAGAAGCCAGCCACGCCAGCTGCCAGAATAACCAGCGCCAGCGAAAACTTGATCTTGTCAGCCATGACGTTCGCGATCTTTAAAGAGAGTGGCAGGGGCGGAGGGAATCGAACCCCCGACCTACGGTTTTGGAAACCGTTGCTCTACCAATTGAGCTACACCCCTGCTGCAGAAACATCAAAGCGCTTCGGGACCCCGAAGCGCTTTGCTTGCAACGATTACCGATTACTCGATGATCTTGGCGACGACGCCGGCGCCAACGGTACGACCGCCTTCGCGGATGGCGA
>DKNF01000197.1 GCA_002470165.1 Betaproteobacteria bacterium UBA7395 | reverse complement strand
CTCTACCCGAACGTCGACTTCTACTCCGGCATCGTCCAGAAGGCGATCGGTATTCCGACCGAGATGTTCACCTGCATCTTCGCGCTGGCCCGTACGGTTGGCTGGATGACGCAGTGGGAAGAAATGATCTCCGATCCGGAATACAAGATCGGCCGTCCGCGCCAGTTGTACATCGGCGCTGCCAAGCGCGACGTGGTACCGCTCGCCCAACGCGGCTAAGAAAAAGAATCGGGCGGCCGTGGGCCGCCCTTTTTTACATGCGGAGAATTGTCGGACTGCATCCGCAGCGACAGAGAACAAACCCTGGTGGGGACGCCTATGACTACGATGAACGATAAATTCGACAGCACGCTTTACTTTGGCGGTAACGCTCCCTTCGTCGAAGAAATTTACGAAAACTACCTCAACGATCCGACCTCGGTTCCCGCCGAGTGGCGCGATTACTTCGATCACCTGGCCCAGATGCCCGGCTTCGTCGCCCGCGATGTGGCGCACGCCCCGGTGGTTTCGGCCTTCGCCGAACTGGCCAAGAGCGGCGGCTTCAAGCCGGCTGCGCCGGCTTCCTCGACGACCGAGCACAAGAAGCAGTCGGCCGTCGGCCAGCTGGTCACCGCCTACCGTTCGCTCGGTACGCGCTGGGCCGATCTTGATCCGCTCAAGCGCCTGCCGCGCCCGAAGCTCGACGAACTGGAGCCGTCCTTCTACGGTTTCACCGATGCCGACCTGAACCAGACCTTCAACGTCGGTTCGCTCAAGGGCCTGCCGGAAAACGCCAAGCTCAGCGACATCCTCGAAACGCTGAAGCAGACGTACTGCGGCACCATCGGTGTCGAGTACATGTACATGACCGATTACACCGAGAAGCGCTGGCTGCAGGAAAAACTGGAAAGCATCCGCTCGCGTCCGACCTTCAACGTCGACCAGAAGAAGCGCATTCTCGAGCGCCTGACGGCTGCCGAGACGCTCGAACGCTATCTGCATACCAAGTATGTCGGCCAGAAGCGCTTCTCGCTCGAAGGCGGTGAATCGCTGATCGTCGCCATGGACGAAGCCGTGCGTACCGGCGGTGCCATGGGCGTTGACGAAGTCGTCGTCGGCATGGCCCACCGCGGCCGCCTGAACGTGCTGGTCAATACGCTGGGCAAGGCTCCGTCGATGCTCTTCGCCGAATTCGAAGGCAAGAAGAAGAGCGATCTGTCGGCCGGCGACGTCAAGTACCACATGGGCTTCTCGTCCGACGTGTCGACGCCTGGCGGCGCCTGCCACCTGACGCTGGCCTTCAATCCGTCGCACCTTGAAATCGTCAACCCGGTGGTCGAAGGCTCGGTCTATGCCCGCCAGGTCCGTCGTGGCGAAGGTGCCAAGTCCAAGGTCATGCCCATCCTGATCCACGGCGATGCCGCCGTCGCCGGTCAGGGCGTGAACCAGGAAATGCTCAACTTCTCGCAGACGCGCGGTTACGGTGTCGGCGGTACGCTGCACATCGTGGTCAACAACCAGGTCGGCTTCACCACCTCCGACCCGCGCGACTACCGTTCCGGCCACTACTGCACCGACATCTTCAAGATGTCCGACGCGCCGATCTTCCACGTCAATGGTGACGATCCGGAAGCCGTTGCGCTGGTCACCCAGCTGGCCGTCGAATATCGCCAGACCTTCCAGAAGAACGTCGTCGTCGACATCATCTGCTTCCGCAAGCTCGGCCACAACGAGCAGGACGAGCCGATGGTCACGCAGCCGCTGATGTACAAGATCATTGCCAAGCATCCGGGTACCCGCAAGCTGTACGGCGACAAGCTGATCGCCGAGGGCACGCTGCCGGCCGACGGTCCGGACCAGATGATCAAGGAATACCGCGAGCACCTGGACAAGGGCGAACTGCTGTACAACCCGGTGCTGGCCGGCTACAAGCATCCGATGACCATCGACTGGACGCCGTTCCTGACGAAGAACTACATCGAGACCTGCGACACCCGCGTGCCGGTTGCCGAACTGCAGCGTCTGGCCCAGCGTCTGACCGATATTCCCGAGAACTTCACGCTGCATTCGCGCGTCAAGAAGATCGTCGAGGATCGCGCCGCCATGGGCGAGGGCAAGCTGCCGGTCGACTGGGGCATGGCCGAGAACCTGGCCTACGCTTCGCTGCTGGTTTCCGGTTACGGCGTCCGCATCTCCGGTGAAGACGTCGGTCGCGGCACCTTCTTCCACCGCCATGCGGCCTTCCACGACCAGAACCGTACCAACTGGGACACCGGCACCTACCACCCGCTGAAGAACCTGCAGGAAAAGCAGGCCGGCTTCCAGTGTTACGACTCGGTGCTGTCCGAAGAGGCCGTGCTCGCCTTCGACTACGGCTACGCTTCCGCCAACCCGTACGAGCTGGTGATCTGGGAAGGCCAGTTCGGCGACTTCGCCAACGGTGCCCAGGTCGTCATCGACCAGTTCATCGCTTCCGGCGAAGCCAAGTGGGGCCGCGCCTGCGGTCTGGTCATGCTGCTGCCGCACGGCTACGAAGGCCAGGGTCCGGAACACTCGTCCGCCCGCCTGGAGCGCTTCATGCAGCTG